>NZ_CP007441.1:630847-946271 GCF_000590475.1 Stutzerimonas stutzeri | reverse complement strand
TCCAGGCTCTGCTGGACCACTACCGCGCCAGTGCCTCGGTCATCTAAGCAATGCTGATCGGCCGCCTCATCTCGATGAGGCGGCCGATCACGTTAGCAGTCGCGAACAAGCAGCCGGTAAGGCGGGTATAAAAACTCAAGACAAAAAAAAGCTGCTCACCGGGGACCCTGGTGAGCAGCAAAGCGTGGTCGCACGGTTCAGGTCAGTTGATAGCTGGTCTTGACCTTGGTGAAGAAATCGCGCGCATGAGTGCCCTGCTCGCGTGCCCCATAGCTGGAGCCACGGTTGCCGCCGAAGGGCACGTGGTAATCGACGCCAGCGGTTGGCAGGTTGACCATCACCATCCCGGCGGACGAGTTGCGCTTGAAATGCTCGGCGTACTTGAGCGACTGCGTGCAGATGCCAGCCGACAGGCCGTAGGGCGTGTCTTCCGCCGCCGCGAAGGCTTCTTCGTAGTCGCGCACTTTCAGCACGCTCAGGACGGGTCCAAAGATCTCTTCGCGGTAAATCCGCATTTCCGGCTTCACGTCGAGGAACAGCGCAGGCTCGAGATAATAGCCACCGCCCTCGCGTTCCAGACGCTTGCCACCGCAGGCCAGACTCGCACCTTCGGCAACGCCGGATTGGATGTAACCCAGATCGACCTCAAGCTGCTTCGGATCCACCACCGGGCCGATGTCCGTAGCGGGATCCAGCGCATCGCCGACCTTCAGCGCCCGGGTGCGCTCGGTCAGCCGTTGGGTGAATTCGGTGTAGATGCCTTCGGTGACGATCAGCCGGGAGCTGGCCGTGCAGCGTTGGCCGGTGGAGAAGAACGAGCCCTGCAGCGCAACGTCCACGGCGATGTCCAGGTCGGCATCGTCCAGGACGATCAGCGGGTTCTTGCCGCCCATCTCCAGCTGCACCTTGGCCATGCGCTCGATGGCGATGCCGGCGATCTGGCGGCCGGTCTGCTCGGAGCCGGTAAAGCTGATGGCCTTGACCAACGGGTGACGCATGACGGTATCGCCCACGCTACGGCCCGGGCCGATGAGCATGTTGAACACACCGGCCGGCAAGCCTGAGCGAGAAATGATTTCAGCCAGTGCCCAGGCCGACGACGGCACCAGTTCGGCGGGCTTGAACACCACGCAGTTGCCAAAGCAAAGCGCCGGTGCAATCTTCCAGGCCGGGATGGCGATCGGGAAATTCCACGGGCTGATGATACCGACCACACCGACCGGATGGCGGGTGACGTCGATGCCCACGCCGGCGCGTACGGAATCGTACTTTTCGCCAGAGGCACGCAGCGCTTCCTGTGCATAGAATTTGAACGAGCGGCCGGCGCGATCAACTTCACCCAGCGCCTCACGCACCACCTTGCCTTCTTCTCGGGCCAGCAGCGTGGCCAGCTCTTCGCGGCGCGCCAGTATTTCGCTGCCGATGCGATCCAGCACATCGGCACGCAGCTGCGGATTGCTGTTCGCCCACTGCGCAGCGGCAGCGTGGGCCGCCTCGACCGCCTGGTTGGCGAGCTCGGCATCGGCGCGGACGAAGCAATCAACGATCTCGCTCGGATTCGACGGGTTGCGGTTCTCGAGGATCTGCTCGTCGCCACGCGGAGCTACGAACGCGCCATTGACGAAACTGCTTTTGATACCTGCGCTCATTGTGCTGCTCCGGCACGTTTTCCCTCATTTGGGCTCGCATTGACGAACGCCGTGATGTTATCGAGGGAGCGGCTGATCAACCCCTGCATAGAATCCTGACTGCTCCAGGCCACATGGGGGTTGAGAATGAAGTTATGACGGTCGATGAGGCGGAACAGCGGGTTATCCGGCTGGACCGGCTCATCGACCACCACGTCCAATGCAGCGCCACCGATACGACCCTGCTCGACGGCCTCGATTAGGGCGGCTTCGTTGACGATGCCGCCCCGCCCGGTATTGATCACCACCGCGTCTGACTTCATCTGCGCCAACTCATCGGCATCGATCAGGTTCAAGGTTTCATCCGTAAGCGGGCAGTTGATCATCACCACGTCACTGCGCTGCAGCAGAACATCCAGCGGTACGAAGTTCGCGCCTTCGTAACGGCCGCCGCGGTCATAGACGATCACGTCCATGCCGATGGCTTTGCTGAGTTCAGCGACGCGCTTGGCGATGGGCCCATTACCCACGATACCAATCACCCGGCCACGCAGATCGCGGATCGGGAAGTCGAAATAGATGTTCTTCGTTTCATGGCTGCCGTCACGCACCTGCTGCATCACGCGGTGGTAGCTCGAGACCTTGCGAAAGAGCTCGAACATCATCGCCAGGGAATGCTCGGCCACCGTATTGGTGGCGTAACCGGGCACGTTGGTGACTTCAATACCGCGGGCGCGGCAATAGTCCATATCGACGATATCGGTGCCGGTCAGCGCCAGGGAGATCATCTGCAGATCCGGCAATTGTGCGAGGTGCTCTTCGCGCAACGGAACGCTGCAGGTCATGGCGATGGTGGCGCCCTGCAAACGTTCCAGAACCTGATCGGGGCGGGTGTAAACGTAACTGGACCACTCGTGCTCGAAAGGCAGCTGGGGCGTAATGACCCCAGGGCCTATGCCTTCATCGTCCAGAAATACGACGCGATGCTTCATGGGCAGTCCTTATTTCTTCTGTGCAGGGACGTAACCGGCTGGAGCCAGTGCCGCAAGCTGATTGGTCAGGAAGCCGGCGTCCTGGTCGTGGTCTTCAAGCGACTCCTTGCGGACCAGGGCATTTCGCACCAAGTG
Organism: Stutzerimonas stutzeri; assembly: GCF_000590475.1. Lineage (NCBI taxonomy): Bacteria > Pseudomonadati > Pseudomonadota > Gammaproteobacteria > Pseudomonadales > Pseudomonadaceae > Stutzerimonas > Stutzerimonas stutzeri. The sequence goes on along the minus strand of NZ_CP007441.1, from coordinate 943,516 downwards.
CGCACCGACGAAGCGGAAGGGCTCCGGGGGAAACAACTGCATTTTCTGATTGACCAGACCGCAATTCGCCCACTCGTCGTTGGCCTCTTCGACCAGGGATTTGATGATCCGGCTGGCGAAGACGGTAGTCGCCACGCCATTGCCCGAGAAGCCGATGCCGAACACGATGTTCGGATGGCCGCCGAGCCGGCCGAAGTTCGGCAGGCCTTTCATCGCGCGGTCGATGGGCCCCGTCCAGTTGCTGACGATGGGCACATCGGCCAGTTGCGGATAGAAGCTGCGCATCTCTTCGGTGACCTTGTCGGCAGCCGGAGAGGGACGCTCGTACAGATCGCCAATCTTCCCGGCGAAGCCGAACTGGCCCAGCGGCTTGCCGAACACGATGCGGCCTTCGGTCGTGTTGCGGTAGTAATTGAGCACAGTGCGCGAATCGGTGATGCACTCGCCACCACTGAACCCCATCTGATCGAGGCGTTCCTTGACCGGCGCCGTTGCCACCATGTCACTGGACATGATCGCGATCATCCGACGCAATTCCGGGAACTGAGCGCCCCAAGCGTTCATGGCCACGACGACTTTCTTCGCCTGGATTTTTCCGCGCTCGGTATGGACGACCGGAACATCGGACCGCTCCAGATTCGTCAACGGGGTCTTTTCATAAATGCAGACGCCGAGTTCAAGGGCAACACGACGCAGGCCGCGGGCCAGCATCGCTGGCTGCACGGTCGCAGCATTAGGGTCAAAGATACCGCCCATCATCCGCGGCGAACCGGTTCGCTGGCGCACCTGCTCCGGCGTCAGCGTCTGGAACGGGTTCACTCCGTGGCGCTCGAGGCTGTCGGTGAGGATCTTCCAGGAATTGACCTGGCGCTTGTTGCTGGCCGTCCACAGCCAGCCATCCTTACGGTATTGAGCATCGATGCCATGCTCGCGGCAAAAGCTGCCAATCTCGTCGATGGCCGATTCGGCAGCCATACAGATTCGGTGGGCTTCTTTCTCACCGCAGATACTCATGACCGACAGGTACTTGGCCCACCAGTTGGTGGCGATGCCACCGTTACGGCCGCTTGCACCCGCGCCGCAGCGATCGCGCTCGATCACTACGATTCGCCAGTCAGGATGGGCCTGCTTGAGTCGGATGGCCGACCAGAGTCCGAGAAAGCCTCCGCCAATGATGCAAACGTCGGCTTGATCGTTGCCTTCAAGTGGTGGGGCAAGATGGCTCTCGCGATCGAGGGCCTGTGCATACCAAAAACCACGGTACATGTCTGTTCACCCAGAGTGAAAACGGTTCGAGACAATGGTGCCGAGTCCACCGGGTGGTCACTATCAGGATACGGACAATTGTTAGAAGCCCAATGCCGGAGAAACGGGCAACAGCTCACTTTGAGATGAAGGCGGGCAGCTGCGCGATGGCTTTTTGATAGCAAAACCAGCGAATGTCCGAAATCTTCTATACCACGTGTCGGATGTTATGTTTCAGACAGCCCGACAGGATTACTCTTACAGCTGGGCACAGCATGACGCGTAAGCGATTCGAGGCTGGATGCTCGAGCGATGCCTGATCCGCCCTGTCATCCGCGATGGAACATGGGCGCGAGGACAAAAATAATGAAGACTTCAAGCGCATACGAACCGTCCGCCGAGATCGCCGTGGACAACCTGATAAAGCCTGACCTGCGGGTCGGCTTCATCCTGATGAATCACTTCACCCTGGTCCCGGTCGCCGGATTGGTGGACTCGCTTCGATTTGCCGCCGACAAATCCTTCCGCAGCCAGCAGATCTTCTGCAAATGGGACTGGATGACCTGCAATGATCAACCGGTGACCGCAAGTTGTGGCATGCCGATCTCCCCAACCAAGCCACTCAGCGTCATCGGCGAATACGATTACGTGATCCTGGCGGGCGGCCTGCTGAGTGAAACACGCGATCCGCCGCAGTGGTTGCTGGATCTTTTGTGCGAACTGCATGCAGCCAAGACCCCGATCATCGCCCTGTGCTCCGGCTCTTTCGTGCTCGGCAAGGCCGGGCTGCTCAATGGTCGCCGCTGCGCCGTGCACTTCACCACTCGCGAAGAGTTCATGGAGCGCTTCCCGGATGCCGATGTATTGGTGGACAAGAGCTTCGTCGATGACGATGGCATCACCACCTGCCCGGGCGGAACGGCCATCGACCTGGCTGCCAACCTGATCAGTCGTCACTGCGGTTCGATACGCGCGCAAAAAGGTCTTGAATACCTGCTGGTCGATGACGAAGAAATCCAGCGCCTGGCGACGAACGAAAAGGCGCCCGTCACCGAGCTTCATGTCTACAAAAACGAGATGGTGGAACGTGCCATCGCCTACATGCGCAACCACATCGACACACCAAGCTCGCTGCGTGCAGTTGCGAAAAGCATCGGCACGAACGAGCGCCAGCTGCATCGCGCATTCATGTCCAACACCAACGAGTCGCCTGCTCAATACTGGCGGAAACTGCGCCTCGATCATGCAAAGAAACTGCTGATGAATACCAGCCAACACATCACCCAGATCGCCTATGCCACAGGCTTTTCGGATGCGTCGCACTTCATCCTCTGGTTTCGCAAACAGTTCGGCGAAACGCCTTGCTCGTTCCGCAAACGCCGCCACGACGTCGAGAAACTGATCAACTCCGGGCACTGAGCCCGGATCGGCAGGTCTGGCCTCCGAGCACCAGGGCAGATGTGATGCCCTGGCGACTACGCCAGGGTCGAAGCACAGCTTTCCACCACGAGCAACGTGCAGCCCCGTGGCGATGACAGCACGTGGGTCGAGCCGACCGAATACACCACGACATCGGCTGCGCGAAATACTGCGCCGTCGCAATCCGTCACCGAGCCCTCCACCACGATCAGCATTTCGGTCGCAGAGTGCCTGTGCATGATGGAGCGCGAACCGGCCTCCATTTTCATCCAGTAGCTGCGCCAACGGTCATCAGCCTCGACCAGCAGATGCATGGTGACACCATCAAGCTTGATGTCAGCGACATGCATGGGTTGCCAATGAGCATCCTTCGCGGCGATCGTTTTGCGACCTTGCAGCGCGCTTGATGCCGCCCGCTCAGTGCTCATCGAGTTTCGCTCTCTCATGAACGCGACCCTTTACCGCTGAGGACGATGCGCCCATCCCTGAATCTCGATCAGATAGTCCGGGCTGGCCAGTTGCGCCCCGACACAGGCTCGGGCTGGCTGATTTTCTCCACCGACCCAGGCGTCATATACCTGATTCATCGCTTCAAAATCCTTCATGTCAGCGAGCCAGATCTGCACACGAATCAGCCCCTCACGACCGACACCGGCGCGTTTCAGAAGCCCGTCGAGTTGCGCCAGCACATCCGCCGTCTGGCCGCTGATTGGCGCCGAGCAATCCTCGGCTACCAGACCGGACGTTTCCACACGATCACCGACGATGATCAGCTTGCTGGCTCTGGGTGATGCGTCGATACGTTCAATCATGGCGGTCGCCTTTAGAAGATGACGTAGGTCTTGCGGAACTGCTCACGAATGTCCCAGACGCCTTCGCAATTGGCCGGGAAGAACACCGCGTCGCCAGCCCGCAGTTCGACGGGCTCTCCGCCGTCCGGCGTGAAGATGCACCAGCCCGCGATCACATGGCTGAATTCGCGGTTCATGATGTGACGGCGAAACTTGCCCGGGCTGCACTCCCAGATGCCGACCGAGGCGTCGGACGCTTCAATGGTGGTGTCCTGTCCGAGACGCGACTGGGCAACCACCTCTCCGACAGGCAACTTGGCGGGCGTGAGTTCGCCGGTCAGCGGCGAGTTTTCAGCGTTCTTGATGACGGTTACTGTTTTGGACATCCGTATGGCTCCGTGCGATGTGCGCCTGACGACAGATTCGGGCGCGAATGAATGGTCGGGTTATGGCTGTAGGTAATCGATAAGACGTGGCACCTGGCGCACTGGAAGCCGATACGCCAGGTTCGTGGGAATACTTATGGGTGCAGCGCGTAACGAGAAAGAACGACGCTGCAACGTTGCCTGTGCTGAATAAGGACTCCAAGACACAGGCACGACTAGACGACCGCTTGCCCGGGTTGTGAGCACCGATCAACTTTCCATACCGGCCTTGTATTGCCCCCAGCGCAAATTGGCGTTGACGCCGATCGAAAGAAACGGCTCGGGGGGGTTACGGTTGGGCCCTTCAGCGGCGATCAGGAAGTCGATCAGCTCATTGCGCTCGCCCGCTAGCCAATCGGCGATGAGCGTTCCGGTAATGGTTCCGCGGGTAATACCCAGCCCGTTGCAGCCAAGGGCGCCATAAACATTCGTTGCCAGCGTCCCAAAGTGCGAGGCGTGGTTACGCGTCATCCCCAAGGCACCGCCCCACGTGTATTCAAACTTGACGCCCGGAAGCATGGGGAAACGTCGGTCGAACGATTCGCGATGGGCGGTCGCTACCCGGCGCAGGAACGCCTGATTGCTCTTGCCGCTGGGGTTGAAGCTGAAGCCATTGCGTACCAGTAGCCGCTGATCCGGCGTGCGCCTCAGGGTGCTGCCAAACGGATCGGCCGGAATGATGCCCCAGACAGGCTTGCCGCCCAGACGGGCCTGTTCGGACTCGGTCAGTTGGCGGGTCATGCTGGCGTAGGTGAAAACAGGCAGCAGACGACCCTTCAGGAAGCCGAATTCAGATGCGAAGGCATTGTTGGTCAGCACCAGTTTGTCAGCGGTGATGGTGCCGTGGTCATGCTTGAGTACGATCGAGTCGCCGTACTCGACGCCCTTGATCGGCGTGCCTTCGTACAGGCTGACGTTGTTCGGCAGGCTATCGGCCAGCCCTTTCGCCAGTGCGGCCGGCTGCAAAAGGATGGTGCCGGGCGTGTAAAGGGCCTTGCGGTAGAACGCGCTGCCAATGTGCTCCGGCAAATCGCGAGCTTCGATAATGTCGTACGCCTGCCCGAGTTTTTCCAGGCCAGCTCTATAGGCATCAAGGACCCTGAGGCCTTTCTCCTCGATTGCGGCCTGGTACTTGCCGACCGGATTCAACTGACAATCGATGCCGTGCTCGGTGACGAGGTTCCGAATGATGCCCTGCGCAGCGAGATTCAGCTTCAGGCTCAAGCGCGCCGTCGCGGGATCACCGATGTAATCAGGCGCGCCGATGTCGTGAGGCAGATCGATCGCGAAGCCTGAGTTCCTGCCCGAAGGGCCGAAGCCAACCTGCTGGGCCTCGACCAATACGACGCCGTCATTGGGGAATTTCAACGCCAACTGGCGCGCCGCGGCCAAACCTGTAAAGCCAGCGCCAATCACCGCCCAGCGCGTAGACGTATGACCGCTATGGGGCGGCCGAGGAATGCGTTGCTTGCTGAGATGAAACCAGCCACAGCCGTTATCGTCAGCAGGGAGTTGTTGTATTTGCACGACAGGCGACCTTCTCGATATGTAAGTCGATTCTGCGGCGGCGCCCTTTTCCCGCCTATAAAGAAAATGACGATTGTCAGCAAAATTGCCACACCCCGTATAACGCTGACAGGGCCATGGCACGGTGCGCTTGGCCGTTAGAAGCAGGCGCGGAAGCTGTTCCCATGGATCGGCGTAACCCAGCCGCCACAGGCAAAAGTGATTCACGCATTGGCGGGCCGTAGCCAACGCGCGCCAGGCGTTGCTGGCCCTTTAAAACCATTCAAACGGACGCTGCGTTTCGCGTCGCCCTAGCGCTTCAGTTGAGATTCCGGCGGCCAGATGCCAGGCACAGCGACTCGTCCGCAGCCTCTAGAACCTCATATCAGTTGTCCCGTCTGTTATATGGCGTCGATAGGAACCGGTGAGATAGTCATTCAACAGCGCGGCCTGTTGCAGCTAACGCTCGGCTTGAATTGAGCTCGGTTATTCAGCTTCAGGCTCGACGACACAATAAAAACTCGGTTGGCATACGAACGCATGCGTGTGCGTAGCCGAACCAAACGAGCACTGTTCCGCCTTGTCGAGCCGGCCACGCGCCGAGACCGAAGGCGGACCCGCCGAGGGAAGATTCATGCAGAACCTAGGCATTCTGGGCGTTGGCGAGTTAACCGAAAAGGTGGTTCTCGGCCTTCGCCGCGGTGGCTACGACGGCAACATCTATCTTTCACCGCGCAACCACGAGCGTGCCACATCACTGCTAGCCGATAGCGGATGCCATCTGATGGAAAGCAATCAGGCGGTCGTCGATCGTGCTGATTGCTTGCTGCTCGGCGTGCGCCCCGAAGCCGTGCCGGTGGTTGCCCGCGAAGTCACGCTGAAACCGGGGCAGTTGCTGATCTCGCTCGCTGCGGGCGTCAGCCTTGATGCACTGGCCGAGCACTTTCCAGAGGCGCGCTGCATCCGGGCCATGCTCTCGTACGCAGCGCAGATCAATCAATCCATGGTGGTGGTCTGTCCGCCCGATGCAGAGGCCGAGCGTGCCCTGAAATCACTTGGCAATCTGGTGGTGCTGGACCAAGAGCCGGCGTTCGAATTGGCCACTGTCGCGGCCTGCATGAACGGCTGGTTCTATTTCCTGCTGCATGATTTGCAGCAGTGGCTCACCGAAAAAGGCCTTCCTTCCGACAAAGCGAGGGATCTGGTGCTGGGCAATCTCCAGGATTGCGTGGCCAGCGCTCGGCATCAACCCGAACACGCGCTGAGCACCCTGGGACAGAACATCGCCACGCCAGGCACCTTTACCGCAAACGGCCTGGATGTACTGAACCATCAGCAAGCGAGCGCGCCCTGGGGCGCTGCCTGTGAAATCGTTCTGGATGCCTTGCTGACCCGACCAAACCGCTAGCCGCAACGACTCCGCCAACGCTCCGGATCGGCATGAACCATGCCGCCGAGCGCCTGTGCGTAACAACAACAAAAGAGGAGAGCCCTATGTCCAGGCCCCATCGATCCGTAGAGGATGCCCCGCTCAATAATTTCCACCGTAAGCTGGCCGTGTACTCGGCCGGCGGCCCGTTTCTGGACGGCTACGTCCTGAGCATCCTGGGCGTGGTGATGGTGCAGCTCAGCGCTGCATTGCAGCTCACGTCAATCTGGGAAGGCCTAATTGCCGCGTCCGCCTTGATCGGCGTGTTCCTGGGCGGTTTTCTCGGTGGTTGGTTCACCGACCGCTACGGCCGCAAAGTGCTCTATCTCATCGATCTGGTGGCGATCATGGGCCTTTCCGTCGCGCAATTCTGGGTCGAGTCGGCCTGGCTGCTGTTCGTCTGGCGATTGCTGATCGGTATCGCCGTCGGCGCCGACTACCCCATTGCCACCTCCTTGCTGGCCGAGTTCCTGCCACGCAAGCAGCGCGGCACGCTACTGGCGGCCATGGTGTTCATGTGGTTCGTCGGTGCGGCTGTGGCGTATCTGGTTGGTGAGCTCGTCCTGGCCTTTGGCGGCGCGGATGCGTGGCGCTGGGTGTTGGCCAGCTCCGTGGTGCCCGGCGTGTTGTTCCTGATCGCACGCAGCGGCACTCCTGAGTCGCCTCGCTGGCTGATCAACCGCGGCCGTGCAGCTGAGGCCGATGCCGTCATCAAGAAGGTCTACGGCCCGGATTACTCGATTACCGACCTGCCTGAGCCCGCCAAGGAAGACCGTGTTTCGGTATGGGCGCTGTTCCATTCCGGCTACGGCAAGCGCATGGCATTCATCACGCTGTTCTGGACCTGTGCCATCATCCCGCTGTTCGCCATCTACGCCTTCGCCCCGAAAGTGCTGCTGGCGCTGAAACTCACCGGGGACTGGGCCAGCTACGGATCGATCGCGATCACCGCGTTGTTCGCCGTCGGCTGCCTGGTTGCGACCAAACTGATGGGCTCGATGGGCCGCCGCACCATGCTGATTCACAGCTTTTTGTGGTCGGGCATGGCGCTGATGCTGCTGGGCATTTTCCCCGATCATTCGCCAATGCTCACACTGCTGCTGTTCGGTGCCTACGCCCTGTTCATCGGCGGCGCTCAGGTGCTGGAGTACGTCTACCCCAACGAACTGTTCCCCACCGAGATCCGTGCCTCCGCCGTTGGCCTGGCGACTTCCTTGTCACGCATTGGCGCCGCGCTCGGCACCTACCTGGTACCCATCTCGCTGGCATCGCTCGGGATCGCCAACACCATGTACATCGCCGCTGCCATCTCGCTGTTCGGTGCGCTGGCGTCCTGGTGGCTGGCTCCAGAAACGGGCTCGCTGGATCTGCAGCAGGCGGCGTCTCTGAACAACAGTCCGAAGCCGGCCAGGCAGCCGAGCAAGACTCGCAAGCTGGCGGGAAGCATGCGATAGCCGCTGTCGACATTTTTCAACTGCATCGAGGGCCGCGCAACAACGCGGCCCTTGAGCTATGTATTCAAGCGATGGTCTGGCTCCGTGTATGAGTCGGCTGTGCACGTTCACCCCAACCGAGGTACTGAGAGAAATGGCCAAGGCCGCCGATGTAGTGGTGCAATGTCTGGAAAACGAAGGCGTGGAATACGTCTTCGGCATCCCGGGTGAAGAGAACCTCGATCTGCTCGAATCGCTGCGCAGGTCCAAGATCAAGCTGGTACTCACCCGCCATGAGCAGTCGGCCGGCTTCATGGCCGCCACCTACGGTCGCCTGACCGGCAAGACCGGCGTCAGCCTGTCGACACTGGGCCCAGGGGCGACCAACCTGGTGACCGCCAGTGCCTACGCCTACCTGGGTGGCATGCCGATGCTGATGATCACCGGCCAGAAGCCGATCAAGAAGTCCAAGCAGGGCCGCTTCCAGATCCTCGACGTCGTCGGAATGATGCGCCCGCTGACCAAGTACACCCACCAGTTGGCGTCGGCCGACAACATTCCCTCGCGCGTGCGTGAAGCCTTCCGCCTGGCCGAGGAAGAGAAGCCCGGCGCCGTGCACCTCGAACTGCCCGAGGACATCGCCGCCGAGCAGACCGACAGCCTGCCGATTCCGCGCAGCCTGCACCGCCGCCCGGTCGCCGAGCACAAAGCCATCGAGGCCGCTGTTGCCAAGCTGCAGGCGGCGCGCAGCCCGATCCTGGTGATCGGTGCCGGCGCCAACCGCAAGATGACCGCCAAGGTACTCAAGCAGCTGATCGACAAGACCGGCATTCCCTTCGTCACCACGCAGATGGGCAAGGGCGTGGTCGACGAGCGTCACCCGTGCTTCCTCGGCAATGCCGCGCTGTCGGCGGGTGATTTCGTGCACCGCGCGGTGGAGAGCGCCGACCTGATCGTCAACGTCGGCCACGACGTGATCGAGAAGCCACCGTTCTTCATGGTGCAGGGCGGCGCCGAAGTCATTCACATCAACTTCCGCTCCGCCGAAGTGGACCCGGTGTACTTCCCGCAGATCGAGGTCGTGGGCGACATCGCCAACGCCGTCTGGCAGATCGACGAGGCGCTGACCGACACCTCGCACTGGGATTTCACCCGCCTGCTGGCGATCCGCGAGGCCAACGAGGCGCAGCTTGCCGAAGGCGCCGACGACCCGCGTTTTCCGATCTACCCGCAACGGCTGGTGGCCGACGTGCGCCGCGCGCTGCCCTCCGACGGCATCGTTGCGCTCGACAACGGCATGTACAAGATCTGGTTCGCCCGCAACTACAAGGCACACATGCCCAACACCGTGCTGCTGGACAACGCGCTGGCGACCATGGGCGCGGGCCTGCCCTCGGCCATGGCCGCGCACCTGGTTCATCCCGGCCGCCCGGTGCTGGCGGTGTGCGGCGATGGCGGCTTCATGATGAACAGCCAGGAACTGGAAACCGCGGTACGCCTGAAGATGAACCTGACCGTGGTGATCCTGCGCGATGACGGCTACGGCATGATCCGCTGGAAGCAGTCGAACATGGGCTTTGCCGATTACGGCCTGGACTACGGCAACCCCGACTTCGTGCAGTACGCGCAAAGCTACGGCGCCCAGGGCCATCGGGTCGAGAGCGCCGAGGGCTTCCTGCCGCTGCTCGAGCGTTGCCTGAGCACCCCCGGCGTACACGTCATCGACTGCCCGGTGGATTACTCCGAAAACGATTTCATCCTCAACACCGAGCTCAAGCGCCGCAGCCTGCTGGCGTGACGAGACGCGTCGGTCAGGCGCTCGTCAGAGCGCCCGACCGAATCAAGAATCTAGCGCTCATCACTTTTGAGGGATCCTCATGCAACTCAACGATTCCACGCTTTTTCGCCAGCAAGCCTATGTCGACGGTACTTGGCTGGACGCCGATAACGGCCAGAGCATCAAGGTCAACAACCCCGCCACCGGCGAGATCATTGGCCATGTGCCGAAGATGGGCGCTGCCGAAACCCGCCGCGCCATCGAAGCGGCCGACAAGGCCCTGCCCGCCTGGCGCGCGCTGACGGCCAAGGAGCGCTCCGCCAGGCTGCGTCGCTGGTATGAACTGATGCTGGAAAACCAGGAGGACCTGGCCCGGCTGATGACCCGAGAACAGGGCAAGCCGCTCACCGAATCCCGAGGCGAAATCGTTTACGCCGCCTCCTTCCTCGAATGGTTCGCCGAAGAAGCCAAGCGCGTCTACGGCGACGTGATTCCGGGCCATCAGCCGGATAAGCGCCTGCTGGTGATCAAGCAGCCAATCGGCGTGACCGCCGCCATCACGCCGTGGAACTTCCCCACCGCGATGATCACGCGCAAGGTCGGCCCGGCCCTGGCCGCAGGCTGCACCATGGTGCTCAAGCCGGCGTCGCAAACGCCTTTCTCCGCCCTGGCACTGGCCGAACTGGCCGAGCGCGCCGGCATTCCGAAAGGCGTGTTTAGCGTCGTTACCGGTAGCGCAGGTGACGTTGGCGGTGAGCTGACCAGCAACCCCATCGTGCGCAAACTGACCTTCACTGGCTCCACCGAAATCGGCCGGCAGTTGATGGCCGAATGCGCGCACGACATCAAGAAGGTCTCGCTGGAATTGGGCGGCAACGCGCCTTTCATCGTCTTTGACGATGCCGACCTGGACGCCGCTGTCGAGGGCGCGCTGATTTCCAAGTACCGCAACAACGGTCAGACCTGCGTGTGCGCCAACCGCTTGTACGTTCAGGATGGCGTGTACGACACCTTCGTCGAAAAGCTCACTGCCGCCGTGGCCCGGCTGAAGATCGGCAACGGCCTGGACGACGGCACCACTACCGGCCCGCTGATCGATGACAAGGCCGTCGCCAAGGTCCAGGAACACATCGAAGACGCGGTGAGCAAGGGCGCCCGAGTCGCCTTCGGCGGCAAGCCGCACGCGCTGGGTGGCAGCTTCTTCGAACCGACCATCCTCGTCGATGTGCCCCGAAACGCCGCCGTAGCGAGGGAAGAGACCTTCGGCCCGCTGGCGCCGCTGTTCCGCTTCAAGGACGAAGCCGAGGTGATTGCGCTGTCCAACGACACCGAATTCGGGTTGGCGTCGTATTTCTACGCCCGAGATCTGGGCCGGGTGTTCCGAGTGGCCGAGGCGCTGGAGTACGGCATGGTGGGAATCAATACCGGGTTGATCTCGACTGCCGAAGCGCCCTTTGGCGGCGTCAAGGCGTCCGGTCTGGGGCGCGAAGGCTCGCGCTACGGCATCGAGGACTACCTGGAAATCAAATACCTCTGCATGGGTATTGAATGACGATAAGCCGCTGCTGGCTCAGGTCAGCAGCGGCCTTCTTTTGCTTCCCAGGTCAACGAAACGCTTTGGGAGTCTGGCCTGCAGCAACTCACCGTTTATTAAAGCGGGTAAGGCTTCAGCCGACTTTGCTCCCCGCGCAAATCATGACTGCAACCATGATCAGCACGAACCGGTGCTCGCGTCACGGCATGACGCTGCTCGCCAAGGACTCCCGCTGGCCGTTCGTGAATCAGAATGTGGCCGCCGCCGGCGAGCGCGGCGGCCGGGTATTGCAATGCCCTGTTACCAGGCTGGGCGAAGCATCAAGACGCATCTATCCAGATCGTTTTGAGCTCGGTGTATTGATCGTGTGCCCAGATTGACTTGTCGCGCCCGCCAAATCCGGACTCCTTGTAACCACCGAAAGGTGTCGAGGCATCGCCTTCACCGAAGCAGTTGACGGTTACGATGCCGGCGCGGATCTCACGCGACAGCCTCAGCGCGTTGCGCAGGCTTCCGGTATAAGCCGAAGCGGCCAGACCATATACCGTGTCGTTAGCCAGGCGAATCGCCTCATCGATATCCGTGAACGTGGTAACCGTAAGCACCGGGCCGAAGATCTCTTCCCGGAACAATCGATTGTCCCGCCCTACTCCGTCAACCACTGTGGGTTCGATGAAAATACCCTGGTCGGTGTCACCGCCGAAGAGCACGTCCATGTTTTCGCTGGCGGCGTGCTCGATATAGGAACGAACCTTCTCGAAGTGCGTTTTGCTGACCATCGAGCCGAGGCGGTTTTCCGGATCCAGCGGGTCGCCCATTTTCCATTCGCGCGTGTAGACGCCCACCCGCTTGAGCAACTCGTCCTTGATGTCAGCATGAACGATCAGCCGCGACGAGGCCGAGCAGTTCTCGCCCATGTTCCAGAACGCGCCATTGACCACGTGCTGCGCGACCTGATCCAGGTCCTCGACATCGTTCATCACGACCGCGGGATTCTTGCCGCCACATTCGAGCACTACTCGCTTGAGGTTGGAGTCCGCGGCGTATTTCAAGAATAACCGGCCGGTGTCGGTCGAGCCGGTGAAGCTGACCATGGCAACATCCGGATGGCAGCCAATCGGTTCGCCCACCTGTTTACCGCCCCCGGGGACGACGTTGAACACGCCGGCCGGAAGACCAGCCTGCTGCGCGAGCTCTGCAACCCGGAGCGCGCTGAGCGTCGTTTCCTTGGCCGGCTTGACCACGATGGAGCAGCCCGCGGCCAGCGAGGGGCCGATCTTCCATGCCAGCATGAGCAACGGAAAATTCCATGGCAATACAAGGCCAACGACGCCGATAGGCTCGCGGACCACCATGGTCATTGCCGCTGAACCGACCGGGGCGGTGCTGTCGTAGATCTTGTCGATCAGTTCGGCATGCCAGCGCAGCGTATGGATCGTCTCTGGGACGTCGGTGTTCTGACATTCACGAATTGGCTTGCCACTGTCCAGCGCCTCCAGGACAGCCAGCTCATGGGCGTTATCTTCCAACAGTTGGGCAAAACGCAGCAGGACCGATTTACGTTCGCCTGGCGCCAGCGAATGCCAGCGGCCATCCTCGAACGCGGCTTTGGCGGCAGCGACCGCCACGTCGACATCGCGCTCGTCACAGGCAGCGACTTCGGCTAGCACGGCCCCGGTGGCCGGGTTGGTGGTGGTGAAGGTGTTTCCCGAAAGCGCGTCACGAAACTGCCCATCGATGAACGCCTGGGTACGGAACTCGAGCTTGGCGGCGAGGGCCGCATAATCGGCTTTGGACAGGAGCTCGGCCATTTCAGACACCCTCGGTGATTGAGGCGATGTTCCGCTTCATCGTAGTGACGACGCCTTTGAGCGTCTCTTTTTCCGCCTCGCTCAGGCCTTTGAGCGGTGCCCGCACGCCACCGCTGCGCAGCCCAGCGAGTTCGCTGCCGTACTTGATTGACTGGACGAACTTGCCGCCCTCCAGGAAATCCATCAGCGGCATCATTTCCGCCATGATTCGGCGACCCTTGGCGAAATCCTGTTCGATCACGCAGGCCTCGTAGAGCGCGACGTGCTCGCGAGGAATGAAATTCGAGCCCGCGCAGACCCAACTACGCGCACCCCAGGCGAAGAATTCGAGCGCCTGGTCATCCCAGCCACACGACAGCGCGATCTGCGGGTAATCGCAAGCCAGGCGATGTACGCGGTTCATATCACCGGAGCTCTCCTTGATCGCCACGATGTTTTTGCAGCCGCTAACCGCTTCAAAGAATTCGTCGCCCATCGCCACGCCCATGCGAGCGGGATAGTTGTAAAGCATGATCGGCAGATCCGCGGCACGATCGACCGCCAGGACGTGCTCGGCGTTTTCCTGCTGCGTTGGCAATGCGTAAGGCGGAGAGCCCACGAGAATGGCGTCAGCCTTGATCGCGCGGGCCGCTTCGGCATAGGCAATCGAATCTTCCGTACGGATCGCGCCGGTGCCGACCACTAAAGGTAGACGGCCGTTGATGACTTCCTTGGCGCGTGCAGCCAGATCGATACGCTCCTGGGATGTATGCGCGTAGTACTCGCCCGTGGACCCACCAATGATGATGCCGTGCACTTTCTGCTCAATCAGGTATTCCAGCACTTCGCCGAATGCCGCCGTGTCGATTGCGCCATCAGCCGTCAGCGGAGTAATTGCCGGGGTATAGATTCCTTCGAATTTCATGGTTCTTCTCCAGGTCAGTTCACCGCTTAGGGAGGCCTGTATTGCCGAAGCGGTTTGTTTATTAATTTAAATACGCAGCCCGCGCATTCGGACTGTCGTGACATATGTACACGGCGAAATACAAGCGCGACGAGCGGCAGTGGGATGCACATACACAGCCGTTGCTTGAAAAGGCCGATATTTGACTATCGTTTTGTACTTACGGAAGAGCCAGCTTAGCGGCGCTTACCCGCAACTTGGCTCACGAAGAGCACTGTACAAAACGCTAATGCAAAGTAAGGTCGGCAATGCCTACCTCATCGAGTTTGGAGCTAAGCGTTTCCCTTCTCGGAACAGGGCTCTATAGCCCTGTCATAAATTCGGGAAGCTTATTCAATGTAACCAAAGAACGTCGGTAGATAGAGTGCCAATGGTGACCAATAAGTCGTTACCAGCATCACCGGCAACGCGGCAAACGCCATAAAGCCCAATGCCGGCCGCATAACCTTGGTGATTCCCACATTACCAATCCGGCATGACATGAATAGAATCGGCGCCATTGGCGGGCTGTTACAACCGATCACAACGCTGGTACCGACAATGGCAGCGAAATGCACGGGGTGTACACCGATACTGACCATTACGGGGAGCAAGAGCGGACTGATGATCGCAACCACGCTAACGTCGTCCATGATCATCCCTAGCAGAATGAGGAATATATTGACGACCAACAGAATAAGAAGCTTATTCTGAAATATTGTCATCAGGACTTCCGTCAACTCCTGCGGAACGCGTTCAAGCGTAAAAATCCGACTAGCCACAAACGAGAAAAGCAGGATTACCATTATGACGCCCGTGGTGGCTGCCGCTTCCACCATGCAGCGGGCAATCTTCCTGACGTTGAGTTCCCGATATATAAACCAACCCACCGGGATGGAATAAACTACCGCGACGGCTGCTGCTTCGGTGGGCGTAAAAATACCGCCATAAATACCACCGAGAATGATCACAGGCAGCATCAAGGCCGGAAAAGCCTTCCAGATATTGTCGCTGACCAATTCAACCCGACGACGAAAGTTCATCCGCTCGGCCGCAGGATCTGGATGCTTACGCATTTTTAGCCAGTTCAGCGTACAGAGCATAATGATCAGCAATATTCCCGGGCCGATGGTGGCAAGGAAGCACGCCGCCACGGACTGTCTGGTCACCACAGCATAGAGAATCATCGTGATGCTGGGTGGTATAAGCAGCCCAAGTAGCGAAGAAATACCAAGGAGTGCGCTTGTATATTCCCGAGAGTAACCATGCTTTTCCATGGGGCCGATCATGATCGTGCCAATGGAGGCGACCGCAGCGGAAGCCGTCCCGGAAATCGCACCGAAGACGCCGCATGCAACGACCATGGAAGAGCCCATACCCACTCGTGACTTGCCCACCAAGGCCTCGACGAATGAAACAAGCCGTGCGGCAATACCGCCAGCCTGCATCAAATAGCCGGTCATTACGAACAGCGGGAGGGCCAGTAGAATCACCGAGTTTACTGACCAGAATCCGGTGGTCATCAGCGATGAAATATCCACCTCGTAAACGAACGAGAGGACCAGCGTCATCGCCGCGAATGAAAAGACGACTGGTACACCAATCATCATCAACACGACTACTGCAATTATTGCGATTACAGCTCCCATGATCTGATCCTGTTAGTTATGGATTTCATGACGACTTTGAAAACTGGCGAGATCATTCAAAAAGTCGCGGAGGAGATAGAAAATGAACAGCACACTTCCAAAGAACAAGCTGCTCTGAGAGACATACCATGGAATTTTTAATACGGTGCTGGTCTGGACTTTCGACAGCGACCACGACATCAAATCAAAACTCCACCGGGCAAACAGGATCGCCATGATCAGCGAGATTACAGTCGCCAGCAGGTGAAAGAAGCGCACCACAGATTTATTTGAGCAAACAACCTGTACGAAATCTGCGCTGAGATGTGATCTATCACGAGAGGCAATCGCTGCGCCGAACATGTAAAGCCACATTGCAGCCAGAAGCACCAACTCTTCAAGCCCGAAGACAGGTTTCTCCAGGACCGAACGGGTGAAAATCCCAACTACGAGTAGTACCGCTACGAAAACACTCAGGATCGCAACAACAGGCTTGATGACGAACATCAACGTGCGGTCGATCTGCCCCATCAAATATAAAATCTTTTTCATTTTTTTGGCCTGGGTATGCAGAGATGAAAACGACGCTCAGGAGTTAACCCTGATTGCCTGCGCTACCAATAGCACCTCATTGAGGCACGGATGCGTTAGCACGAATTTTTTCCATGACTTCGGCACCCAGGGATTTTTCAATTTCCGGCCAAACATTTTTGCGAACACGCTCAACCCAAGCTGCCATCTCCTCGGTTGTAGGCTCGATATATTTCATACCGTCCTTCTGGGCTGCAGCGATCCACTTGTCGTCTTCCGCCTTAGCATCCGCAAATTGCTTATCAATAACCTGCTTTGCCGCGTCAGCAATTATCTTTTGATCTTCCGCGTCAAGCTCGCTCCACTTTTCATCGTTCATCAAAAGCGCCCAAGCTGAGAAGTTATGCTTGGAGTGTACGAAGTAGTTCAGCTGATCGCGGAAATACTGGTAATCCCAATAAATAACGTTGCTCGAATCACCATCGACCACGCCGGTCTGGATGGAGGTATACACTTCTGCCCAATCAATTGGGACGGCTTGAAACCCCATGGCTTTTACCGTCTGAGGAATCGGGAATACCGGTTGAGAACGGACCTTGATGCCCTGCGCACCTTCAAAGGTGGTTGCATAACGCGCTTTCGTCGCGATACCCCCAAAGCCTTCGGGATATGGGCCGAAATATTTCAGGCCGATGTCAGTAAAGATGGGCTCGATGATTTGTTTAAGCCAGCCATTGTCACCGTAGGCTTTCAAGGCGTCTTCCCACCCGATCGTGAGGTAGGGAATAAAATTGACGGCAATGCGCTCATCGTAAGACGTCTGGGGCCAGCTGAGCATCATGTCGATGTTACCTTTCACCAACTGATCGAACAGCTCTTGCTGTCCGCCAAGCTCACCTTGATAAAAGATATTGACCTTCATACGACCGTCTGAGCTCTTTTTGATCAAATCGGCCCACAACTGCATCGAATGCCCCGCAGCGGAATCTTTGTCGCCTGATTCAAGTGCGAGATTGAATTTATGTGAATCCTGACTGGCAGACACGTTCATCACGCCCGCCAACGCAACGACGGTCGAAAGAGCAAAAGCCTTAGTGGTATTAATAAGTTTGTTTTTTAGAGTTATCATCTTATTCTCCTGCCTTTTTTGTGCTACTCAATCAGCATGATTTTTCGCCGAAACTTAACGCATTATTTGAACGACCATTCCTCTCATTAGGTTCGAATTCAACTGACTATTCATCACGCAGGCTTAACGCCAGTCTCTGGCTTTCTGAATGGCGAGCTGACTTACGATTAAATCCAAATGTGCACCACCAGCGTTTTTATACACGGTCAGGTCGCTCGCAGATCTACCGGAATAATTACCCTGACAAAGGTCGTATAAATCCCCTTCAATCTGAGCTTCAGCTATAAAGCCTTGCATTAGAGGAAGCTGAATATCACCCGAGGCAGCAGAAGTTTCCCTGTCGTCGACGAATATTCTGGCGGAACCTAAAAGCGCGCTCTCGGCTTCCTGCATATCTGAGCGATAGCCCCCTATCAAATCGACGTGGGTACCTTTACGGACGAATTCCGCACAGATCAGCGGCGTGCTTGTACTGGTTGCTGAGGCGATGATGTCCGCTTTCAGCGTTGCGGCATTCAGGTCTTCCATGATGGTCGCGTTCACGCCTTTCGCCAGAAGTTCTTGACGAACACTGTCTAGCTTGGAAGCTGTGCGATTCCAAAGCAGGACCTCTTGGATAGAGGGCCGAATAAAGAGATAGGCCTCGACGAGCGCTTTAGCGACAGGCCCAGCACCCAGTACCAGCAACACGGCGCTGTCTTCACGGCTAAGTTTCGTCGCGGCCAGCGCTGAATCGGCTGCCGTTTTCCATCGGGTTATCTCCGGGCCGTCCAGGATTGCTTCGATGGTCTTTGTCTTTTCGTCTATTACGATAAACGCAGCGTCTTCAACGGGCCGAGGCGGATTCGCATGGCTGTTCGCAGGGCACATCGACGCCAGCTTGAGGCCCGCGCCCAAGCCAGGGAGGATCACTCCGCGACTGAGCATTCCGTAGTCGGCATCTCCTATGAAAAAGCTATCTCCCACCGGGCGCGGACCCAGATGTGCAGCTTGCAAAGCACCCAGAACACTGTCCCAGTCAAGCAAAGAGCTAATGCGTTCAGCGGATAGAAACTGCATTGAGGTGCCCCGCGTCTAGTGGTTGTTCCGTTTGCGACCAGAGCACTCTGCTCAGTCCGCGAAAGGCGCTCAGGCCCAGATATCTCCGACCGTGAATCCTTCGGTGAAGGGGTCGTCATGATCCAGCACGAAGGTGTTCAGCCCGTAGATCCAACTCGTTCCCGTCACGGTCGGAATCACGGCCTTGAAATCACCGATTGAGGTCTCGTCTATCAGTCGCCCGGTGTAGATATTCCCGACGATGCCTTGATGTCGGAAATCCTGATTCAGTGGCAACTCGCCCTTGGCATGCAATGTGGCCATCTTGGCACTGGTGCCCGTACCACAAGGGCAACGATCCAGCGCGCCCGTCCAGGTTTTCGGGTCATCCCAGGAAAAATCGCCGGTCGCCATGGTTACTGTGTTTTTCCAGTCCGCTTTGGGATCGTCAGTCGGACCTGACAATTGCGAAATGGTGATGCCGATACCTGGGTAGTTGGGATGAGCCACCGGAAGTTGCTCAATCGCGGCTTCGCGAATCATCGACGACACGCGCGCAATTTCGGAGCCGTGCTCGGGGATCAACTCCAGGCCTTTGAACTGGCGGACGTCCGCGATCACGTAGAACATGCCACCCCAGCCGACGTCGACTGTCACTTTTCCCAAATGAGGAACGTCGATCACGGCGTCTAGGTGAGCAGCGAATGCGGGCACGTTGGTGAAGGTCACGCCTTTGACCTTTCCATTTTTGCATTCTGCCTTGATGCGAATTAATCCAGCGGGCGCTTCGAGCACTAATTCAGTTACGGGCTCCTTCATCGGCAGCATCCCCATCTCCAGCAGTACCGTGACCACGGAAATAGTGTTACCGCCCGACATCACCGGATATTCGATCTGCTCCATGATGATATAACCGGCATCCGCCTCGGGATGGCTCGGCGGAACGATGATGTTGCAACAATGAGCGGGATAACCACGAGGCTCGCGAAGCATCAACTTGCGCAGCTGATCATCATTGGCTTCCAGCCACTTCATCTTTTCGAAGACGCTATTACCAGGAATATGTGGAACACCGCCGGTGATGACACGCATCGGCGTACCAGCATGGGTGTCGACTGCATGTATTGTTCTTTTAAACGCCATTTCATTAATCCTGACTAAATAGTCGAAACTACTTCTTTACTGGCATGCACAGTCGAACCACTTTCAAAAAATGCAACAATTAAGTGCATTCCGTTCTTTTCTGGTTCTCGCCACATTTGTTTGTAACATCAACTTGGCAAATTCGGCCTGACATCCATACAGGGCCGTCTGCTTTCCGAATGCCGTTTTTCACAGCATAGGGCTCTGCCTGCCAGGCTCATATAAAGGAACGGGCAATTTTTAAGACAAGGCCGTCAGTGCGAAACGAGACGGCGACGGGACGCTGGCTCGGCAGGGGGCGTAGAAGGCCCAGAGGAAGCTGCCAAGGCATGGCCAGTCCAGCCGGAAACGTGACAGGCAAACGCTCAGCCTAGCGCCACAAAAATATTGCATGGATGGTAGTGGATTCAGGTGGCGATCCCAGGCGCATGTCTAATCCGCCCTCGCCTGCAGGACGTTCGCATTGAGCGCCTATACGATGCGGTAGATCCAAGAGGCGTGACCTCGATGAATCCACCGGCTCGTTCATGCTCTGCGTCGCTGACCCCTAGGTGAACAATGCAAAGACACGCGATCCTCGCTGCAGGACGCGGGCCTGTAGCTCAGATCATTCTCGGGCGGTTCCTGGTCTTCCATAGGCGCTGCAGAAAACCAGGCCGTCGGTCTGATGTCTTGACTTAAGACGTTCGCGATAAAGACGGAGCCGCATGTTGAGATCGCCCCTGATGCGGCAGGCAAGCCACGATAATCAGAGATCTAACACCAGCCGAGCACTTTTCGCGCGCGAGCAGCAGGGCGTGAACTGGTCGTTAGCCGCTTGCTCGGCTTCGGTCATGAACAGGTCACGATGATCCGGCTCACCCTCCAACACACGAGTCAGGCAGGTGCCGCAGATGCCCTGCTCGCAAGACAGCGGCACGATGACGCCCGCCGCTTCCAGCACCTGGGCGACGGTCTGGTCGGCTGGCACCTGTAGCACTTGCCCGCTGCTGCTCAGCTGAACTTCGAAGCTGCCGTCATCTGCCTGCGCGGTGGGCGCCGCGCTGAAATACTCGCGATGCAGGTTCGCCTCGTTCCAGCCCTGCGCTCTTGCGGTGCTCAGGACATGTTCCATGAAGCCACCGGGGCCACAGACATAGAGATGCGTACCCTCTTCAGGCGCCGCCAGCACTGTTGGCGCGTCGAGCGGCTCACCACCATCATCAAAGTGCAACTGCACCCGATCACCGAAGGCCGACTGCCGTATCCGCTCCACGAACGCAGCCCGCTCGGCGGATCGCGCACAGTAGTGCAGTTCGAAATCCGCGCCCATATGCGCCAAGCGCTCGGCCATGCAGAGGATGGGCGTGATACCGATGCCTCCGGCAAACAGCAGGCTTCGCTTGGCTTCGTGAGCGAGCGGGAACAGGTTGCGTGGTTCGCTGATCTGCAACTCCGCGCCTTCGGTCAGCCCATGCATGGCGATGGATCCGCCGCGTGATACGGGATCCTTCAGCACACCGATCTGGTAGCGATGAGACTCCTGCGGGTGGTTGCACAGCGAGTACTGACGAACCAGCCCGTCCGGCAAATGCACATCGATATGTGAGCCCGCGCTGAAGGCCGGTAGCGGCGCGCCATCAGCGCGAATCAATTCGAACGAGAGAATATCCAACGCTTCCTGCCGACATGCAGCGACCTTGACGGTAATCATGCCGCACCTCCGCCCATGACCTTGACCGGCACAGCGGCGGGGCCGGACTCCTCGGCGATCAGTCGCTCCAGAATCTTGCGCGCCTGCACGCCGCCAGCATCGATATTGAGCTTGAGCACTTTGCGATCCGGATAGGCCAGGAGGTTTCGCTGCTGCCGCTCGAGCATCTCCAGGTCTTCCGAGAAGATCTTGCCCTGCCCTTCTCGGATCGAGTCGGTCAGCGCCCTGTCTTGCGGATTGAAGTTGCGCGCCATGCCCCAGAAATACCAGATGGACGTCTCGGTTTCCGGCGTGATGAAGTCCACCACGATGCTCGACGCCTTGTACTGCGGATCCGCGTCATAGCCACCATTGCCCGCGTGGGCGACGCCAACCTCGATCAGCACATGGCTCGGCGGGCTGAAGCGGCAGATCTGCCAGCGATCCACCGGCACATTGTCGGCCAGGTTGTTACCGCGCAGCGCCATTTGCCAGAACGGCGGCGCCATGATGTTTTCCATGTGTCGCGCAGTGGTAACGGTATCGCCCTCGACCGTTGTCTTCGGTGCGGCCTCGTCGATTTCCTTCTGCCCGATGCTCGACGCATGGACGTAAGTTTCGTGAGTGAGATCCATGAGATTGTCGATCATCAGCCGGTAATCGCAGCCGATGTGGAACAACCCGCCGCCATAGGCCCACTCGGGGTTTTCGGCCCACTCGAGGTGATGAATGGTGGCGGGGTCGGCTTTTTCGAAATCACCTGGCCAGACCCAAATGAAGCCGTAGCGTTCCTCGACTGCGTAGCGCTTGTTGCAAGGGAAGCCACGCACCCGCTGGCCGGGCATCGAGATGGTGGCGCCGTCGCACCCCATGACCAGCCCGTGATAACCGCAAACCAGATTGCCGTCATCGACATACCCCAGCGACAAGGGCGCGCCACGGTGGGGGCAGAAATCCTCGACCGCTGCGACTCGACCTTCATGGCCTCGGTAGAAAACGATCCGCTCGCCACAGATCATCCGTCCGAGCGGTTTGGCGTCTATTTCATCGGGGGTGCAGGCGACATACCAGGCATTCTTGGGAAACATCACGGCCTCCTATGGGCGTTTGTTGTATTTGTATTGGATCCAATTAGGCTCCAAGAAAAACGCATCCGTCAACTACCTTTCGCCTTGCCCACGGACAACCGGTACACAGCGACTGAGATAGCGCGCGACCCATTCTGCGGTACGACAGACGTCATACCAGGAGCAAATCCGGCCGGCATGATCACCCTGCTTAAAATGTTCGCGTCCGGAGAGTTCCCGCTAAACAACACCTTGTCTAGGCCCGCAAGCGTATAGCCTCGGCGTATTCCGCCTGGCTGTACGCACCTCCTTTCGTACACTCGAGCAGCCAGAGCGTTTGGGCCGAACTGATCATGCGTGCGCATTCCAACATCACCCCGCGCTACCGGGACATGCGCAGCGCCATCAATCCGTCATGGCTAGTTTCCCGAGCAAAATGAACTGTGCGTTTACCGAACGCTTATCGCCAGCGCTTATTGCTCAATGGATCCATTAATGAAACGTTAGCACTCGTATACAAAAATAATTACGAGGACTTTACCGACATGCCATGTCTTGCGCTTTATCTCGCCTACCCGCCCGCCTCATATGTTTCTCCACGTCGTTCCCCTGACTGCCCGCTCTGACGGAGAAACCCATGAATAATCAACTGCGTCACGCCGTGGATGCCGGTGCGATGAACCGATTCCAATGGATCGCCATTGGCATCTGTATCGTGCTGAACATGATCGATGGCTTCGATGTGCTGGTGATGGCGTTTACCGCCGCATCGGTCTCCGCCGAGTGGAGCCTGAGCGGATCGGAGATCGGCATGCTTCTGAGTGCCGGATTGTTCGGCATGGCTGGAGGCTCGCTGTTCATCGCACCCTGGGCCGATCGATTCGGCCGCCGCCCCTTGATCCTGCTCTGCCTCGCCGTATCAGGCACCAGCATGATTCTCGCGGCCTACAGTCAGAGCCCGACCCAGCTGGGCCTGTTGCGCATGATCACCGGACTGGGAATCGGTGGCATCCTGGCCAGCAGCAACGTCATCGCCAGCGAATACGCGAACAAGCGTTGGCGCGGCCTGGCGGTGAGCCTTCAGTCGACCGGCTACGCCTTGGGCGCCACCTTTGGCGGCATGATTGCCATCTACCTGCTCGGGCAATTCGGCTGGCGCTCGGTGTTCCTGTTCGGCGGCCTGGCGACCCTCGCAGCCATTCCGCTGACGATCGTCTGCCTACCGGAATCCATCGACTACCTGATCTCTCGCCGTCCGGCTGACGCCCTGGCGCGCATCAACAAACTGGCCGCGCGTCTTGGCCAGGCACCCCTCGGCTCGATGCCGACCGCCAACACAAACGCTCAGCCTACTGGCGGCACCTTCAAGCGGTTGTTCGCGCCGGATCTGCTCGCCAGCACGCTGTTGCTGTGGCTCGCCTTTTTCCTGGTGATGTTCGGCTTCTACTTCGTCATGAGCTGGACCCCAAAACTGCTCGTCTCCGCCGGGCTGTCCACTGAACAAGGCGTCACCGGGGGCGTGCTGTTGAGCGTGGGCGGGATCTTCGGGGCAACGTTGCTGGGGCTGGCCTCGGCACGCTTCAAACTGCACCATATTCTGGCGTTGTTCATGATCGTCAGCGCGATCCTGCTCGCCATCTTCGTAGGCACAACCTCCAACCTGACCGCCGCATTTGTCGTCGGTGCCTTGATCGGTTTGTTTGCCAATGGCTGCGTTGCGGGGCTCTATGCCACGTCTCCGCTGGTCTACGACGCCTCGGTTCGCGCCACGGGGGTAGGCTGGGGCATCGGCATCGGTCGTATCGGTGCGATCCTCTCGCCGTTGGTCGCGGGCCACCTGATCGACGCCAACTGGCATCCCAACCAGCTATACCTGGCCTACGCCGTGGTGTTTATCGCGGCTGCTTGTGTCGTCCTGATGTTCAGGCTACCGAGCGCCCGC
Organism: Stutzerimonas stutzeri; assembly: GCF_000590475.1. Lineage (NCBI taxonomy): Bacteria > Pseudomonadati > Pseudomonadota > Gammaproteobacteria > Pseudomonadales > Pseudomonadaceae > Stutzerimonas > Stutzerimonas stutzeri. The sequence goes on along the minus strand of NZ_CP007441.1, from coordinate 919,074 downwards.
CCCGCAGTCGCGCTCGGCTAGCCTTAGGTGATCCGGTCCCGATTATTCCCGCTGCCAGACGACAGCGGGAATAATCGGCAGTAGTTTGCCCTCCGCAGGGGTTGGTGGTTCAGGCGAGCATCCCGACGCTGACTCGCCGCAAGCCCAACATCAGCTTGCTGTTCGGAAATCTCCGACCGCCTTGTTGAGCGTCCCGCCGACGTGTCCCAGCTCGCGCACCGAGCTCTCGAGCAAACCGCTCGCCTCGGTACTCCGTTCGGCGACAGCCCGTACCCGCTCCATACTCTGGCCGACCTGCTCAGCCACCACGCTCTGCTCCTCGGCAGCCGCGGCGATCTGCCGACTCATTTGTTCAACGGTCGACACGCCCGCAGCGATTGTTTGCAATGCCTGTGACGCCTGAGTGGCAAGCACGACGCTTTCGCCGGTTAGCGCCTGGCTATCCTGCAGCCGTCCAGCGGCTTGCTCGGCGACCGTCCGCAGTTGCTGGATAATCGCGGCGATTTCATCGGTGGAGGCTTGCGTGCGCCGCGCAAGATGGCGCACCTCGTCGGCCACCACCGCGAAACCACGACCGTTTTCGCCAGCACGTGCCGCTTCGATCGCCGCATTCAGGGCCAGCAGGTTGGTCTGCTCCGCCAAGGCGTTGATGACGTCGAGGACTTTGCCAACAGCTGCACTTTCATTAAGCAGCAGCCCCATCGCATTGGAGCACCCGTCCATTTCGTGTGCCAGGCGATCGATCTTCGCCGCTGCCTGGTGTACCAGGTGATCGGCATTTCGCGCCTGACTGTCGGCCTGCACCACCGCCTTTCGGGTATCACTGGCGTTTCGCGCGACATCTTGTGCGGTTGCAGTCATCTGCTGCATAGCGGTCGCCGCCAGTTCTGTTTCCTCGCGTTGTTGCTCGACGCCCTGGCGGGTGCGTTCGGTGACCTGCACCAGATTGTCGGCCGCCTGGTTCAGCTGCCCGACACCCTGGCCGATGCGACCAACCAACCCTCGCAAACTGTCGAGCATGCTGCCGACGCTGGCGAGCAGCTGACCCATTTCATCGCGCCTACCCGAGGCATCGATCCGCGCGCTGAGATCACCCGATGCCACTTGGCGGGTCAGTGCAACGGCCTGGCGCAGCGGCTGCAGAATCAGATGCCGGATCAACACGCTGGCGCCAATGCCAAAGCCGAGGGCCAGCAGCACAATTACCGCAAGCAGCCTCGATACCCGCTGGCTCATCGTCTGCGAAGCCTGCAGTTGCGTGGCGCCCATTGAATCCAGCAGTTCGGTTACCTTGTCAGCGGCGACATTCATGGCGGTTTGACTGTCGGTGGCTTGCGCACGGCTGGCAGCGAAACGTTCAAACGCAGCGCGATAGTCACCCAGCGCCGCGCTGGCCTGGGTCAGAGATTCCTGCTCGGCGCCTTCGAGCCGCACTGCCAGGTTTTTCATGTAGGCATTCAGCTCCGCCATCCGCATTTCCCAGTCGTTACGCACCTGGGAACTGCCCTCCAGCGTGAAAAAGAGCTCCCGGTCACGCAGGTTCGCCAGCTTGTCACGCAGCATCGATGCTTGCTCGAGCTGCAGCATGCGCGTCGAATCAGCCGGCTGCGCCTGTTCGGCGAGCAGGTTGACCGCATCCAGTTGATCCAGCAGCACTACGGTGAAGCTCTTGCCAAGCTCCTGGGCCGTTTGCTGCATGCTCAAACGCGCAGAACGCGCATCTCGCTGCGCCTGGGCGTACTGCTCGAATTGGGTGAGATAGGTGTTTGCCGCCGCGATGGAATCGTCCTGCCCGGCGTCGCCCTGATGCCCATCCAATAACGAGACCAGCTCGCCGATGAGGTGGGTGACCCGCTCGCCCACTTCCGGCGCCAGTTCCAGCCCGAACACCTTTTCCGCTACCCGCGCTCGTAACATCAATGACTCGATGTTCGCCACGTCGCGCAGCTTCTCGCCGCGCGCCTCGAGCGTGTTCAAGGCATAAAAAGCAGTCGCCGCCACTCCAAGCGTCGACAACAGCACCAAACCGAAACCGAGGGACAACTTGGCCCCTACAGACAGGTTGCCCAGTACGCGAGCCAACATAGGAAATTCCTTTTATGCAACGAACGATCGACACTCCACTGTGAGTTGCGCAGATCTTTGAGATCTGCGCATCCATTCAGTAGCTGTAACGGATAAAACCAATGCTCGTAGCAGGAGCACTTCGCTCGTGATCAGGCGGCGCTGAACATCTTGTGTGGGTCGATGACGAATTTCTTCGGCACGCCGGCATCGAACTCGCCGTAGCCCTTGGGCGCTTCGTCCAGGCTGATCACCTGCACGCCGACCACTTCGGCAATGTTGATGCGGTCCCACATGATCGCCTGCATCAAGGCGCGGTTGTACTTCATCACCGGGGTCTGGCCGGTATGGAAGCTATGGGACTTGGCCCAGCCCAGGCCGAAGCGAATACTCAGGCTGCCCATCTTCGCCGCAGCGTCCACTGCGCCCGGATCCTCGGTGACGTAGAGGCCGGGAATTCCGATCTTGCCGGCGACCCGCACCACGCCCATCAATGAGTTGAGCACCGTGGCTGGCGCTTCATGCTGTACCCCGGCATGGCCATGACCGCGGGCTTCGAAGCCCACCGCATCCACCGCGCAATCGACTTCCGGCTCGCCCAACAGGTTGGCGATTTGCTCATGCAGCGGGGTGTCCTGGGACAGGTCGGCGATCTCGAAACCCTGTGCTTTCGCGTGCTGCAACCGCACCGGATTGACGTCACCGACGATGACCACCGCAGCACCGAGCAGACGCGCGGACGCAGCGGCGGCAAGCCCGACCGGGCCTGCACCGGCGATGTAAACCGTGCTGCCCGGACCGACGCCCGCCGTCACCGCGCCGTGATAGCCGGTGGGCAGGATGTCGGACAGGCAAGTCAGGTCGCGGATCTTTTCCATCGCCTTGTCGCGGTTGGGCAGCTTGAGCAGGTTGAAGTCGGCGTAGGGGACCAGCACGTACTCGGCCTGGCCGCCGGTCCAGTCGCCCATGTCGACATAGCCGTAGGCACCGCCCGGGCGGGCCGGGTTGACGGTTAGGCAGACGCCGGTATGCATTTCCTTGCACGAACGGCAGCGCCCGCAGGCCACGTTGAACGGCACCGAGACCAGGTCGCCAAGCTGCAGGTTCTCGACATCGTTGCCTTTCTCGATCACTTCACCGGTGATTTCATGGCCCAATACGAGACCGGTTTGGGCGGTGGTGCGACCGCGAACCATATGCTGGTCCGAGCCGCAGATGTTGGTGGAAACGACGCGCAGGATGACGCCGTGTTCGATCTTGCGTCCGCGCGGATCCTGCATTTTCGGATAGTCGATGCTTTGAACCTCGACCTTGCCTGCGCCGAGATATACCACTCCACGATTGCCTGTCATTGTTATTTTTCCTCGTGTATGGGGCCTTGAGCCGACGATGTCAGCCAAGGTTGCAGTGGCGCCGAAGGCGCCGGAGAACACAGGCCGCCGAACCGACGGCTTGCCTGAAGAATTTATCTAGCGGCGCCGCAAAGTCGATCGATGACGCGGCGAGCGCGATTGGCGCCAATGTCGACATGGATATCTATCATGGGTGGGCTATCGAACTGGCAGATGTTGCGGTACTGCGACTCGATGACGACCTTGTCCTCCATGAAGGTCAACGCCGTTTGCTCGATGACTTTGGCTTTGACCGCCTCATGGTCTTGCGTCGGGTTGGTCGCCATCGACCAGAAGTAGTGGCAGCTGGTGTCGGTCTCAGGCGTGATGCCATGGAAACCGCGCATGTGGAAGCCGCCGCGTGCTGGGTCATCAAGCGATTCGGTTCCCTCGTCCACCGCGCCGGTCCAGATGCGCAGGTGGTTGAAGAAGAATTCGATTTCCTGCCAGCGGTCGATCTTGTCCTTGAAGGGATAAGCAGCGGTGTAAGTCGGAGGTGGAACGGAACCGGGCATATGGCGAATGACCCGTACCGTGTCGCCCTCCTGCTCCACTTTCATCTTCGCATTCATATGAATGCTGGCATTGCCGCCGATAGTTTTCAGATGCACGTAACCCAGATGGCTGAGGTCCATCAGGTTGTCGTGAATCAGCTGCCAGGGCGCGTTGTAATGAAAGACGTCGCCATCGAACAGATACTGACCGTTGGTATGAACCTCGTAGGCTGGTGGTTCGTGGGTCGGCTGGGGATGCGCCTCACTGCCGAACCAGATCCAGACGATCTGATCGCGCTCCTGAACAGGCCATGCCGGCACGATAGCTTTGCTTGGAATCTTGTCCTGACCGGGGATCTCGATGCAGCGCCCTGCCCCATCGAACAGAAGTCCGTGATAGCCGCAGCGAATGCCGGTCGCCTCAAGCGTGCCGTCCGAGAGCGGCAGCGCACGATGGCAACAACGGTTCTCCAAGGCCGCGGCCTGTCCATCGGCGGTGCGGAACAGCACCACAGATTTGTTCAGCAAGGTTCGCCCAATGGGCTTGTCCTTGAGCTCCCACCCCATGGCAGCGACATACCACTGATCAAGCGGAAACGGCTGCACGGTTGGCTCTACGGGTTGCGCCTCGGCGCTGGGGACGGCAATCGATACGGTCATGTTCTTCTCCACGTTTTTGTTATGGCGGGTGGTCAAAGATCGAGCACGAGTCGGGCGCTCTGTGCTCGTGAACAACAGGGGGTGAATTGATCGTTGCGAGCGCGTTCGGCGTCAGTGAGGAACTGGTCTCGATGTTCAGGTTCACCTTCAAGCACGGGCGTCAGGCACGCGCCACAGATGCCCTGCTCGCAGGAGCTTTCCACCGCCACCCCCGCCGCTTCCAGGACCTGAAGAGCGGTGAGCTCAGCCGGCACCTGAACTACGAGTCCAGAGCGCTTGAGTTCCAGTTCGAAGGGCTTGTCCGTACCTGTATCCGTTGCCGTTGGTGCAACGAAGTACTCACGATGCAGAACGCCATCTGCCCAGCCCTGCTGCCGTGCGGTGTCCAATACATGATCCATGAACCCGGACGGCCCGCAGACGTAGACGTGTGTGCCTGCAGCGGCTTCGCTCAGTACAGCCTTGGCGTCGAGCTTTTGCTGAGCGGGCTCGTTATCGAAGTGAAACTGAACGCGATCTGCAAAGGGCGCGGCTTCGATAGCGTCCACGAAGGCCGCATGCGTCTTCGAGCGTGAGCAGTAATGCATCTCGAATTCAGCACCCATGGCGTGCAGCCGCCAGGCCATGCTGAGAATGGGCGTCACGCCGATGCCGCCAGCGAACAGCAGATGCCGCGTCGCAGTCGGGTCCAGCGCAAACAGGTTGCGCGGTTCGCCAATGTGGAGCCGGTCTCCCACCTTGATGCCCTCATGCAAGCCGCGCGACCCGCCGCGCGACGCCGGCTCGTTGAGCACGCCGATAACATAGCGATGCGACTCTGCCGGGTCGTTACACAACGAGTACTGCCGGATCACGCCGGGGGCGACATGCACATCGATATGGGCGCCGGGCTCGAACGCTGGCAGCGGACCTTCGACGCCAATCAGCTCGAAGCTACAGATGCCCTCGGCGACGGAGCACTTTTTTGAAACGATGACTTCAATCACGGCATTCCCTCCGAGCATTCATTCGCTTGAATAGTGAGCGTCCTGGCCGCCTCACTCAGCGTTCTGGTAGTAGCCGGTCGCGACCAGCAGATGACCGGTTTTACGCAACAGTGCGTACTTGTCTTCCACCTTGCCGGTGACTGGATTGCGCCAGCGATAGCCGTAGCCGCCTTCGGAGCGGTCTTTCATCATTTCCAGGATCGGCTTGCCCACCGGCTTGCCGTCCGGGTCCTTGATGGTCGCAAAGTCGACACCGAGCAGCCGTCGGTTATAGCCGTGCGCTACGTAGCGCCCGCTGCGCAGGTCGATGACGAAGAGGTACAGGTCGTCTTCATTGAACCGGGGGGATAGGCTGTTGACCGCCAGGATGCTGGCTTCCGGCTCCTGCTCGATCGCGTCGACCGCGCGGTCCAGAAACGCCCGGGCCTGCTCGGGAGTGGCTCTCGGCAGGTACACGCCTACAGCCAGCACGCGATCACCGACGCGCTCGAAGAACACGCGCTTGCGCTCGACCTTACCGTCTCTGGCATTCATCCAGCGGTACTCGGCCGAGCGTATTTCACCCTCCGCGCCGGCGAGCGCCTGACGGAAGCCGTTGCGCACTTCGGGTTCGAGCGCTTCGGTGACGTCCCGCCCGATCCAGGCTGCGGACGTGCCTCCGCTCGCCAGCATGGTGCCGCTGGTATCCACCACGAACACATAGTGCTCACCGTCGATGAACTCGCCCTGGCGGCTGAACGCGGCAAAGGCGGTATCGCCCTGGACGCGGTAGTAGTCCACGGCGCGCTGCAGCAGATCACGGGCGCGTTGCTCCTGGTCGGCACTCGCCGTGCCCTGGGTCAGCAGCAACAGTAAGGCGGTCCAAACGAACGTCATCAGACGCATACTCTCAACTCCCTGCACGCCAACGCGCACGGTTAATGCCGAACAGAGCGCAGCAGGCTCCGCTCACGGAGGGATGTGCTAGACGCTAGGATCAGCCGGCGCTGAGCCCTGCCGCCTCGACCCCTGCTATACAGATTTCTTCGTCTTCATCGCCGGTGCCGCCACTCGCGCCGACGGCGCCCACGACTTTGCCGGTCTCGTCCTTGATCAATACAGCGCCGGTCTGGGGAATGAACTTGCCTTGCCCAGTTACGGCCAGTGCATCGAAAAACGCCGGCATGGCTTGTGCCTTCTGCAACAACGCGCGCGAAGACGCGCCCATGCTCACGGATGCCCAGGCCTTGCCCGTCGCGATGTCGGTACGAAAAGCTGTCGCGCCGTCCTGGCGTTGGAGGCTGACCACCTGACCGCTTTCGTCCAGCACGACCACGGCCATTGGCTTGTAAGCCGCGGCCACGGCCCGTTGCAGGGCGACCTCGATGATCCGGTTTGCCTGTTCAAGCGATATCTTCATGACAAAACCACTCGCTGATTGATGGTGTTTTTCGCCGCCGCGTCAGACGGCGATAGAGGTAGCGATGGTCTGGCCCATGCGTTCCTGCCATTCAGCCAGCAAGCCCGCCAGGTCAACTTCGTTGTCCGCCGCACCGAACACGTAACGATCCGGTCGCACCAGCACCGCGCTGCATTCGTTTTTGTTCATCCAGCGCGAAAGGATGCTTTCTTCTTCGAGCAAACCGTGCGCCCCGACAGTGACAACGTTGAGCATGGGCAGGCGGGGCTGACTCATGGCTGGATCGACGACAAGCAACCAGCCCTCGCCCACCAGCTCATCGAAACGCAGCCGCTCGCCGTTTTTTCTCATCCACGGCTGCGGGAAAATCGTGCCCACGGCGATGTGTGGCGTCTGCGACAGCATCCCTCCGGCCAGCTTGGGCAGCACATCCTGGCGAGGCGAATCCCTGACGACACCGCCAGCCTCGGCCAGCAATTTCGCATCGCGCTGACGGGCCTTGATAGGGTCGCGCTCGCAGATCACCGAACCGATGGCCTTGATGCGATTGATCAGGTTGCTGACGTGTTCCTTGCGCTCTTCGCCATAGCTGTCGAGCAACGCCTGCGCGGTCTCGCCGCTGACTTCGCCCTTGAGCACGGCTGCCAGCTTCCAGCTGATATTCGCAACGTCGCGCAGGCCCTGGCACATCCCCTGGCCGAGAAACGGCGGCTGCTGATGCGCCGCATCGCCGGCGATGAAGATCCGCCCCTCGCGCCAGCGATCAGCCACCAGTGCGTGAAAGCGATAACTGGCCTGTCGCCAGAGCTCACCGTCTTCAGGGTTGAGCCAGGGAGACAGCAGCTCCCACGTGCGCTCGGGGGTCGCGGCCTGCAACGGATCCTCGCCTTCCTTCAAAGAAATTTCCCAGCGGCGGTGATTGCCTGGACCGATCACCAGAGTGCACGGACGATCCGGATCGCAATACTGCACGCTGGTCTTGGGTAACTTCGCCAGCCCCTGTTCGTTGACCAGTACATCGACGACCAGCCAGGGCTCGTCGAAGTCGAGGTCTTCAAGCAGGATGCCGGCCTCGTCACGTACCAGGCTCCGCGCCCCGTCGCAGCCGAGCACGTAACGCGCACGGATGTCACCGGAGTCGCCCTGTGGGCGCTTCACCGAAATCGTGGCAGCCTCCGCGTCCTGGGCGACCGAGGTCACTTCGATGCCCAGCTCCACGGTCACGTTGCCGAGGCTGGCCACCTTGCGGCGGATGGCCTTTTCCACGGGCGGCTGGGTGAACACGATGGAAGGCGTGTACCCAAGCGGGTACGGCTTATCGATCATGGTCAGCCGCTTGATCAGCTGACGATCGACACCGTAATACTCGGAGGGCGTAAAAGGCTCCGTATGCGGCATCACCTCATCGACTATTCCGATCTGCTGGAATATCCGCATGATTTCGTGATCCAGCGCGATCGCCCGAGGGATGTCGTATACCTCTTGCAGACGGTCGCCAACCCAGACGTTGAAACCGGCATCGCCAAGCATCGCCGCGGCGACGGCGCCCGCTGGGCCAAATCCCACGATGGCCACATCGTAGAGGTCTTGTCGTTGATGTTTGGCGTCCATGTCAGGCCTCGTCGATGATCGTGTTGACCAGCGTGCCAATCCCCTCGATTTCCACCTCGAAGCGGTCGCCGTCTTTCATCCAGACCGGCGGCGTGCGGCTCTGCCCGACGCCCGCCGGGGTGCCCATGACGATCAGGTCGCCAGGTTCGAGCGTCAGGCAATCGGTCAGCAACGCAATGGTTTCGGCCACGTTCCAGATCATGTCGGAGGTGTTGGCGTCCTGCATCACTTCGCCATTCAAACGTCCCTGGATCTTCAGGCCCGAGGCCCCGGCCGGCAGCTCGTCGGCGGTGACCAGTACCGGGCCGAAGCCGCCAGTGGCATCGAAGTTCTTGCCGATCGTCCATTGCGGCGTGCGCTTCTGGTAATCACGCACTGATATATCGTTGAAGCAGCTGTAGCCGAATACCAGATCGAGCGCATCCTGCTCGGCCACATGCTTGCCGCGCTTGCCGATGACCACCGCCAGCTCGGCCTCGTAGTCGAACTTCACCGAGTTGCGCGGGCGCAGCGCCTGGCCGTCATGAGCCAGCAGAGAACTGGCGCCGCGGTAGAAGAACCAGGGGTAATCAGGCTTGTCACGACCGGATTCCTTCGCGTGATCGTAATAGTTGAGGCCCAGGCAGATGATCTTGCCCGGTTCGGGCAGCGTTGGCGCCAGCTGCAGGGAGGCCATGGGCATGCGAGCGGCCTGCGACTCATGGGCGGCACCTGCGGCGGCCGCCAAATCCACGCCGTCGCGTAGCGCCTGGCGCAAATCAGACGGAACCTGAGGCTGGGCATCGTTGAAATCGATGACGTTATCGCCTTCCACCAGACCGAGACGCGGCTGTCCGTTCTTCAGATAGGTTGTCAGTTTCATTAAAAGCTCTCCTTGATGAATTCGATGGCCCGCTGTGCTTCTTTCAACCGAGCGCTCGGTGGTTGTGAAATGCCCCACTGATCGACGCGACCCGGTGGCCAGGTCCAGTCTTCGGGGCCGCCGACCTTGTAGGTGCTGTCGATCTGCTCGACTTCGGCGGTGTATTCGATGACGAACCCGTCAGGCCCGACGAAGTAGTTGAATGCGTTGTTGCCGGGGCCATGACGGCCCGGTCCCCAGTCGATCGAGTAGCCGGCATCACGCATACGCCCACCGCCACGCATGACCGAGTCGACGTCTGGCATGAGGAAGGCGATGTGGTTGAGCGCGTCGTTGTCCGAGTCGCCCAGCGCGATCGAATGGTGGTCGCGGTCACAGTTCATGAAGGCCATGATTCGGGTGCGATCGGCCAGGCGGAACTTCAAGGCGTTCTCGAGAAACGCCTGAGCGGCTGACAGCTCATGCGCGTTGAGGACGACGTGGGCGAGACGTACCGGCTTGTCACGGGTTTCATGCGCGTCGGCATGACACTCATCGCCATGCACCACCTGGAACACCCGACCGTCCGGGTCACGCAGGGTCAGGCCGACCCCGCCGCCGGGTTCGTTCACCGCGCCAACGGGTGACAGGACCGCGCCGCCCGCCTCAACCGTGGCCTGGGCAATGTCATCCAGCGCCTGTGTACTGCGTGCGCGCAAGGTGACGGCGCGAAGCGCGGCTCGCGGGCCGGGATGCAATGACAGGAGGTGATGGTCACGCCCGGTGCCCCGCAGGTAGACCGAGTCGTCAGTGCGAGCGGCGATGTCCAGATTCCAGACATCGGTATAGAAACGTGCGGCCGATTCAACATCCGGCACGATCAGGGCGACGCTGCGAAGCGCTTCAATCCAGGGCGAACTCATCTATAAACCTCCAGGCCGAGAAAACGCTCGGCATTTCCATAAGCGAGCGCGCTTGCCGTGGCCTCGTCGAAGCCCGCAGCAAGGATTCGCTGCACGGGGGTGCGGTCGTGAAAGTTGAATGGGTAATCGGTGCCGACCATGAGCTGTGATCCGCCGAACAGTTCGACCAGGTGGCGCAAGGTCGGCGTATCGAAAACCAGGGTGTCGAAATGCAATTTGCGGGCTTGCGCCATGGGCGACTCGGTGACCGCCTCGCGCAGCGCCGGGAAGACCTGCCAGCCTTGTTCGAGCCTCGGCAGCAGGGACGCGAGCGTGCCGCCACCATGGCTGAAGGCGATGCGCAAGCGTGGATGGCGCGCAATGAGGTTGGTCGTGATGCACGATGCGGCCGCCAGGCCAACATCGCTTGGATAGGCCAAGACCTGTTGCAGCGGCGCGGGCCCGATCAGCCGATCCATCCCGGTGGGCTTGAGGGCATGCACGAACACCGCTGCGCCCAGCTCGACACAGGCCTCGAAGAACGGATCGAATCGAATGTCGCCGATGGGCACGCCATTGACGTTGCTGCCGATCTCGACGCCAGCGAAGCCGGGCGTTTGCATGAGAAAGCGCAACTCGGTGATCGCCAGCTCCACGTCCTGCAGCGGCACGGCGCCCAGCCCCAGCAGTTGGCTGGGCTGGATTGCGACCATTTCGGCGATCTGCTCGTTCAGGTAGCGCAGCAGCTGCTGCGCATCGCGGGCATCCATCCAGTAGGAGAGCAGCTCCGGCATCGGCGACAACGCTTGCATACCGAGCCCGAGGCCGGGCATGTCGGCCAGCCGCTTCTCGACGTCCCAGCACTTATCCGTGACGGTGCGGTACACCTTCTCGCCAATCATGACGTGCCGGTGGCATTCGTGTGCCGGCGCCATGGACGGCCAAGCAGAGGGCAGTCGGTCACCGATATAAGAGGGCAAAGTTGCTGGCACTACATGCGCGTGGATGTCGGTGCCGCAGCAATTTTTAAGATTATTGTTTTGCATGGCCGCAGTATCTAGCGGCATCCTGTATCCAACAACGCAATACAACGAATAACAAAAATCCACGCAACGAATTCGGAATCGCTCGCTATATGAACTTGCGAAACGTCGATCTCAATCTTTTATTAGTCTTTCACGCGATGATTGAACAACGCAGCGTGACCCGCGCCGCTGAGTCCATTGGCCTGAGCCAGCCCGCCACGAGCGCTGCACTCAATCGACTGCGCTCGTTGTTGGGCGATCCGCTGTTTGTGAAGGCCGGAGCCGAAATGCATCCGACTCCGAGGGCGACGGAGCTTATTCAGCCCGTCCGCCTGGTCATGGAAACGATCAAGGGTGAAATCCTTCCCTCCGCCGCGTTTGACCCATCAACGACGGATCGTCAGTTCCATGTGCTCACGCCAGACATCGGCGAAATCAACTTCCTGCCCAAGCTGCTTATCCACTTCGCTGCCCACGCGCCCAATGCACGCGTCAAGACGGTGTCCATGCCCAAACACGCGGCGGCGGACGCACTTGAGTCAGGGGCGGTCGATCTTGCGTTGGGTTATTTTCCGGATCTTCAGAAAGCGGGATTCTTTCAGCAGCGGCTGTTTTGCAATGAATACGTTTGCATCGTGCGACGCGACCATCCGGACATCGGACAGACCCTGACGCTGGAACAGTTTCTGAGCGCCAAGCATGCTGTGGTTCATCCCGAAGGCCGTGAACATTTATTCGAAAAGTTTTTATTAGCCGAAGGTGTGAAGCGAGCAGTACATCTTGAGGTTTCGCACTTTATGAGCTTGCTGCCGATTATCTCCACCAGTGATCTGATAGCGACCGTACCGCACGACCTGGCAGAAGCTTGTATTCGCTACGGCAACGGCAATATTCGGATGCTCCCCTCGCCCATCAAGGCGCCCATAATCGAGCTGCAGCAACTTTGGCATCGCCGTTATCACAGGGATGCCGCGCATGCCTGGCTGCGCAAGTCGGTACACAGTTTGTTCAGTGCGGAATAAAGCAAAAAAGAGAGCGGCCGAAGCCGCTCGAAGTGCTCAAGTCATCCCAAAACGAGCGTGCTATTAGACGCGTGCCGTCTCGCGCACCGGACCGTCGGCCAGGGCGGTGCGTAACAGGACGGGCGCGGACAGCGCGCCAACCAGCGCGCCGTAGCCCATCTTGAATGCCACGAACGGCCAGAACGGCATCGACACTATTCCCAGCATTACGAATGCACCGATTGCAAGCGGGCCGATAATCGCAGCCATCAGTACAGCGGCCATCAAAGCCCGCAGGAAGGCGTTATCCGGAACCCGGTAACCCATGACGCGCGATGCGCCATCACCCAAGCGAGAAACGCGTCCGGCCTGAACTCGCTTGCGCGTGATCAGTATCACCGCCGTGCCAGCGAACAACGTGAGCATGAACACGGTGATGACCAGATCGACAGCGATGCCATCAGGCCCCCACAGACCTACCCTGGGGTCGTTTCTAAACAGCAGATAGGTAAATGCGAAGGCCAGCAGGGCGTTGATCACACAGCCCAACAGCACTTCCTTACGCACGTATTTTTTGTGCGCGGAACTCAGAACGGTTTCCATGAAGCGGATCCTCTGACTGCTCGTGCCAAACTCGACGTTGAGCGCTGGCCGGCCTCATTAGACGGCCGACCAGAGCTACCCCAGGGCGCCGATCAGTGCGCTTTCGCGCCAGGCAGCTTGATCTCGGACTTAGCCCCACGACGCACGTCCGGCATACGCTCATTCGGTGCGAACACCACGCCGTTCTGCACCACGTACTGATCCCACAAGCGCACCATTTGCATGACGATTTCAGGATGCTCTGCGGCGACGTTGTGGCTTTCGCTGCGGTCCTGCTCCAAGTCGTAAAGCTCCCACTCGTTCTTGGCGAACGGAACCATGACCGACACCAGCTTCCACTTTCCGTCGCGCACATAGCGGCCGCCGAACAGTTCGCCCACGAGTACGCGATTGGCCAGCTGCTCGGTGCTAGCGTCTCCCTTGAGTACCGGAGCCAGCGTGACCCCGCTCATGGGAGAAACGGCACGGCCGTTGTACTTGTTCCCTTCAGGAAGACGAATACCCGCGAAATCAAGAATCGTCGGCGCGATATCCGTCACGTGCGTGGGTACGTTGATTCGTTCAGTGGAACCGTTCTGGCCCGGCAGGCGAACGAAAGCTGGCGAGCTGATACCCCCTTCAGCCGTGTATCCCTTGAACAATCTGAACGGCGTCGCGCTGACCTCAGCCCAGCGCGCACCGTACCCGACGTTGGAAAGGCGGCGGCCGATGTTCTCGACGCTATTGTCAGTGTTCTCGTTTGGCGGGAAGAAACTATCCGTGGCCTCGGCACCGTTGTCGGACATGAAGATGACCAAGGTATTGTCGTACTCGCCCAGGTCCTTGAGCGTCTGTATCAAGCGCCCCACGTGCCTGTCCATGTTGTGAACCATCGCCGCATACACTTCCATTCTGCGCGCTTCGTTGGCTTGTTCTTCGGGGGTCAGCATGTCCCACGATGGATAATCCTTGGACTTAGGCAGGCCCAGGTTCGGCTGTGCGTCCTCGTCCATCAGGCCCAATGACTTCAGACGTTCAAGACGAGCCGCTCGAATCGCTTCATAACCGGCAGCGTACTGTCCTTTGAACTTCTGGATGTCTTCATCCGGTGCATGCAGGGGCCAATGCGGCGCTGTGTACGCAGCCCAAGCAAAGAACGGCTTTCCGTCCCCATGGTTTTGCTTGACGTACTGAATCAGCTTGTCCGTATAGGACTTGCTCGAATAGAAATCCGTCGGCAGCTCTGTCCGCTGGTCATCTTCAACATATTGCGCGCGGTCGGCGAAGATCGGCTTGCCAGGCACCGGGGCGAAGTGCGAGCCGCCGCCATTGATTAGAGCGAAGGAGTGTTCGAAACCGCGCGCGACCGGCCACTGTTCGGGCTTCGTGCCCAGATGCCACTTACCAGCCATGTAAGTGTGATAGCCGGCGTCGCGCATGACTTCGGGTAACCAATAGACGCGATCGTTGAGATAGCCCTCGTATCCCGGCTTGCCTTGCAATTTCGGCGCTTGGGGCAAGTACTCGCCCATCGTTCCCAAACCCGCCAGATGGTTATCGGTACCCGCCATCAATGCGGCACGCGTTGGCGAACAGGTCGGGGTGACGTAGTGGTTGGTCAGCAGCATCCCCTGATTGGCGAGCTGGTCGAGATTTGGCGTAGGGATTTCGCCACCAAAGGCGCCCAGGTCCGAATAGCCCAGATCATCCGCGACGATCAGCAGTACGTTCGGCCGATCAGCGTCTCCTTTAGCGCTTTCTGATGCGGCCGGTGCGGCGATACCGAGACTGGCCGCACCCATCGCGCATAGGCTCAAGGCAATACGGCACACCATGGTTGTTGCTTTGCGTTTATTGAACGGACCCATGCTTCCTTATCCTTATTTTTCGCTTCGAGCTTGCTTGAAGCGCCATTACTGGCGCTTCAAGCAGAGCCGAAAGCTTCTTCTCATCAAGCGAGCTGACAGCACGACCGCAGATAACCTGTCCAGCTTGCCTCACGCGCTGCGGCGCGACTCAGCGAACGCCCTGAGCAGCCAGACCGTCAGAAGTGAAAATAACGGTTGGCCAACGCTCAGTCTCCTTCTGGTGATAGGACTGATCGTTCATTACGTTTGCAATGTATGCGGTATTCGATAGCAAGTCGTTGTAACCAAAAGTCTGTTGCACTGCGCCGCCAATCCCCGGCATGACGTAGTTGAACATCCAAAGGGTCTTCCAGAGCTTGCCGTCCGAATCCCAGCGATCTCCAAGAGCGGCCTGCCAGGTATCCTCATCCAGGTAATAAACGGACCGCGGCGCCTGATGCCGCTCGCCTTCGGCCAGGTTCGCCTCGACGACCCAGACGCGGTGTAGCTCCCAGCGAACATGCTCAGGATTCAGGTGCTGGCCGGTCACGATGTCCGATTCCTTGGCCTGCAGAAACTTGTTCTCGTTATAGGGAACGAGCAACTCCTTCTTGCCAACGAGCTTCCAGTTAAAGTCGCTGGTCTTGCCCGAGAACACGCTGAGCTCGTCGTAGAACATCAGCCCTGCAGTGGTAGGTGTCGGCTGATCGCAGCAGGCGTTAGGGACGCGGCGAACACGGCGCTGACCGGAGAGGTATGTATAGGTTTTAGTCACGTCTTCATCGACGTTCTGACGCGCGACTACCAACTCCCCGGCACGAATGGGCGGGCCCAAGGTTTCGATGTTCAGGTCCCAGAAGTAACCTTCGAAGTCTTCGGCGGAGCCTTCTTCGAAGTAGTACGGCATACGCTGCCGCAGCTTGGCATTAGTCGTCTTGATCAGCTTACCGTCGCCAGTGATCTGATACTGATTCAGCGCCA
This sequence comes from Stutzerimonas stutzeri, assembly GCF_000590475.1. Classification (NCBI taxonomy): domain Bacteria; kingdom Pseudomonadati; phylum Pseudomonadota; class Gammaproteobacteria; order Pseudomonadales; family Pseudomonadaceae; genus Stutzerimonas; species Stutzerimonas stutzeri. The sequence goes on along the minus strand of NZ_CP007441.1, from coordinate 903,290 downwards.
CTTCCCACGAAGAGCCGCGCCACGCCAACTTATGGTTCCAGATCGCCTCCTGACCGTCTTTCGGGATGGGGAACGGAATCCCACCATAAACGTTCTTGGGGATAGAGCCGTCAAGCTCGCCACGAACGGCATTCTGTGCCGTATTTTTGTAAACCCAATCTGGTGCCGAAGCGGTTCGGTGGGTGGGGTAGACGTTCAGCCGGTACGTATCCGGATACTTTTGCAGCATCGCCTTCACGCCATCAGTCAGCACATCGGCGTATTGGTCCATATTCTGAGCGGTTACGGTGTAGAGCGGCTTCTCGCCCTTAAAGGGATCGCCACGGCGACCTTCCGGCGTATCGCCTTCGATGCTGCCTTGGAAGCCGCCTGTCCATTCTGGAATGGTACCCGCTGCGTTACCCGCTTTCTCAGCACCCAGCGGCGTCAGTTGGTTGCCAAGTTTTGCAGCTTCCTCTTGCGAAACAGCGGCCATCGCCGGATGGATCATGGAGGTCAGCAAGGCGAAAGTAATGGCTGTAAGACGAAGTTTCATATCAGCGATCTCCAATCAGAACGTCGTGCGAATGGACAGCGTCAGGAAGTCCCGATCTGCCAACGATTGCTTGTATTGCTGTTGCTGCGCGGTGTTTTGTGGCACGCCGGGGTCGCCATAGAAATGCACGTACTGCGCCGTCAAATACCAATTGTTGAGGTAAACGCCTTCCACGCCCACGCTCATATCACCGCCATTATCAGCACCGAAGGTCGGCCCAACCGCGGATGAGTTGCCGTGCGTGTAGCTCACGTTCAATGGGATGGAGAGATCGAGGCCGTCGAGCACCTGGCGATAGCGTGGGGTCAGGATCATGCGAACCGCGGCCGAATCGCGATCTGCAAGCGGGTTGGCGAACTCTTCTCCCGAGGTAAAACTCAGCCGCCGGTTCCATGCGATCTCGCCGACGAACGAGGTTTCATCCGCCAGCCAATTCGGCCTTAGCGAAGCGATCCAGCTGAGGTTGGCATGCGCTGTCCGGCCCACGGCGTAGCCCGGATTATCATCGTTGTCGTAGTTCCCGTTGACCGTCACGCCGGCAGGCGTGGTGAAGATGGTCAGCCCGGTGCTTTGTAACGGCGCGTTGTCGCGAACCGAGAACTCAGCGCCGAAGTTAACGTTGCCAAAGGTCTTGTTCGCGCTGACCCCGTAGGCCTCGATACCTTCGTGGTATACCTCTTGGAATGACAGTGGCGCTGACTGCCCCGGCAGGCCGGTCCAACGCGTATAGATCCCGCTGGGCCCAGAGGCGTGATAGCGAATTGCGTGGAACCCGAAGTCGGTATCAAGCGACTCAGAGTAATAGCTAAGACTGACACCGCCCTGCCCCGAGTCCTTCGCTTCCTGCTCATCGATGACGGTGAAGGCTCCCAGCGGGCCGGCGTAAACCTGCTCTGCGCCTGGCCCTACCGAGTCACCTGCGGCCAGGTAGGAGCCGACGGGTAACAAGCGACTCTTCTCCCACTCATAGCCGAGGTACGCGCCCACTGACAGGCCATCTGCAAGTGATGCCTGCACCGAAACCTTGCCCGTCGGCATCAGGATTTCTTTGGTGGTCGAGCCCGGCACCGAGCGAGCCTTGATCACATCTGCCGGCCCCTGCCCACCCGCGATGGCGTTATTGGCAAAGAACATGCTCTCGCCGAACAGCAGCGTATGGCTACCGGCCCGAACGGTGACGGGGAGCTCGTTGACGCTGAACTGTCCGTATACGAACGAATCGAGCAATTCGGCATCCCTGCCCATCAAACGAGCGGTTTCAGAGGAGAACTCATTACGAGGCTCGCCGGCCGGCCGGTTGGCCGTCGTCGTGTCATTGTCGTTATCGCTTTGATAGACGTTGTCGTACCAAGCGGCACCACTAAGCCTCAAGCCGAAGTTTTTGTACTTCGCATCGAGCTCGGAATAAACATCGAGTCTGTTCTGAATCAGCGAACCCTTATCGAAGTTATTGTTGCCGTCGTTCTGATTGGGCGAAGCAGGCGATTCGGTTGAGAGTTCCGATTGACGCCCTTCAAGTCGCCAACCGAGGCTGTATTTAAGTGTGTTATCCCAGCGGACCGACAGATCAGGCACACCGGTATCGATTTCGAAAGCGTGCGCCTGAGTGGCCCCAAACAGAGCCAGCGCAATTGCAACTTTCAGAGAACGCGAGCGAGTGAGGCCCGCAGGCTTGAATGCTGAAGTATTCATCCCATTACCTTTCTTGTAATTTTAGATTATCGGAATCGGTTACCGACCCCTGGATGATCGTTTGCTATCAGGTCCTTCCATTTCCTTTTTTATATTTATTAATCCACTTCACATACACGAAGAATGAACCGCACTACCGGCTCACTTATCGACTGGTCATCAGTGCCAAAGCTGTAGCCCTGAGAAAAATGGTTATGTGCCGGGACCACCAGAAGTTCAGGCGAATAACCATGTTTGCTAACAAGCCGGGCAAACAACTCGCCGGCCTGCACCTGCATTTGAATTAGGTCCTGCTCGGTATAACTGATCAGCACCGGGAAAGGCTCGGCACTGACCTGGTCAACGGTACTGGCGATGTCCCATTGAGCCTTGTCCGTACCAAAGTAGGGCTCGTTACGCGGATCCGGCGTGGCGATATTGAACTGAACTCGCGACTTTCCTTCCAGACGAACGTTATAGGGACCGGATAGCAGTACCGCTCCCCGGATGCGCCAATCTTCCGGTTGGAACTCGGTACGCAATGTCGCGGCGGCCACATGGGCCGCGCCGGCCGACTCGCCCATCAGAACGACGCTATTCGGATTGCCGCCATAGGCGGCTCCGTGCTCCTGCACCCAGTGCCAGACACCCACCACGTCTTGGGGGCCGGAAGGCCACTGGCTCTCAGGCGCCAGCCGATAGTTCGGCAGGATCGTCACGAAGCCCTGCTGAGCCAGATGCCAACCGATATTCGCCCGGTGTTCCTTGTTGCCCCGTACGAATCCGCCACCGTGCATGAACACCACCACCGGCCATCCCTGTTTTGGCGGCGTCTGCTCCGGCTGATACACATCAAGCCGATGCCTGGCGTGATCGCCATAGATCAGATCCACATGGCAGCGCACGCCACTGCGGTCCTGTGCTGCAAGCAACGGCTCATAGAGCGCCGCTACCGCCGGCAAGTCATTGCCGGCTTCTCGCAACTGCGCGGCCAGCTCGGCTGTCATGCCCATGCCTGCTGCTCCGGTGTCTTGTGGAACTGCCCATCTTTCATGATGGCGACGAGCCGGTTCTTGTCCTGCATGATTCGCACGTCATCCGTCGGGTCGCCATCGACGAGCAGCAGGTCGGCGAGAAATCCCTGGCGCAATTGGCCAAGTTCGTTGCCCATGCCCATCAGTTGGCTGCCCAGCGCGGTCGCGGCGTGCAGCACTTCCGCCGGGGTATAACCGAAATGGCGAACCCAGAGTTCGAGATCCCACGCGTTACGGCCGTTGGGATTGAACGGGAAGCCATAGTCGCCGCCGATCAGCAACCGCAAGCCGCGCTTGCGCAGTTCTGGCACGAGCGCCTTTTGATGTTCGAGCACGATGGCCGCGTCTTCCTTCATGTGAGTCATGTCGAAGTGCGGCGGCGGGACCGCGTCCAACGCGGCCTGAACGATGCCGATGGTCGGCGCGATGAAGATCTCGTCTTTTTTCGACTCGAGCAGGTCGAGCGCTTCCTCGTCAGCGTAGGTGCAGTGATAGAGCACCCGAAAGCCTGCGCGTACGCCCAGTTTCACCGCTTCGGCCGCATGGGCATGGCCGGTTAGCCAGACATCTGATTCGCGCGCCTGCTCGCCGGCCGCCATCAGTTCTTCCTCGGTATAGAGCAGCTCGTGGGAAGCGCCGGGTTTGAGCGCGCTCTCACCCGAGATGAGAAATTTCACGGCCTTGGCGCCGATCGCCGCGCAGTCCTTCACGAAGGCGCGCATGCCGTCCGCGCCGAGCTGGTGTTCTTCGACCTTGCCCGGATCCAGCTCGCTCTCGTTTGGCGGCTCACGCTCCACCGAGGACGGGATCAGGCGCGGCCCTGGCATGCCACCGCTCTGAATTTGCTCGTTGAGCTTGATTTCGAGGGTCTTGCTCAGCGCCCCCGCTGAATAAAGGCTGGTGAAGCCATGGTCGAGCAGGATTCGCGCATTTCTGGCGGTGGTGAGCGCCAGCTCTTCGGGAGGCAGGTACATGCCCGGCACGAACTTCTCGACGGATGTCGGCCAGGTTAGATGGCCATGCGCCTCGGTCATGCCCGGCATCAGCACACGGTTCTGACAGTCGATGACGCGTGCATCGCTACGCGAGACTGTCGCAGGCCCCGTCGCGACTTGCGCAATGCGATTCCCTTCAACTCGAAGCTCGCCTGCAAACAGCGGACTGCCGCTGCCGTCGAAAATCCGCGCATTGGTGAAAACAGTATTCATCAGATGTCTTCCTTTCTTGTTATGTCCGGATGCCGGGGGTGGTATAGGTTGCAACTGCGTTAGGGCATGTCTGTGGAGTGTGGGTCAAGGTCGAAGCCTTACGGCGCGCTGGGTCAAGAAGAAAGTGGGCCAGAGCCGGAACCAGAATCAGGGCACCCAACATGTTCCAGACGAACATGAACGCGAGCAGCAGCCCCATGTCCGCCTGGAACTTGATCGGGCTGAACACCCAGGTAATGACGCCGATGGCCAGGGTGAAGCCGGTCAGCATCACCACTTTGCCGGTGAACAGCAGCGCGCTGTAGTAGGCCTCCGAAAGGCTTTTGCCCGCACGGATCTGCGCCAGCGTGACCGAGAGGATGTAAAGCGCGTAGTCGATGCCGATGCCGACGCCCAGCGCGATGACCGGAAGCGTGGCGACCTTCACCCCCATGCCCAGCCCGACCATCAGTGCCTCGGCCAGTATCGAGGTCAGCACCAGCGGCAGGACGGCGACGACCACTGCCCGCCATGAGCGGAAGGTAATGAAGCACAGCACCACGACCGCGCCGTAGACGAGGAACAGCATCTGCCGCCAGGCATCCTTGACCACAATATTGGTCGCCGCCTCGATTCCGGCCGAGCCGGCTGCCAGCATGAACTGCACATCGGGCGTGTTGTTTTCCTGGGCGAACGCCTCGACGTAATTGACCACGTGCGTGAGGGTGTCGGCCTTGTGATCACGCAGGTAGACGTACAGCGTCAGCAGATCGCAGCTCTCGTTATAGAGCCCGCGAGGCGCGCGGCCCGTCACGGTGTTGAGGACCTGTTGATTGGGGACGAAGGCGCCCCACTTAACGTTCGCCTCGTTCAAACCAGACAACAGGCGGCGGTTGAGCAACGCCAGGCTATTGGTGCTTTCCACCCCATCGAGCTGGCGCAGCTGCCATTCCAGCGCATCGATCTTGTTCAAGGTTTCATATTGGGCGCACTGACCCGCGGGCACCTTGACCATGACCGCCAACACATCGCTCGAGGCGCCATAGGCGGCATTCATGAACGCCATGTCGCGGTTGTAGCGGCTGTCCGGACGCAGCTCAGGGGCGCCCGGATCCAGGTCACCGATTTTCAAATGACCGCTGACCACGATGCCGCCGATGCCCATGGCGATCCCGACCAGCACTGCGGCACTGGCCCAGCGCCGACGGGTAAAACAATCCAGCGCGGCCCAAAGCTTCGGCTTCTTGCCACCGGCCATGACGTCCGTCTCGGCGCGCAGGCTGCGGGTTGCGGCGGTGGCGCTGACGCCTGTGTAGGAAAGCAGGATCGGCAGAAGAATCAGGTTGGTGAAAATCAGCACGGCAACGCCAATCGATGCGGCGATGGCCAGCTCGCGAATGACCTGGATGTCGATGGTCAGCAGCACGGCGAAGCCAACGGCGTCCGCCACCAGGGCCGTCAGCCCGGCGAGAAACAGTCGGCGAAAGGTGAAGCGTGCCGCAACCAGCCGGTCCAGGCCGCGACCCACGTCCTGCATGATGCCGTTCATCTTTTGGGCGCCATGGCTCATGCCGATGGCGAACACCAGAAACGGCACCAGGATCGAGTAGGGGTCAAGCTGATAGCCAAGCGTCGGCAGCAACCCAAGCTGCCAGACCACCGCGATCAGCGAGGCGGTCACCACCAACAGGGTCGAACGCAGGCAGCGAGTGAACCAGAACACCATCGCGGCGGCGATCACGACGGCCAGGGCGAAGAAGGCGATCACGGCTCGTACGCCCTCGATCAGGTCGCCCATGATCTTGCCGAAGCCGGTCACGTGAATACGCACACCTTCGGCTTCGTATTTGGTGCGCATGGCCTCCAGCGCCTGGGAAAACTCGGCATAGTCGAGCGGCTGGCCCTCGGCGGTCTTTTCCAGCAACGGTACGTAAATGACTGACGAGGTAGCATCGCGTGCGACGAGCTGCCCGATCTGCCCGGAGCGCTGAACATTGGATTCAATCTGACCGAGACTTCCGGCGCTGCCGTCGTAGTTCTGCGGCATGACCGGCCCGCCTTCGAGGCCATCTTCAGTCACACCGAACCAGCGGGTGCCGCTCGTCCAGATCGAGCGCATGAACGCCCGATCCACGCCCGGTAGCAGGAACAGCTCGTCATTCAACCTGCGCAGCGTCTCGAGGTAGTCCTTGTCGTAAATGGTCCCGTCGGGGTTGGCGACTGCGACCCGCACGGCATTGCCCAGACCGGTGAGCTCGTTCTTGTACTGAAGGTAATGCTGGATATAGGCATGCTGCGTCGGGATCGTTTTCTCAAAGCTGGCATTCAACTCCAGCTTGGTGGCTTGCCACCCAAGAAGCGCCGTTGTCAGCGCGCAGAACAGGACGACCAGTAACCGATTGTTGAACAGCAGCCGTTCGATCAGCGAGCCCGAGTTGGGGTCGAAATGCTTGGAGTCGACAGGCGTTGTGCTTGGCCCTGAGACGTTCATTGTTTAGCTCCTTGGGCCATGACAGGCAGCGGTACGACACCCGAAAGCGACAGGCCCAACGCAGCGCCATTTTCGAGAAACAACAGATCGTTCAGCGGGCGAAGCCGGCTCTTGATCATTTCAAGGCGATTGCCGTTGAGTTTGAAAACCATCCCTGCGGCATTGGCCAACCAGACCGATCCCGCGTCGTCCACCGCTGAGCTGTTGAAATTGGCGGACACATTTCGAGGCGCCTTTAGCGCCGTCCAGCTAGCGCCACCATCGCGGCTTTGCAAGGCGTTGCCTCGCAGCCCAGCGACGATGATTTCGCCGGTAGGCGGCAGTGCAGCGGTAAAGAAACTGCCCTCGTAGGGCACGCTCAAGGCTTGGAAAGACTTACCGGCGTCAACGGAGCGAAGCACCAGACCTTGCTCAGCAGCGACCACGATTTCGTCTCCGCGTGTGGCCAGTGCATAGAGATGGAGCGCTCCCGGGTTATCGAAGCGATCGGTTATCGGAAACCAGGTCTCGCCGCCATCTTCGGTGGCAAAGGCAAGGCCGTAGGCTCCGATGAGCATGCCGTGCCGAGCATCCTGGAAAAGCACGTCCAGAAAGGGCTTGTCCGGACCATCGGCCACCATCCACTCGGCTTCTTTCAATGCTCGTTCGTTACCGCTCCGCTTCGCGGCTTCGAGCATCAGCTGTGCCGTTTGGTGTCCGTCCAGCTGTTTGGTCCAGGTCTCGCCCCCATCCTGGGTTGCCAATACCACGCCCGAGTGGCCGACGGCCCAGCCGCGACGCTCATCGACGAAGCTCAAGGCCGTCAGTTCCGTGCTGACCGGAACAGGCACCTGGCGCCAGGAAGCGCCTTGGTCATCGGAAATGATGATGACGCCACGCTCACCAACCGCGACGATCCGCGATCCGGCAAGCTCCATATCCACCAGTGCAACGTTTTGAGGCGCCCTGACCATCAGCGCAGCACGATCGAGCGCCGGCCCGACAGGAGCCGCTAGAGTCGCTTGCGCCAGGACCGTGATCGCCGCGAGAACACCGATACCGCTGATCAGCCGCTTTGAAAGACCGAGGTTCATGCCGAGGCTCCCTTTTCAATCACCGACATGGCCTGGGCTTCGCGCTGGAGCATGCGAGCCCAGGCGGGTTGCGATTCCGCACGCGCCTGCCACGCGCCCAGGGCCTGCCAATTGCCAATCTCGCAACCGCTCTGCGCCGCCCGCTGAAAACACCACAGCAGATACAGATCAGCCAGGGAACAGCTCGAACCACACAACCACTGCCGGCCATCACTCAATGCGCGCTCAGCGAGCTGGAACTGAGTGGTGAGGCCCTCTATCGCAACCTGCTGAATTCCCTCATGCGCCGCGGCCTCAGGATGGACCCGGCCAGCCCTCCGAGCCCGGAATATGAGGGGGTGCAACATTGAACTGCACCAGACCAGCCATGACGTTGCGATGGCCGTGTCGTAGGGGCTGGCGGCAGGCAACAAAACGGCCTGGGGATAAACCTGATGGAGATACAGCGCGATCGCGACCGTCTCGGTAAGCGTCCCCTCGGGAGTTACCAGCAACGGCACTTGCTCCTTGGGATTCAGCGCCTTGTACGCCGGTTGCCGCTGCTGGTTGTCAGCAAGCAGAACCGGGCACAGCGCATAGTCGGCGCCAACCCACTCGAGCGCTGCAATGGAGACTCTCGAGCACGCGCCCGGTGAGAAATAGAGTTGATAGGCGCTGGTCATTGCTGCGCCCCGTGGTCCGGGTCGCCAGGGCAGGCAAACTGGCTTACGCCAACGCTATCGAGGGATGAGATCTGAGACGCTGCAGCTAAGGCATGGCCAGCGGGCAGGTGGATCAGCACTCTCGACTTCTGCTTGGCAATACCTTCAGATGGGCACGCCAGCGCGTCATTGACATGACACATCTTGCTCTCTCCGGTGGTCGTTCTTGTCAGTCGCTCACCACTGCGTAGTGGCGACATTCTTATTGCTCCGTCGGTAGGCTGAGTCTCATTGCAGGCGCCAAATAAGACAAATGGATTTCATGTATAAATCGAATCCATCTGATGGATACCGACACTCATACGCCAACGAATAAAGCTGACTTAAAAGTCAGCTAAAATTTCATCTTATTGATTTGTAAGTTAAATGAATTCAGGTATCGGCTTCGTATATAACCGCGACGGGGTTCATTAGCCGGTTATTCGCCCTAGCGTCTCGGTTGACGGTGCCGTAGCGCTGGATAATCCTGACGCCGCGGAACGGGTCGGAGATATACGAAGTTGGCACGAGTGGTTCGCTCGATGCCCACGTCCCGTTCAGGATTCATACCGAGCACTGCACATAAGTTGAAGCGCTTGCTATTGGCTGGCAGTGCCTGAGCGCGGCCAGATATCGAATAAGACACTCGCATAAAGCGATGCGTAGAAAGGTTAGCCAGCCGTAGACATGACCTATAAATTCAAGAATCGCCTTGGGTACACCATCTATCACGCTGTGCTGTTCGCTTTGCTGCTCCTGTCGCTGAACAGCCTGGCTAGCGAGTATGTAGGCAGCGAGTCTTGTAAGACCTGCCATACCGAGGAGTACGAGCATTGGCGGCAAAGTCATCATTTCGCCGCAATAGCCGAAGCGACCGACGAGACGGTCAAAGGCGACTTCAACGACAGCCGCTTCACCTATAACGGTGTCACCTCACGCTTCTACCGAAAGGGCGATGGCTTTTTCGTCCTGACCGACAACGCCGCTGGCGAGCTCGAAGAGTTCGAAGTCACCCATACATTTGGCATCTATCCGCTTCAGCAATACCTCATCGACTTCCCTAACGGGCGCAAGCAGGTGCTCGGCATCATCTGGGACACGCGCCCAAAAGAGGAAGGCGGTCAGCGCTGGTATCACCTGTTCCCCGACTCGCCAAGCATGAGCCACGGTGAACCTGCGGTGACCAGCAAGGATCCGCTCCACTGGACTGGCATCTACTTCAACTGGAACAGCCGCTGCGCCAGCTGCCACTCGACCGATCTCAAAAAGGGATACGCATCTTCAGAGAATCGCTACGACACGCAGTGGTCGGAAATCAGCGTGGGTTGCGAAGCCTGTCATGGCCCGGCTACATCTCATCTGGCCTGGGTATCTCAGCAGGAAGGCAGCCGGCAATCGCATGCGGGTTTCGGGGTCTCGCTGGTGGACGAGGGTATTTGGAAAACGGTGCAGGACATCTCTCAGGGCGATGCAACTTCGCCAACGCTCAAACGCAGTGGGCCGCGCGCAGATGTTCAGATGCAGCAATGTGCGAGCTGCCACTCGCGCCGGCTGGAACTTGGCCAGCCGGACCCACGAATCAGCTACTACGACACCCACCTGCTCAGCTTGCTCGAGCCCCCTCTTTATCATGCCGATGGGCAGGTCCGAGACGAAGTCTTCGAATGGGGCTCATTTCTCCAGAGCAAAATGCACCACGAAGGCGTTACCTGTAGCAACTGCCATAACCCTCACAGCCTCCACCTGAAAGCTGAAGGCAACGCCCTGTGCACTCAGTGCCATAGCGCCGCCGTTTTTGATGCCCCCAAACATCACAACCACCCGACTGAAAGCACCGGCAGTTTTTGCGTCAATTGCCACATGCCCAGCACGACCTTCATGGGCGTCGATACGCGCCGGGACCACAGCCTTCGCATCCCCCGGCCCGAGCAATCTGCTGCCGTAGGTGCGCCCGATGCCTGCACTCAATGTCACTCTGATCAAGATGCTGCTTGGGCTCAAAGCAACATAGAAAGTTGGCTGAACGCGACGGGTAAAAAGCTGGCGAAACATCCGTTCGCCGAGGCTTTTCACGCCGCCGATAGCGGCCATGCTGATGCGGGCCCGCAACTTCTCAGCATTGCTCAAGATGCGTCTCTTCCCGCTATCGCCAGGGGAAGCGCCATCCTTCGCCACGCGCCCTTTCATAACCAGCAAAGCGTGGAAGCGCTGTCGAAGCTGTTGAGTGATCCTGAACCGCTGGTTCGGCTGGGCGCGCTGCGCTCAATGAACACCTTGCCGTTGCAGCTGAGATACCAAGTGCTCGCGCCCCACTTGGGCGAGCAAACGATGTCGCTCAGAGTCGAAATAGCGCGCCTCCTGGCAGGCCTCGAACTCAATCAGATTGACGCCCGGCACAAGAAACAACTGGACGCCCTCTATGATGATTTCATCCAGGTCGCCACTTACAACGGAGACACCCCGGAAAGCCTGATTTCACTGGGCCAGTTCTACATCGATCGACAAGAATATGAAGCGGCCGAAACGGCCTTGAATCAGGCAGTGGCTGTCGCACCGCGGCACGAAAATGCCTTGTTGAGTCTGGCGGACTTCTACAGAAGAACCGCGCGTGACGCCGCAGCCGCCCCGCTGCTTGAACGAGCCGTCACCGCAGCGCCCGATTCGCCCGCGGGGCACTACGCCATGGGCTTGTTCCATGTTCGCCAGCAGGACTATGAGGCCGCTGCAAACGCGCTGCGCGTTGCGACTGAACTCGCCTCCGCTGATCCCCGCTATGCCTATACCTATGCCTTGGCTCTGGACAAGCTGGGACGCACATCGGAAGCCGTGGGCTTCCTTCGACAGTGGAGCGAAGCCCACGAACCCGACCCCAAGGTCAACCAAGTGCTTAGCGGCTTGTTAGCCAAACAGCAAAAATGACCCGATCAGGGGTCACCTGAGCACGGATGTACCCTTATTCGCTTCGGCGACACCGCACAACGGAACTACACAAGAAAGGAGCTACACGAGGTTTTAAATATTCAGCAGGCACGTGCGCTTTACTCTTCTCTACTACTGGTCGGTGAGTCAGCCGCGGGAGATCCAATTTGCTGAATTCATCCCCACATCGATTAGGTGCGCTTCGTCCGTTTCATCTGTGCGCCCTCGACGCGCTATTATCTCGACCTGAGACTGATCCGAGCCCGTCAGCCGCTACTGCAAAACAACAGATCGCTGACTGCGGTTGCCCTGGTACTGGATTCAAACGCTATCCGCATTTCAATCGTCGATTCCGTGAGTTCTTCGGCGTTGCGTCCTCGCACTGTCGGACCACCTTCGAGCGAAGCCGCGCAGTCCCGCAGATTGGCTCGGACCATGCCAGCGATGAGTCCTTAGGTTGTTACGCTAAAGGTTCACTATGAAGTCCGCGCGCACGTTCAGTGACAGTTTGCAGGGCCGAAACATCAACCCTCCCCGGCACGAGGCAGTTCTCGAAAGCAGCGTGTCGAGAGTCGGTTTCCTGCTGCTTAGCAACTTCTCGCTACCCTCGTTCACCCAGTCGCTCGACACGCTGGTGACCGCCAACCTTATCCGAGCCAACTCATTCGAGTTCGTCATCTTTGGTCTGACCGAAGAGGATGTCATGAGTGATCTGGGGATACCGATTGGTGTCACCCAGGTCATAGACGCAGCCGATACGGTGCAGCTTGATGCGTTGATCATCTGTGGCGGTCTGCGAACCCCCTGCAGCATGACGCAGCATTTGTGTGAAATTCTGAAGAAGGCTGCCGCCCGCGGCGTGGTGCTGGGAGGGCTGTGGAACGGCGCTTGGTTTCTGGCCGAAGCCGGTCTACTGGATGGATACCGGTGCGCAATCCATCCGGAACAGCGTCTGGCATTGACCGAAATAGCGCCCACTACTCAAGTAACCAATGTCACTCACATGGTGGATCGAGACCGACTGACAGCCGCCAGTCCCAACGGCGCCTTCTACATGCTTTTGGAATGGATCAGAGGGCTGTACGACTGCGGGCTCGTGAACGGGATCGTGGACATCCTGGCGTTCGACATGACCCGTGTGCGTGCGGTCACCGGTTCGCGCTACCGAAACCTTGCATCCTCCCTCCAGGAGGTGATCAGCCTGATGGAAGCCAATCTGGAGGACCCGTTGCAGGTGGATCAACTTGCCCACTACGCAGGCAAGTCTCGTCGGCAGATCGAGCGACTCTTCAGTGAGCAGCTCGGCACTACACCTCAGCGCCACTATCTCGAACTTCGTATAACCGAAGCTCGACGATTGCTGCAGCACTCTTCGCTTTCAGTCATTGAGGTCGGTCTGGCATGTGGCTTCGTGACATCGAGCCATTTCAGCAAATGCTACACCGAGTACTTCGGCCACAGGCCTTCGAAGGAGATCAAGCTGGATAGACGGATGGATCATCTCTATCGAAAAGCCCCATGACCGCAGCCGTCCAGTCGGCGTCGCCATCGACTCTGCATCCATAGCCCCTGGGCACGCCCGGCAATCAAGTTCGAGTCGGTGACAGCTGTTCTGGGCATTCAGCAGTCGACGCCATGAAACAGGCTCCTGAAACGCTTGGAACAAGCAGCGCGTGGACATGTGGCCTTGTTCATCTGCGCGTGCGGCCTCGATAGCTGCGTTAACGGCCAGCAGCTTACCCGGATCGTCCAGCCAGGGTGCCAGGTCGATGCTGGCTATTGCACCCCGTCCAAAGAGGCAAGACAGCCCAATAAGGCCCACGTCCGTAGCAGAACCGTGATGCCCATCCGGCTGCTACGCTGGAACTCGGGTACGGAATCATCATCGTTTTCTGCCCGCGGCGCTTGTCCAAACCGCTCATAGAGGTTGGTGGCTTTTGCCATTGTTGCGGGCGCGAGGCGGAGCCAATATCCGGGACATCCCAATAACAAGAAGCCAGGAGCCAGCCATGCGCGACTATGCCACCGCGGCCAGCGAGTTCGATTACCACCAGACGGTCTCGGCCATCCTGTCCGGCGATCTGTCCGCCATGAATGCCTGCGTCGAATGCTGCGACCGTCACGCGGACTCAGCCAAAATCGCCCTGATCTGGGAAGGACGCGACGGCCAGCGAGCCACCTGGACTTTCGCGCAACTCAAAGAAGCCGCCGCGCGCTTCGCCAACCTCTTGCACAGCTACGGCATCAGGCCCGGCGATACCGTTGCCGGTCTGCTGCCGCGCACCCCCGAACTGCTGGTCACCATCCTCGGTACCTGGCGTGTGGGTGCCATTTATCAGCCGCTGTTTACCGCCTTTGGCCCTAAAGCAGTCGAGCATCGGATCAAGGAATCCGGTGCGAAGATGGTCGTAACCGACGCAGGCAACAGCGAGAAGCTGGACGCCATCGCGGCGGCACCGCACCGACTCGTGGTCGGAGAGGGTGCTGAAGACTTCTGGTCCCAGGTGAATCGCCAGTCGTCCGAGTTCGAGCCGGTGCTGTTGAGTAGTGAGGCGCCTTTTCTGGCGATGTTCACCTCCGGCACCACCGGGCCGGCGAAACAGCTCCACGTGCCGCTCAAGGCCATCGTCGCTTTCGTCACCTACATGCGCGATGCGATCGACCTTCGCCCCGAAGACAACTTCTGGAATATCGCCGATCCGGGCTGGGCGTATGGCCTGTACTACGCCGTCACCGGACCACTGGCCATGGGGCACGCCACGCTGTTCTACGAAGGTGGCTTCACCGTCGACAGCACCTGTCGCGTAGTGAGCGAATACGGCATCACCAACATGGCGGGCTCGCCCACCGCTTTCCGCTTGTTGCTGGCGGCCCGCGACGAGGTGGAAGGCAAGATCAAGGGTCGCCTGCGCGCCGTGAGTAGCGCTGGCGAGCCACTCACGCCCGAGGTCATCCGTTGGTTCAGCAGCGGCCTCGACTGCACCATTCACGATCACTACGGGCAGACCGAGCTTGGCATGGTGCTGTGCAATCATCACGCACTGAGCCATGCGGTCAGCATTGGCACCGCCGGTTATGCCATGCCCGGCCACCGCGTCGTGGTGCTGGACGATCAACAGCGCGAGCTGGAACCGGGCACGCCCGGCATATTGGCGCTGGACCGTCGCCGATCGCCGCTGCTCTGGTTCTCAGGCTACGTGGGCGCCCAGACCAAGGCGTTCGTCGGCGACTACTACCTGAGCGGCGACACCGTCGAGTTGAATGCCAATGGCAGCATCAGCTTCGTCGGCCGCGCCGATGATGTGATCACCACGTCCGGTTACCGCGTCGGTCCATTCGATGTCGAGAGCGCACTGGTCGAGCATCCGGCCGTGATCGAAGCGGCTGTCATCGGCAAGCCGGACCCGGAACGTACCGAACTGGTAAAGGCCTTCGTCGTGCTGCATGCCAACCACCAGGGCGACAACGCATTGGCCGAACAACTGCAGCAACATGTACGTCAACGCCTGTCCGCGCATGCCTATCCGCGTGAGATCGAATTCGTCACCGAACTTCCGAAAACGCCGAGCGGCAAGATCCAGCGCTTCCTGCTGCGTGATCGGGAAAAGACTGCACAGCAGTCATCCGCAGCCGTGCAGGCCTAAAGCGGCCCTCCATACGAAGCCGCGCACTGGAATGCCGGCTTCGTTAGTCGAATCTGGTGCATGGCCTAGCACCCGATGAGTGAGCTGGCAGGCCTTGCGCCAGGAGGATGGTTCTTGTCTCGGCGCTGCGCGTTGCTGATCAGTCCTGATTGAATGCCGCGGTAAACCGGGCAAGTGGCCACTTTCACCGCAACGCGCCGAGCTGCCGCTTGAGGTGCTCGATCTGACCTTTTTCCGCTCGAAGTCCGGCGGTCAGCTCGACGTTTTCCTGCTCCAATCGCTGAATGATTGCACCGAGGCTCTTCAGCAGGTCGCGCAGTACGCTAAGTTCCGCCTTGTGCTGCTGGGTATGCAGCCATTGCACCCAAAGCAGGATCGCCAGCACCAGCACTGCACACAGAGATCCACCCATCACCAGCCAGGACACGCTCATCGCGTTCATTCATCAATTCCTTCTGTACCTTACCGGTCAATCCCGGAAGGGAGAAGTTATGTCGGGTTTGATTACAGGTCGATAATGTTTACTTGAACAGGTAAACAAAGGCAGCGGGTATATCCCTGCCGAACGCGCACGGGCCAACTTCTGACACAACCCAGCGGCTCGCCATTCCGGCGTGCCGCCGGTTTGTCGTCGACCATCGCCGCAGTACTAAAGCCAAACGGTATGTCGCAAATAACGGCAGATAGAAATGTAGATCGGTGCGAGCGGACGCTTCGTGGATTGAGCCGACAATGCGCCAACGAGACCGCTGCATCCGTAGACCGTTCAGCGGAACGCGCTAGGAAGGCGATGAGCGGGCACGGATAACGAGGTGCAAGCTGTCAGAATGACATCACTGCTACAGACGAGCAGCCACCTTCTAAATCGAGCATGAGCCTGCGAACCATGTCTTCTGAAAAACTCTACACCATTGTTCTGGAACACAGCCTGGAGGTACTCCTTGAGGCCGCCACAATGGAGCAGGTCGAAGCGTTCTGGGATGCGTATGACACCCGCTATTTCGGCCTGCGCATGGAGGAGGAAAACAGCCACCACGCACGGGTGATCGTGACTGACGAGGTACCCGAGGAAGAACAGGTCGATCTCTGCACCGGCTGATCTTAGCGGTCACTCGTCGTCGATGAGCCGGGCAGCCATGACCTGCTTGCTGTCCAGCTGAAAGAACAATGCGGCGGCCAGCATCGACATCCCACCAATGCACAGGAATGTCAGTTGGAACGCTTCCAACACGGCCTCGCCGTCGGCGCCCGGGACCGTGAAGCCACCCAGCAATGCACCCGCCGATGCCACGCCCAGACTCATCGACAACTGCACCACCACCGATAGCAGGCTGTTGCCGCTGCTGGCGTTCTGGTTGCTGAGCCCGACCAGGGTCACGGTATTCATCGCGGTGAACTGCATCGAATTGACCACGCCGATCAGGCTCAGCTGCAACAGCAGAAGCGCTGTCGGGGTGTGTGCATCGATCATCGCGAGGCTGGCAATCAGGCTGCCCAACAACAAGGTATTGCCCACCAGGATCCGTCGGTAACCCAGCCGGTCGATCAGCGGTTTGGCCAGGGGCTTGATCAACATCGCACCGAGCGCCAACGGAATCATGCTCATGCCCGCCTGCGCCGGCGAATAACCCAGCGCAACCTGTAGCAATAAAGGCAGCAGGAAAGGCAACGCCCCACTGCCCAGACGCGCGAACAGGTTGCCGAAGATGCCGACAGCGAAGCTGCGAGTATGAAACAACGTCGGGCTGAACAAGGGTTCGTCGACATGCCCGGCGCGCAACCAATAAGCCGCCAGGCAGGCGCTGCCCATCATCATCAGCAACAGAACGCGGGCGTGAGGCATCTGCATCTCGCCCAAGCCTTCGAGTGCAATGGTGATCAGCACCATCGCGCCACCAAATAGCAGGAAGCCGAACGTATCGAAGCGCATCCGCTCGGCACTCTTCAAATCAGGCATGAAGCGAAGCGCGGCAATGCAGCCGATCAACCCGACTGGCAGATTGATCAGGAAGATCCAGTGCCAGGATGCATATTCGACCAGCCAGCCGCCGAGGGTCGGGCCGATCAGCGGGCCGACCATACCCGGCAACGCAATGAAGGTCATCACCCGTACGAACTCGCTGCGCGGATATGCGCGCAGCACGACCAGGCGCCCGACTGGCAGCATCAGCGCGCCCCCGACAGCCTGCACCACACGTGACATCACCAACTGGTTGAAACTTGCGCTCATCGCGCAGAGCAGCGAGCCGAGCGTGAACAACACGATGGCGAAGAAAAAGATGCGGCGGGTACCGAAGCGGTCCGCAACCCATCCCGACGCTGGAATCAACAGCGCCACGGTGAGCATGTAGGCAATAACCACGCCTTGCATGCGTAGCGGGTCTTCGGCCAAATCACGCGCCATCGCGGGCAGTGCGGTATTGAGAATGGTGCCATCGAGGGTCTGCATGAAGAACGCGATGGCGACCAGCCAGGGCAGTACACGGGCGGATCGAGCATCCAGTGCGACGGCTTGAGGCATAAGACTCCCCGACTCGAAAAATACGTATGGTAGGCCGCTAACGATATCTCCCGCAGCTTTTATCTAGCTTCAGAAGCGTCGCTGACAGTTATGACTGGCATGGCAAGCCGGCGATTGGAAAGCCTGACGAGGTGCGACAACTCAACGCACCCGAGGCTTCAAGCGTCCAGCGCGCGGAACATCCAGGCTCATCACAACGATGGCTATAGCGCATGCGGGCTATACGTAACAAAGTATTTCGTTCACAATTGACGCGAATCATTATCGTTAAGCATCGCAGGTGCGAACCTTGGCACCTCACTCATAGATCACCTTCGGAGGCCTTCATGCGCATTCCCGCTACCCTCGCCGTTGCTTCGTTGCTACTCACTCCTCTCGCTCAAGCCAAGGAATATCCCATCGGCGAACCGCAGCAGTGCGGCGGCATGGAAATCGGTGCCGTTTACCTGCAACCGGTCGAAATGGAACCGGCCGGCATGATGCTGGACGCTGCCAAATCCGACGTGCACCTGGAAGCCGACATCGCCGCCATGGAAAACAACCCCAACGGCTGGCAGGAAGGCAGCTTTGTCTCCTACCTGAACATCCGTTACGCGCTGACCAAGAAGGGCTCGGACGAGAACATCGAAGGTGACTTCCATCCGATGGTTGCCAACGACGGCCCGCACTACGGCGATAACGTCAAGCTGATGGGTCCGGGCAAGTACCAACTGACCTTCATCGTCTCGCCGCCGGACGGCAAGCACAGCATGTTCGGCCGCCACGTCGACAAAGAAACGGGCGTCGCGCCATGGTTCAAGACCTGTGAGCTGAAGTACGAGTTCACCTACGCCGGCATCGGTAAGAAAGGCGGCTACTGAGCCGGAGGTCCGCCATGCGACGCGTCCTGCTCCCCTCCCTCGCCCTGCTCGTTGCCGGTTTCGCCGGCGGCGTCCAGGCCGGACTGCCGACCTACGAGCTGACCATCCGCGACGGCCATTTCGAGCCGGCGACAATCGAGGTGCCGGCTCGCCAGCGTTTCAAGATCGTCGTCATCAATGCCGGCAGCGGCCCGACCGAATTCGAAAGCACGCCGCTGCGAGTGGAAAAGGTCCTCTCGCCCGGTGTCACCTCGTTTGTCGTGATCCATCCGTTGAAACCAGGCCGCTACCCCTTCTTCGACGAGTTCCACCTGGATCTCCCGGAAGGGGAAATCATCGCCAAGTAGTTCCTTTACAGGAGAAGCGCCATGGGCCAATCCATGTTCATTGTCTGGCGTGAAAGCGTCGAGGCGCTGCTGGTCATCGGTATCCTGCATGCCTGGCTGAGCCAGCAACCGGATAATCGCCATGCGCTGCGTATGCTCTGGGCTGGCGTGGCCGCCGGCCTGGGCCTGGCGACGTTGTTGGCCTGGGGCATCCTCAGCGCCGGTGACTGGCTGGCTGGCCCGGCGGGCGAATGGTTCCAGTGCGCCATGCTGCTGATTGCCAGCGTGCTGATCCTGCAGATGGTCGGCTGGATGCATCATCACGGTCGCGATCTCAAACGCAACCTTGTCGACAGCGCTGCGGCCAGCCTCAGTCAGGGCAGCGGTATCGGATTGCTGGTATTAGCCATGCTTGCTGTCGCCCGCGAAGGCAGCGAGACGGTGGTATTCCTGTACGGCATCGGCCATCAGCAACAGGGCACGGACCTGACCAGTTTCGTCATTGGCGGACTGCTTGGTTTCGGCCTTGCACTGCTCAGCTACTTCGCTTTGCAAGCTGGCAGCCGGGTGTTCTCCTGGAAACGCTTCTTCAAGATCAGCGAAGCCTTGCTGCTGTTACTCGGCGCCGCCCTGCTGATGGCCGGGCTCGACCGTTTCAGCGGTCAACTGATGGGCATGGACGTGCCAGAAGTGCTCTACACCGTCTTCGGCGATCCGCTTTGGGACACCTCTGCCGTGCTCGATGATGGCGGCACGTTGGGTAGCACCATTGCCGGTCTCACCGGCTACCGCGCGATGCCATCGCTGGCCGCGGTGATCGTCATGGCGCTGTACTGGCTGGCGGTCTGGGCCTGGCTGCGACCGAAGTCGGAGGCTCGTCTGGAGACTCGCACCGCATGATCGCCAACACCCCCTGGCTGGCGCGTATCGGTGACCTGCTGCGCCAGCACGCCAAGACCATCCGCCTGATCCAATGGCTGGTGGTCGGCTTCTATCTGGTCCTGCTGCTGGTACCGGCGGTGCTTTCGCTGCCCCCGTCCGAGGCGCGCATGCTGGACAACATCACGGTGTTCGCCCAATTCCTGTTCTGGGGGCTTTGGTGGCCGTTCGTGCTCCTGTCGATGGTCCTTTTCGGCCGGCTCTGGTGTGGTGTGCTCTGTCCGGAAGGCTCGCTCAGCGAATGGATCAGTTGGCGCGGATTGAACAAGGGCACCCCGCAATGGATGCGCTGGAGCGGCTGGCCGACCATCGCCTTCGTGCTGACCACCGTCTACGGCCAGCTGATCAGTGTCTATGACTATGGCCGCGCCGCCGCGCTGATCCTCGGTGGCTCGACCGTTGCGGCGATGATCGTCGGTTTTCTTTACGGTCGCGGCAAACGCGTCTGGTGCCGCCACCTGTGCCCGGTGAGCGGCGTGTTCGGTCTGCTCGCGCGCCTTGCACCTCTGCACTACAAAGTCGACGAAGAACGCTGGCAGGCCAATCAGGGGCCAAAACTGGCGACACCCAATTGCGCCCCGCTGATCGACATCCGTCGCATGCAGGGCAACAGTGAGTGCCACGCCTGCGGTCGTTGCAGTGGGCAACGTGGTGCCGTCGCCCTCGCCGCCCGTTCACCGAACGAAGAAATCCTCATCGTTGGCAACCAATCGCAACACGGCCACTGGGACAGCACGCTGCTGCTGTTCGGCATGATTGGCCTGGCGATGGGCGCCTTTCAATGGACGGTCAGCCCCTGGTTCATCACCCTCAAGCAGACCGCCGCCGAATGGCTGGTCGATCGCGATATCTTCTGGCCGCTCCAGGCCAATGCACCCTGGTGGCTGCTGACCCATTACCCGCAGGCCAACGATGCCTTCACCTGGCTCGATGGCGCGGCGATCCTCACCTACATCGGAGCCAGCTCGCTGCTGATAGGGGGTGCGCTGTGGCTGCTGTTGCGCGGTGCGGTACGGCTGATGAACCGCGGCGGCGAGGTCTTTCATCATCTGGCGCTGGCCCTCACGCCGCTTGGCGGGGCCGGGCTGTTCCTCGGCCTCTCGGCGACCACCATCAAGCTGCTTCGCTACGAAGGGTTGATCCTCGCCTGGGCGCAACCGACTCGCGCGCTGTTGCTGGGCGGCGCCATCGGCTGGAGCCTGTATCTGGCGTGGCGCGTCATCACTCGCTACGGCGCTAACGGCCTGCGCCGGGTGCTTGCGTTCGGTTGCGTGGCCCTGGCAACCGCAGTGGTCGGTTACGGCTGGTATCTGCAGTTCTGGGGTTGGAGCTGATTCGTTCTTATATCCCCTCGTCGCCCTCGAATTCCTCGGTGGCGCGCGCCACCATCTGCCGCCAGGCCCCAGATTCGCTCGCCAACAACCGCATGGCCTTGAGGCTGGCGACGAAGGCCTGCTGGTAATGCTGCGGATCGTTTTCACTTGCCGCACGTTCGGCATGGGCCAGGGCCTCGGTCAGCAGCGCGTCGAACTGGTCATGGTCTAGAGCCATGGAAGTCTCCTCTGTAGGTGATGTCTGCAGCTTAGACCACTAGGCAGTCGGGACGACTCGCGCCAATTGGCAGCAACCGACGATAGAGCAGGCGCTGCGCGGGACTATTTGAGTTTCAGCCGTCTGGCCAGCTTGTGCAGGTTGCTGGAATCGACGTCCAGCAAGCGCGCCGCCTGGGCCCAGTTCTCGCCACTGGCTTCCAGGGCGCGAACGATGGCCTGGCGCTGGGCATCATCGACAGCCTGGCGCAGTGAGACGATTTCCACTTCCGCCGGCAGCAACTGGGCCTCGGCAAGCGGCACAAGCGAGACGGCATGTGTGCTGTCCAGATCGAGCAAATCGGGTTCCAGGGTCAGGATTTCGCTGCGCGAGGCGCCACGACTGAGCAGTCGCAGCGCCGCGCGACTGATTACATGCTCAAGCTCGCGCACGTTGCCCGGCCAGCCATAACCGAGCAGCGCACGTTCGGCGGCTGGTGACAGTCGCATGCTGCGCAGTCCCAGCCGGGCGCGGTTCAGCTCGAGAAAGTAGCCCGCCAGGATCAGCACGTCGTTGCCGCGCTCGCGCAGCGGCGGTATCGGCGCCGGGTAGACGGACAGGCGGTGGTAGAGATCGGCACGGAAATGCCCGTCGCGCACGCTGTCGCGCAGATTACGATTGGTCGCCGCGATGATCCGCACATCGACCTGGCGCGGCTTGTCGGCCCCGAGGCGCTGGATCTCGCCGTTCTGCAGAGTGCGCAGCAGCTTGGCCTGGACCACCAGCGGCAGCTCGCCCACCTCGTCGAGCAGCAGGGTCCCGCCGTTGGCCGCATCGAAGCGGCCGGGGCGGTCGGTGGTGGCGCCGGAAAACGCACCTTTGACGTGGCCGAACAGCTCGCTTTCGGCCAGCGACTCAGGCAACGCGGCGCAGTTGACCAGCACCAACGGCTTGTTGCGGCGGCGCGAATGGCGGTGCAGCCAACGGGCAAACAGCTCCTTGCCGACACCGGTTTCACCAAGCAGCAGCACCGGCAGCTCGGAATCGGCGACCACCTCCAGCTCGCGCAACAGATCGGCAATCACCTGACTCTGCCCGAGAATTTCACCATCACCCGGCAGCGGCGTGCTTTCCAGCACATCGCTGCGCGCCAGGCGTAATCCGCGGTTTTCATGTTCCAACCGGGTGATGCGGATCGCCGCCTCGATCACCAGGGTGTAGCGCTGCAGGTCGCGTCGCGCCTGGTCATCAAAGGTGCCGGCATGCAGCGCATCGAGGGTCAGTGCGCCCCATAACTTGCCTTCCACGAACAGGCTGACGCCCATGCAATCGTGTACCGGCAAAGGCTCGCCAGCATGTTCGTCAAGCAGCCCATCGTAGGGATCGGGCAAGCGGCTGTCGGGTTCGAACCAGGTGGGCTCGCGCTGCGACAGAATGGCGGCAAGCCGCGGATGCTGGGCCACCACAAAGCGTCGACCCAGCGCCTCCTGCACCAACCCCACCGCGGCCAGCGGGCGCAGGGTGTCATCGTCGAGGCGCAGCAACACCACCGCGCCACAGCGAAACCGTTCATGCAGGGTGTGCACCAATCGTTGCAGGCGAACCGCATTGGGCAGCTCGGTGACGAGGTCGGCCAGCAGTGCTTCTTCCATCATGTAGCCAGATACACTCAAGGTTTTTTACACCCTAATTCGCCGAGGCAACATTCACCAACCAATTTTTTTACCCTTTTAAAATCAATAGCTTGTCAGTGGCAAGAGTTGCACTGCCCAGCCCCTTCGAGCATGACCAGCACGGCGCCGCCCTGAGGCGCCTGGCCGAACCGACCACTGCTATCCCCCTCCGGCAATGCTTGCAACAGTTGAGGGTGCCGGAAATCATGATCGGCAGCTCGAGCCGAATTCGGCGGGCGCTCTGTAGCGGATTCGAGGAGCTTCAACCTCGAAGGACGACAACCTGTCCTATCAGGGCGAACCGGCCTTTCGTTCTATTCGTCAGCTACGTTCCGTACCGATCAAGATCTACCGATGCCGGACGGGCAGGAAACGCTGTTCGAAGTATCGCCAACCGGCAGATTTTTGCCTAAGCCATGATCCAGTGGAGCCCCCTTTTCGTGATCGGCCGCGACGCCTGGATAAACATGCTCGCCCTCCGACCGGCCGCGCCAAGCACGTCGGTCAACCGGTGTACAACGACGCCGGCGTCGAAGTCTGGCTCTCGGTCTGGAGCGATCAGGAGGAGCAAACCGCCGTCGTCGTGGTCGATGACAAGACGCTAACGCTGAAAAAGGTGATCGAGGACAAAAGGTTGATCGCCCCAGCCGGTAAATTTAACGTCTACACCACTCAGATCGATGTGAACTGAGTGCCCTGTCGGGGAGCGCAGACTCCCCTATCTAGCCTTGAGGAAGTAACTCATGAAGAAAGTACTGGTTCCACTGCTCGCCCTCGGCGGCGCGATGCTGTTCCAGCCCGCCATGGCTCAGGACGGTGAAGCGCTGTTCAAGAGCAAGCCTTGCGCGGCCTGCCACAGCGTCGACGCCAAGCTGGTTGGCCCGGCACTGAAGGAAGTCGCCGCCAAATACGCCGGCCAGGATGGCGCTGCCGACCTGCTCGCCGGCCACATCAAGAACGGCCATGTCGGTACCTGGGGCCAGATCCCGATGCCGCCAAACCCGGTCACCGAAGAAGAAGCCAAAGCCCTCGCCGAGTGGGTTCTGAGCCTCAAGTAACACCCAACAGGACATCATGATTCAGTCCCGACATGCAGTATTCGGTTTGGGCTCACGCAGGTGTCGCTCCCACTTACCCACTGCCCTGGCAAACGGCCCTACAGCCGAACGCCAGGTTCCGCTCGAGCATCTGGCTCGGGCCTCGCCAGGATGGGCTTCAGCCCACCGGAGAGCGGCCGGAACAATGTTCCCGGTGGGCTGAAGGAAAACACCGGCGGACCCGCCTCCAGTCCAGCACGTTATTTCTCCACCTTCCCGCCCAGCCTGCAGCGCCCTGACTGGCTTTCAACCTTCATCCCAACCTGCTTTCATATCACTCCTTTTGATATGAGGCGCTTCCATGGATATTGATCTCGCCCGCACCTTTCTCGAGATCATTCGCAGCGGCAGTTTCATCGCCACCGCCGAGCGCTTGCATATCACCCAGACGGCGGTGACCGCGCGAGTACGCAGCCTGGAAACGCAGCTCGGTTGCCGGCTCTTCATACGCAACCGCGCCGGGGCGCGGATGACTGCCGATGGCGAACGCTTTGTCGCCTACGCCACGCAGCTGGTGCAGACCTGGGAAACGGCGCGGCGCGATCTGCCGCTGCCGC
Source organism: Stutzerimonas stutzeri (assembly GCF_000590475.1). Lineage (NCBI taxonomy): Bacteria > Pseudomonadati > Pseudomonadota > Gammaproteobacteria > Pseudomonadales > Pseudomonadaceae > Stutzerimonas > Stutzerimonas stutzeri. The sequence goes on along the minus strand of NZ_CP007441.1, from coordinate 878,553 downwards.
GCGGCTACGACAAGCTGCTGTCGCTCGGCGCCGAGGTGAGCCTGTGCAACCCGTTGCTGCTCGCCTGGGTGCAGCGCCTGCGCCAGGTGATGCCCGACCATGCGCTGCGCAACGAGGTCGCGAGCGGCGATGAGCTGCAGAAGCAGCTCGACCTGGGTGCGCTGGACGCGGCGTTGGTGCACCAGCCCGAGTACTGGCCAGGGCTGCAGGTGGAGCAGCTGCTCGAGGAAAAACTCATTCAGGTGGTGCATGCGACCGAACCCGACCCCTACCTCTATGTCGACTGGGGCCCTGCGTTTCGTCGTCAGCATGACCTTTCCCTACCCGGTCATATGCGCGCCGCGCTGTCGTTCAGCCTCGGCCCGCTGGCGCTGCAGTACTTGGTCCAATGTGGCGGGCGCGGCTACTTCCGCACCCGGGTGGTACAGCGCTATCTGGACGAGGGTGTGCTCAAGCGCGTCGAGCACGCACCGGAATTCAGCTATCCGGTCTATCTGGTCCACGCCCGCGCGGCGCAGTCGCCGACCTTGTTCAAGGCGCTGGAACTGCTGCGCGAGGTCGCCCAGGACGACTACGACTGGTCGCGCTGGACCTACGAGATCTGAACCGGCCAGATTTGAACCGACAACACTTGCACCGGCGCGGCGATCAGCTGCTCAGCCGTTTCATCCAGCTCTGGTACAAGCCGGTGATCAGATCGCTCTGGGTGATCATGCCCACCAGCCGCTGCGACGGGTCGACCACCGGCAGGCAGGACATGCCGCGATCGGCCAGCAGATAGACCAGATTCGGCAACTGCGCATCCTCGCGCACCGACACCACCGGAGCGCTCATGATGTCGCTGACCCGCAGCTCCCGACGCAAAGACAGACGGCGCAAGCTGAAGCGCGAAGGGTGCGCTTCGAGGTGCTGCAACAGGTCAGTCTGAGTAACGATACCGATCAGTTTCCGGCTGTCCGGTTCGACCACGGCCAGCGCATGCAGCCGGTGTCGGCGCACCAGGGCGCGCGCTTCGTAAAGGCCATCGTGAGGAATGCAACTGTGCGGCTCCCGGCACATGATGTCGGCGGCGCTGACATCACCCATGCTGCGGCGGATAGCGTGCTTTTCGGTGCGCTGGATCAGTTCGAGCAGATCGTCGCGGGTGACATCGACGTACTCGCCGAACTCCTCCAACGCGCGGTCGACATCGTCATCGGTGAAGTTCAGGTGTTCTTCGCCTAGCGGCACGCTGCCGGCCTGGACGCCGCTGCCCTGGGTACGCGGCTTCGGATAGGGATGCCCGGTGAGGTTGTTGTACAGCAGGGCGAACGCGACCAGCAGCAGCGAATTGAATGCAACCGGATACAGCAGGCCATAGCCCAGCTCGGTGATACCTGGCCCACCGATGGCCGCGACCATTGCCAGCGCACAACTCGGTGGATGCATGCAGCGCAGCAGAAACAGGCAGGCGATCGCCAGGCAGATCGCCGTCACCGCAGCCGCCACTGCCGTCAGGCCACAGAGGCCGAGCGTCACGCCGATCGCGACCGCAATGAGATTGCCGCCGATCACCGACCAGGGCTGCGCGAACGGGCTGGACGAGGCGCTGAACAGGATCACTGCCGAGGCCCCGGCAGGCGCGACGATGTGCAGGGTCACCGGGCCTCCGAACATCAACAGCCCGATCGCCACCATCGGCAGCACCACCAGCCCGGCGCCGACCATGGCGCGAAACCAGTGCTTGTGGGACACGCCCTGGGGGGCCGGAAAGAAGGACCGCAACCAGTGGTTCAGACGCTCTTGCATGGGTTCGGCTTGCTCAGGGGGCTTTGGCTGTCAGGCACTGTACCAGCCGTCAGGTTCCTGTAACGCCATGAGAAGCCGCTTGCGCCGTACTCAGTCGGGCAGGTGCTTTAGCCAGTTCCGGTAGAGCGCGGCGATGAGGTCGGTCTGGGTGATCATGCCTACCAGCCGCTGCTGGTCGTCGACCACCGGCAGGCAATGCAGGCCGCGATCGGACAACAGGAACACCAGGTCAACCATGTGGCTGTTCTCGGTTACCGAGACCACCGGCGCGCTCATGATCGTGCGCAGCTGCACGCCGCGCAGAAATTTCAGCTGGCCGAACTTGATTCTTCCCGACGCCGGCTGGAAGTGCTTGAGCAGATCGACCAGGGTCACGATGCCCACCAGCCGGTGGCTGTCGGGCTCCAGCACCGGAAAGGAATGCAGGCGGTGCTCGCGCAGAGTTTGCCAGGCCCGTTGAATCGAACAGTCCGGTGTGCCCCAGTAGAGATCGCGGGACATGATGTGGGCCGCGGTGATCTCGCCCATGCTGCGTCGCAGCGCGTGCTTTTCGGTCTGTTTGATCAGTTGGGCGAGATCGTCCCGCGTCACATCGACGTATTCACCGAAGTCCGCCAGCGCCCGCTCGACGTCGTCTTCGCTGAAGCTCATGCGCTCACTGGGCAGCGGATCATGGGTGTGGTGCGGGTTCCCCTTGGGCGGGCGCGGCTTCGGATAGGCATGCCCGCTGAGGTTGTTGTAGACCAGCGCCACCAGCACCAGCAGCAGCGAATTCAAGGCCACCGGATAGAGCAGTTGGTAGCCGTAGGCGTGCAGCTGCGGGGTGCCCACCACCGCCACCAGCGCCAGGGCCGCAGCAGGCGGGTGCAGGCAGCGCAGGACGAACAGGCACAGAATCGCCAGGGTGCCGGCGATACCGGCGGCGCCCGCGATGGGCAATTCGCTGGCGCCCAGCGCCACGCCGATCGCCGACGCGAACAGATTGCCGGCGATCACCGACCAGGGTTGCGCAAAGGGGCTAGAGGGGGCGGCGAACAGCAGCACGGCCGAAGCCGCAACCGGCGCTACCAACGGTAGCGAAATGGCGCTGCCGAACAGCAGAGCACCGGCCGGAATCACCAGCAGCAGTGCCAGACCGATGCCGATTGCCGCGCGCAGCCATTCCGCGGGGCGCGCCGAAAGCGGCGCCGGAGCGAAGGATCGGCACCAGTCGAGAAGACGTTGTTGCATGCAGCCTACTTGATCGGAGGGAGGACGTACGGTGCCCGTCCGACAGGACGTGATACCGCATCAGGCTGCCTATCAGCGCACAAAAAAGAGGCGCTAGCCAGCCGGGCCGCACATTATCGGTGCGCCGAGCCCGTGCTGCCAATGAATCCTGTTGCGCCTTCGATGCAATAACTTTGCTGACAAGCCGCCGCTGCAGCGTCGCCCAACGCAGCCTCATGGTGGTGTTGAAAGCGAGCAGGATGGCAATGCCGTTGAAGAGACTGAAGATGCCGTTGCTTTCCTGCAATGGATGGCCAGGATCCCGACCTATTGCGAGGCCTGATCGAGACCGCTCGCGGACGGTCCGCTTGCATCCGAAGATCATCGTCAGCCTCACACGCTCAATTGAGCGTGTAGCCGCTATCGACGACCCAGTTCTAGCCCATAGACGCCACGCGCGCCCTGCGACAGCTGGAACAGGATCACGTCACATCGCCGCTATTCAAGTAGATGCCTCGGCAGCAGGCCCTTGGTGACGCCTATAGCGATCGCCGAGCCACAAGCGGCCCGACCCGAGATGGACGGGCAGCGGTTATTCGAGGGGTGCCAGAAAACGGTATCGGTGCGGCGATCAGCCGGGGTGGCCATCGACCCGCGCGCTCACCAGCATCGGTGCGTAGCGCCAGACATACAGGGCGAAGGCCAGCGCCCAGCAGAGGGCGGCAAGCCAGAGGCCGAGCATCGGCCACTGGCCGGCGAGAAACACACGCGAGGCGGCGCCAAGATTGAACAGCACGAAGGCCGCGACGATGCCCGACGGCAACTGCAACGGGCGCCCGGTATGGCCGAGCGTGACCCGCGCGATCATCGCCAGGATAAGGCCACTCATCGAGCCTACCGAGAGGGCGTGCAGCGCGGCGCTGGAATTGGCAAGCAGGCCGAAATTCCACAGCGCCAGACCGCTCGCGGCGGCCACCAGCCAGAGCATCGCCAGGTGCAAAGACCAGAGCAGCGGCACGCGCCAGATTCCCGTGTCGTACCAGCGCACCAGGCGCAGCAGGTGGCCAGCGGCGATGGCGGTGAACAACAGGCCGAGCAGCACATGCGGCACGAGYGCGACGCCGCCAGCGTACAGCGCGGCGGCCAGTCCGCTCCCGACCAGCAGCGCCACGTCCAGCCAGCGCCAGGGCTTCACCGCTTCGCTGCGCCCGAGGCCGCGCTGGGTAAAGAAGGGAATCACCCGGCCGCCGATGATCGCCATCAGCGCCGCCACCAGCCACAGCCCGGCGAGCATGCCCTGGCGCTGCAGCCCATCGTCGCGCAGGACGACGCCGCAAAGCACCAGCACATCGGCACCGGTCATGAGGGTGAGCACGGCGATGATCGGATAGTTGCGCTTCTGCCTGACCACCCAGAGCATGTGCGCCATCAGCCCGGTGACGCCGAACATGAACAGCAGATCGAGCGGTATCAGCAGCGCCAGCGGCAAGCCGAACAGCCAGGCCAGCCGCGCCAGCAGCCAAATCATCGCCAGGGCCATCAGGCGGTGGCCGGATATACCCGGCTGGCCGGTCCAGGTCTGCCCGGCGGTGAGGAGAAAGCCGGCAACGATGGCCATGGCAAAGCCGAAGAGCATTTCGTGGCGATGCCAGGCGAGCCAACCGCCGGTGGGGTGAAAGCCCGACCACAGCCCGGTCCATGCGCCGATCCAGAGCGGAATCGCCAGCATCGCGAAGAGGCTGCCGGCGAGAAAGAATGGACGAAACGCGAGCCGCCACAGGGGCGGGATACTGAGGGCTTTTCGCCGATCGATGACGTGCACGAGGCCTCCTGACACTTCTTCTGCAATGGCTCGCGAAGCGGTAAGCCGCCGGGCCGAAAAACCAGGGCTACAGAACTCCCGGAGCCAGGGTTACTTTCTACCGGTAGGAGGCGTTCCAAGACTTGATTGCGATCAGCTTTTTCGTGGAAGTCCGTAGGGCGGATCACGCTCCACCGATCCACTGAGCCGAGTCATGGTGGATGTGAAAAGCGACATCCACCCCACGCTGCGGAGGGAACGACCGGCCAGGTTAAGCGCGCGGCCGGTGGCTATTTCGGGTCGTGCTTGACCGCATCGGCGGCGGCGCTGTCGCCCTCGTTCATCGACTTGCGAAAGCCGCTGATCGCGCCGCCCAGGTCCGACCCCAGGCCGCGCAGGCGCTTGGTGCCGAACAGCATGACCACGATCATTAGCACGATCAGGAGTTGCCAGATACTGATACCCATCATTGCAAATACCTCGTTTCAAGTGGTGTTGGTCGCGGCCCGCGCGGTCATTGGAGCGGCGGCCGTTCAGTGCCCCGGGTGGGCCGGTTGATGATCGATCATGTCCATGGCATGGCAGCTCGGGTTGCAGCACCGATTGGTCGATGTCCTAGAAGCGCAACACCCGCCGGCCCTGCTCGGCTGCCAGGCGCTGAGCTCGGCTTCCTCGGCGAAGGTCGCCAGCACCGCGCCCAGGCGCCATTGAGCTTCGTGCCGGGCACATAGTAGGCGCTCGTTGCATCGCTCAGGTAGTGGTCATCGCGTTTCTCCCAACGGCTGCGGCCCATGTCGTGAACATTGAGCCTGGCCTGCAGCGTACGATCTTCCGTCTACACCACCAGCCGTGCAGCTCGGCGGTGGAGCAGAATTTTCTCACCTTGCCCTTCTCCACCGCTTCCCCTTTAGGGCTGGGAAAACCGCTGATAGCCATGCCGCAGACGCGGCACTCGTCGCCGGCATGGAAGGCCACCGGCGCGAGCGCCTGTTCACTCGGCTCCGGGTCGTTGCAGGCGGCCAAGCCCAGCAGTAGCGCCGAGGTTAGCAGCAGTCGTGACGAACGGATGTATAGCGCATTCATGGTTACAGTTTCCTTCTCCCAAGAGCGAAGCGCTTGGCGCACCGACCGTCGTCGACGTGGCCAACACAGGCGTCTCACCGCGGTGGGCTGAAGCCCACCCTACAGGGAACTGGACTTGTCCCGGAGGATGGTCGGCCTATACGAACTGGCCGCAACCGCGCGACCAAACCGTAGGGTGGGCTTCAGCCCACCGGATACCTCACCAGCCGTGATGCACGGGCGGTGTCAGGTAAGCCGCGGTGGCGCCGCGCGTGGCCTCGCTGGCCTTGATTTCCATCCGGGCGATGCTGCGCAGATGCACCTGGTCCGGGCCATCGGCGAAGCGCAGCGCCCGGCCGCTGATCCACATGTCGGCCAGCGGGGTGTCGGGGGTCAGCCCCATGGCGCCGTAGACCTGCATGGCGCGGTCGATCACCCGTGTCTGCATGCGCGGCACCAGCGCCTTGATCATCGCGATCTCCTTCCGCGCGGCCTTAGCGCCGACCTCGTCGATCATCCAGGCGGTTTTCAGCACCAGCAAACGCGCTTGTTCGATCTCGATGCGCGACTCGGCAATCCAGTCGCCTATATTCGAATATTGCTGCAGGTACTTACCGAACGCCTTGCGCTCCTGGCAACGCTCGACCATCAGCTCCAGCGCCAGCTCGGCCATACCGATCGAACGCATGCAATGGTGGATACGCCCCGGCCCGAGGCGCGCCTGGGCCATCATGAAACCGTCGCCTGCGCGACCCAGCAGATTGCTCGACGGCACCCGCACGTTGCGCAGCAGCAGTTCGCAGTGGCCTTCCGGCGCGAGGTGGTTCATCACCGGGATGTTGCGCAGCAGCTCAACGCCGGGTGTGGCGAAGGGCACCAGGATCATGCTCTGTTGCCGATGGGTATCGGCGTTCGGGTCGGTCTTGCCCATCACGATCAGCAGTTTGCAGTGGGGGTGCGAGGCGTTGGTGATGAACCATTTGCGGCCGTTGATCACATAGTCGTCGCCGTCGCGGCGGATCAGCGTCTGGATGTTGGTGGCGTCCGACGACGGCACGTCCGGCTCGGTCATGGCGAAGGCCGAACGAATCTCGCCCTCGAGCAACGGCTTGAGCCAGCGCTCACGCTGCGCCGGCGTGGCGAACAGGTGTAGCAACTCCATGTTGCCGGTGTCCGGCGCGTTGCAATTGAACACCTCCGAGGCCCAGTGCACCCGACCCATGATCTCTGCCAGCGGCGCGTACTCGAGATTACTCAGCCCCATGCCCGGTTCGCCCTCGCCGAGCGAGGGCAGGAACAGATTCCACAGTCCTTCAGAGCGCGCCAGCGCCTCGAGATCTTCCATGAAGGACACCGGGTAGGTCCCGGCGGCGACTTCCATATGCCAGGCGCCAATACGCGGCACGATGTATTGATCCATGAAGGCGAGCAGCTGCTGGCGCAGCGCTTGCACACGCGGGCTGTAGGCGAAATTCATCGGGACACCTCGTTGATCTGGCGGGCCTGGATGCGCTGACGATAGGCGCGATGCGGGCGAAAACAAACGAGGCTAAGGCGGCTGAATCTGCCCTCAATCACGCCGGCCGATAGCGCAAAGGGGATTGACCGAGGTCATCGTCGGCCACGTGTAGATGCAGTAGACAGGCGCCAGGCAAAGCCGCCCGCGCTTGACGAAACAGACACTCGGTGCGAGGCCGTGAGGCGATTGCGATAACCGTCGCAGGAGACCGCGACGCGGCTACCCGTTCAGGTAGAACATGCCCTTGGCCAGCAGCACGATGCCGATCATCTGCACGAAGATCGCCCAGTGGATCAGCCGGTAGCGCGACGGTGTCATGCGCCCGCTGCGCAGCAGCAGGGCGATCATGCCAAAGGTGAAGAACACCCCGATCGCCAGCAGGATCTTCAACGAAAACAGCGTCGCGAAACTGCTAGAGAATGGATGTGCGAGCGCCTCACGGTGCTGCCAGGCCAGACCGATGCCGGCGCCATAGACGAACAGAACCACCCAGTGCAGCACCACCCGCAGGCGGGCACCGACCGCCTTGTCTACCGCTTGCATGGTCGCCGGCTCGATCTGCTGGCGCACCCGACCGAGCACCGCCACCTCGACGAACAGCGTGCCGATAAAGAAGATTGCCGCCAGCAGGTGCGTGACATGCAAAAGGGAGTAGCTCATCTCGACTCCTTCGCGAGGGGTGCCGGCCAGCCTAGCAGAGCGGCGGCCTGCGCTGAGCAGCCCTAGCGATGCTCTGCGCTCAGACGCACACCGTCGCGCTGTACCTGCTGGCGGCGCCAGGCCATTGATCGAGGTGCGCATGCGCGACCGGGTGCCATCCTCCGCTTCGATGACATAGAGCGTTTGCTCAAGGCCCGCCGCCTTCTGCCCGCCCTGCCCGGCGAAATAACACAAACCACCGCCCACCAGCGCACCGATGGGCCCGCCAGCGGCCACCACGAGCATGAACCCACCGAGCCCACCGAAACCGCTGCCCACGACGCGATCCTCCCGCGCCGTTACCACCTCCTCCGCGCCAACCAGCGAACTGGCCAGCGGGTTGCACAGGTAACCAAAGCGACTAGATTGTTCATGCGATGCTATTTGATTGTTGTGCCGTTCATTGATGACACTCAAGAAGCGTTCCGATTTTTTATCGTTAATATTCAATAGCTTGAAGAAATTGGCGTATTTTTACCCAAAGCGAAACGGCAAATTCAACCAAGCTGAAAGTCATTTTCACCCTGAGCCGATCACCTATGCCAGGGTAACGGAGCCCGATCGATGATCCGCTGCAAACGCGCCTATCAGCCTCCGGAACCCGCCGACGGCCATCGCGTACTGGTCGACCGGCTCTGGCCACGAAACCTGCGCAAGGACGCGCTGGCACTGGACGACTGGCGCAAGGATCTGGCTCCCTCGACCGCACTGCGGCGCGCCTTCAAGGCCGGCGAAAAGTCTTTCGAGACCTTCCGGGACGAGTATCGGCGGGAGCTGGCCGGCCACCCGGAACACTGGTGGCCGCTGCTGGAAATCGCGGCGACAGGCCCGCTGACGTTGATCTATGCCGCCCGCGACGAGCAGCAGAACAACGCGCAAGTGGTGGCCGAATGGCTGGAAGATGAACTGGAGCGGCGCGGCGAACCCAGTTCGCCGACCTGTTACGCCGGCGAGCGAATGGCGTGAGGCTGCAAGCTCGCGAATGAGCGTTAGCACAGCGCGGCTCACATCGCCGCCGATTCCCGTTTCATAGGGCTGCCCATATCGGCCTCATTCTCGCACCACTGATCCAAGCGAACCCGTGCGACGCCAACGAGCGACACGCGGCTGCCTGCCAACGACTCGCGCCGCCGCGCCCCGCCGCTGGGAGCCGCGCCTATGGTTCAATGCACTCGACAGGTTCCGCCAGGAGATCCGAATGCAGGTCGAGTTGATCGAAATACGCGACCACCTGAGTCGCTTCGCCCCTTTCGACGGTCTGCCGGACGACTCCCTCGACGAAATTGCCCGGCAGGTCGAGGTCGGCTATTTCAAGGCCGGCAGCGACATTCTCCGCTATGGCGAACCGATCGAGGAACTGCACTACATCCGCAGCGGCGCGGTGGAGATCTACCGGCGTAATGGCGAACTGTATAACCGCCTGTCCGAAGGCGAGGTGTTTGGCCAGTTCGGCCTGCTGCGTGGCCATAGGGTGCGCCTGCCGGCACGGGCGATCGAAGACAGCCTGATCTACTTCATTCCAGGCCAGCTGTTCGAGCAGCTGTGCGAGGCCAATGATGCCTTTGCCGACTTCGTCGAGGCCGAAGGCCAGTCGCGCCTGAAGGTAGAAGAATCCCAGGGCAAGGCCAGTGAGCTGATGAAGATCAAGGTGCGCAAGCTGGTCACCCGGCGCACGGTCAGCGTACCGCTAGGCACCAGCGTGCGGGAGGCGGCGCAGGCGATGACCGAACATGGCGTCTCCTCGCTGGTGATCTTCGGCCCTCCCACGTCCTCCGCCGAGGCGCCCAAGGGCCAGATCATGGCCGGCATCACCACCGATCGCGACCTGCGCACCCGGGTATTGGCCGAAGGCCTGCCGTTGGATACTCCGGTCGATCAGGTGATGTCACCCAACCCGATCACCATCCGCGCTGACGATTCGGTGTTCGAGGCGATGCTGTGCATGCTGCGCCATAACATCCATCACTTGCCGGTGATGCATCGTCAGCGCCCAGTGGGCGTAATCAACCTGTCGGACATCATCAAATACGAGTCGCAGAGCAGCCTGTACCTGGTCAACAGCATCTTCAACAAGCAATCGGTGGCCGAGCTGCAGTCCTTGCTGCCGGACCTGCGCGCCACCTTCCTGCGCATGGTCAACGAAGAGGCCTCCGCGCACATGATTGGCAGCGCCATGTCGGGGATCGGACGCAGCCTGACCCAACGTCTGCTGGAACTGGCCGAGCAGCGGCTGGGTCCGCCCCCAGTGCCCTATTGCTACATGGTGCTGGGATCGATGGCGCGCGACGAACAGCTGATCGTCACCGACCAAGACAACGCCCTGGTGCTCGACAACCGCTTCGATCCGCGGATCCATGACGAATACTTCCTCCAGTTGGCGAGTTTCGTCAGCGACGGCCTGGCGGCCTGTGGCTACAGCTACTGCAAAGGCGGGATCATGGCCAGCAACCCCAAGTGGCGCCAGCCGCTGCGGGTCTGGCGGAGCTATTTCTCCCAATGGATCGAGCAGCCCAACCCGGAAACTCTGCTCAACAGCTGCATCTTCTTCGACCTCGACAGTGTCTACGGCGAGGCCGGCCTGGTGGAAAACCTAAAGGACCTGATCACGCAAAAAGCCAGTGGCAACCCGCTGTTTCTCGCCAGCCTGGCGCGCAATGCGCTCAACCGCACGCCGCCGCTGGGCTTCTTCCGCACCTTCGTGATGGAGAAGGACGGCCAGCAGAACAACATCATCAACCTCAAGGGACGCGGCACCGCGCCACTGACCGACCTGATCCGGGTCCACGCCCTCGCAGTAGGCTCCAAGGCCCAGAACTCGCTGGAGCGCCTGGACGCCATCGCCGCCACCAAACTATTGACCGAAGAGGCCATCACCCAGCTGCGCAACGCGCTTGAATTCCTCTCGATCGTGCGCATCCGCCATCAGGCCATGGACTTGCTGGAGGGACGCGAACCGGACAACTACATAGAGCCGGAAAAAGTGTCGGCCAACGAACGGCACAACCTTAAGTCGGCCTTCCAGGTGCTGAGCAATGCACAGCAATTTTTGCGCTTCCGGTACCCCGGCCAGCTACCAAGCCGACCGCTATGAGGCATAACGGATCTTCGGCAACCCCCGACTGGCCAGGCATATTCGCCGAGCTGGCGCAAACGGCCCGTGACCCACGCCTGGCGCGCTTCTATGGGGCAGGCACGCTGAGTGCCGACACGCCATTGGAACAGGTGCCCTTGCTGGCGCTGGACGTCGAGACCACCGGCCTGGACAGTCGCCGCGACTCGATCGTGAGCCTCGGCCTGGTGCCCTTCGACCTGCGCCGCATCCGCTGCCGTGAGGCCAGTTACTGGGTGGTCAAGCCGGTTTGCGAACTGAGCAGCCAGTCGGTCACGTTCCACCGCATCACTCATTCGGATATCAGCGACGCACCGAGACTGGCCACCGTGCTCGATGAGTTGCTCGCTACCATGGCCGGCAAGATCGTGGTGGTGCACTACCGCAACATCGAGCGGGGGTTTCTCGACCAGGCAGTGCGCCACCTGCTCGGTGAAGGGCTGCAGTTCCCGGTGATCGACACCATGCAGTTGGAAGCGCGCCTGCACCCGCGCCGGCGCCGACCCGGCTGGCTGCGCCAGCTCCTCGGCAAGCAGCCGCCGGTATCGATCCGCCTGGCCGACAGCCGTCTGCGCTATGGCTTGCCGTTGTACCAGGCGCACCATGCCCTGACCGATGCCCTGGCCACCGCCGAGCTGCTGCAGGCGCAGGTGGCCGGGCACTATTCACCGACGACTGCGGTGGGTGACCTGTGGAACTGAAAAGGCGCGACCGCTAACGGTCGCGCCCTCCTCAATAGCCTGCCAGGTTGATGGTGGGTTACGGCGCAGCCGATGTCGGCATACATCTCAACCATCAGAGCATGCGCCTAACCCACCCTACCGTGGCTCACTCATCAAACCCTTGACGATGGACACGCAGCCCACCAGCAGCACGATGGTAAACGGCAGACCGGTGGACACCGCCATGGCCTGAAGCGCGACCAGGCCGCCGCCCAGCAGCAGGGAAATGGCCACCACGCCCTGCAACACAGCCCAGAAGGCCCGCTGCGGAACCGGCGCGTTGACCTTGCCGCCAGCGGTAATGGTATCGATCACCAGGGAGCCGGAGTCCGACGAGGTGACGAAGAACACTACCACCAGCACGATACCGATAAAGGAACTGATCTGGGTCAGCGGCAACTCGCCAAGCATGGCGAACAGCTTCAGCTCCAATACCGCGTCCTGTACTCCGGTGAACTCATCGGCGACGAACTGGCCCAGAGCGGTGCCGCCGAACGCGGTCATCCACAGCACCGAGACCAGCGACGGCACCAGCAGCACGGCGATTAGAAACTCACGTACGGAGCGCCCGCGGCTGACCCGAGCGATGAACATGCCAACGAACGGTGACCAGCTGATCCACCAGGCCCAGTAGAACGCGGTCCAACCCTGGCTGAAGTTGACGTCGGTACGGCCAATCGGGTTGGACAGCGCTGGCAGGTGTGCCAGATAGCTACCCAGGTTGCTGAAAAAACCGGTGATGATCGCCAGGGTCGGCCCGACTATGACAATGAACAACAGCAGCAGCAGCGCCAGCACCATGTTGATTTCCGAAAGGCGCCTGACCCCCTTGTCCAACCCGGCCAGCACCGACATCAGGGCGATCACCGTGATACCGGCAACCAGGAGTACTTTGTTGGTGTCCGTGTTGGGCATACCGAACAAGAACTCGAGGCCGGCCGCCGCTTGCTGTGCACCCAGGCCCAGCGAGGTGGCCAGGCCGAACAGGGTAGCGAATACCGCCAGGATATCGATTACATGGCCGGGCCAGCCCCATACCTGCTCACCGAGCAGTGGGTAGAAGATCGAGCGGATACTCAGCGGCAGGCCCTTGTTGAAGGAGAACAGTGCCAGCGCCAAAGCCACGATGGCGTAAATCGCCCAAGGGTGCAGCCCCCAGTGAAAGATCGTGGCGGCCATGCTCAGGCTGGCGGCCTCCTGGGCATTGCCGGCTGCGGCGCCCAGCGGCGCCCAGTCGGTACGCACGCCATTCTCGACGCTGATGCCACCCAGAGCCGTTGAGAAATGCGTCATGGGTTCGGCCACGCCATAGAACATCAGGCCGATGCCCATGCCAGCGGCGAACAGCATGGAAAACCAGCCCGTGTAGGAATAGTCCGGGGTCGCCTCCTTGCCGCCCAGGCGTACCTTGCCCAGTGGTGAAAGGATCAAGCCCAGACACAGCAAAACGAAAACATTCGCCGAACCGAGGAAGAACCAGGCCAGATTGCCGGTCAACCAGTCACGCACAGCGGTGAACAGCGGTTCAACCTCTTTTTGCAAGGCCAGCGTCACGACCACGAACAGGACGATGGTCAGCGCGGAAATGCTGAACACCTTGCTGTGGATATCCAGAAACCTGCTCTTGATATTGTCCTGACCGATGACGTAGTCGGTGTCGATCAGATTAGCCGCACCGCTCGGAGCGGGGATGCTCTCCAAGGTCGTTGCCGTGTTTTGCCCAGGATTAGTTGCCACCTACTGTTCTCCTTATTCTTGGTTGGCACGTCAAACAACGCAAAGGACGCGTACTCCGCCCTGTTGCAAGGCGGGTCAATTGCGCCCTGCTCGACAATGCTAGCAGCCAGGGGCTGCGGCTTAACGACCAAGAACCGGCATCGACAAGCTCAGAACCGGCATACGTAGGGAGCAACGCTTGCCAGCGGCCTCGCTGCTGACGTAATGCCGTCCCCGCGCCGTGGCCGGCTTCAGGCAGGCTCTGCGGAGGAACCGACACGCCCGGGGGCGTCGGAGACGAATAACCCGCTGCTACCGATCCATGGCGAAGCGGCTTCGCCGTGAAGGCCACGGCGCGGAGGTTTTTTAGACGGGCTCAGCAGTTTCTGCCGCGCGACGGGTCGCAGATCAGCGCGCGATTGCTGGCGAATAGATGGAGGAGGAACTGGAGCGGGGGGCGTGCCACACTCGCCGACCTGCTGTGTCGGCGAGCGGAAGGCATGAGGTTAGCGTTTGCGATTGACCGTGAGTGCTGCGCGGATTACGTCAGCACCGATTTCCGTTTCATAGGACTGCCACACCGGCATCATCTTCTCGCGCCAGGCCTGACGCTCCTCCGGCGTGAGGGTGATCAGCTTGCTGCTGCCGCTGGCGAGGATTCGGTCACGGTCACGCTGGTTCAGCGCCGCGGCCTCGCGATTCACGGCCTGGGTCACTTCGAGAATGATGCCCTCGAGTTCTGAACGCACCGCAAAAGGCATGCTCATCCAGAACTCCGAACTGGTCACCAACATGTAGTTGAGTACCCCGTGGTTGCTCTCGGTAATGAACGGCTGAACCTTGTGCATGTTCTGGCTGGCAATGTTCGACCAAGGGTTCTCAGCGCCCTGAACCACGCCCGCCTGCAGCGACTTGTACACATCGGCGAAAGGCAGCACCACCGGCTTGGCCCCAACCGCGTTGAACTGCGCTTCCAATACCGCCGAGGGCTGCACGCGAAACGCCAATCCGGCGGCATCTTCGGGCATACGCAGCGCCTTGGTGGCGGAAAGCTGCTTAAGGCCGTTGTTCCAGTACGCCAGGCCATAGATGCCTGAATCGGCCATCGAGCGCAGCAATTCACGGCTCATTTCGCGCTTCTGGAACCGCTGGACCGCCGCTTCGTCATCGAACAGGAAGGGCAGATCGAAGACCTGCAGCTTCTTCGTGTACTTGCCGAACTTGGACAGCGAGGGCGCGAGGATCTGGACGTCGTTGTTCAGCAGCGCCTGCATCTCGTCGGCATCGCCGACCAGCGTCGAGTTCGGATAGACCTCGACCTTGACCTTGCCGGCCAGACGTTCGTGCACCAGCTTCTGAAACAGCAACGCCCCCTTGCCCTTGGGCGTGTCATCGGCCACCACGTGAGCGAATTTGATGACGAACGGCTCGCCTTCGGCCGCCATGACCGAGGCACTCAATCCACACATAACTGCGACCAGCGCAGCGACACAAGACTTGAACATCTACCCCCCAACGGGAAAAGCCCGAAGCGACACCTTGTGGGCACCGTTCGAGTGGTTAGTCGACAACGATAAGGCCTGACTCACGCAGCGGCGTGGTCGGTTCGTTTTTTCAGTTCGAGTTGGCCAGATCATCTCGACTGCGGCGGTCGGCGGCTGGCCTTTATTGGAATGCGGTTGGCGAAAAGCAGAGCGCTAGTGCCTTTACCAACCGAGCGGAAGTCTTCGCGATCACCGGGCGTGGCACAAGGCCAGAAAGTCCAACCAGCTCTCAAAACGACACATTGGTTAAGCGCGCAATGAGTGCGCGCTCGGCAGAAGTATTGAAGCACCGGCCCCCATACGGGCACCGGGGCAGGCCCGCACTAGCGACGGTTAACCGTCAGTGCCGCGCGCATGACGTCGGCGCCGATCTGCGACTCGAAGGATTTCCAGACCGGCTGCATCTTGTCACGCCAGGCCTGGCGCTGCTCTGGGGTAAGAGTAACAAGCGTGCTGTTGCCGCTGGCCAGAATCCGTTCACGCTCGCGCTGGTTGATGGCTGCAGCGTCTGCATTCACGGTCTGTGTCACTTCCAGCAGGATGTTGTCCAGCTCGGAGCGCACCGCGAACGGAATGCTGGTCCAGAATTTGGAATTGGTCACCAACATGTAATTGAGCACGCCATGATTGGTTTCGGTGACGTAACTCTGTTTAACACCCGCGTTCTGCCCGCGCATGTTGGACCAGGGGCCTTCAGTGCCCTGCACCGTGCCGCTTTGCATGGCTTTTGCCACATCGGCGAACGGTAGCCGGATGGCCTTGGCATCCACTGCCGCAAACTGCGCTTCAAGCACCGATGACGGCTGAATGCGAAACGCCAAACCCGCAGCGTCCGCCGGACTGCGCAATGGCTGGCTGGCCGACAACTGCTTGAGACCGTTATTCCAATAAGCCAGACCGTAGATCCCATGGCTGGCCATCGAGCGCAGCAGCTCGCGGCTCATCTCGCGCTTCTGGAAGCGCGCCACTGCCGCCTCGTCGTCGAACAGAAACGGCAGGTCGAAGACTTCAAGCTTCGGCGAATACTCGGTGAACTTGGACAGCGAGGGCGCCAGCATCTGCACCTTGTTATCCAGCAACGCCTGCATCTCGTCGGCGTCGCCAACCAGCGTCGAGTTCGGATAGACCTCGACTTCCACCGTGCCGGCGAGCCGCTCGCGAACCAGTTTCTGGAACAGCAAGGCGCCCTTGCCTTTCGGCGTATCGTCCGCGACCACATGGGCGAACTTGATCACGATGGGCTCTGCGGCGCTGGCCACCGTTGGCGCGAACAACAGGTAAAGCGCCGCACAAGGTGCAACGAAGAATGATTTGAACATTTGACCCCCACGGGAAATAAGCTCGATGCGACGCCTCGTGAGCACCGTTCGAGTGGTGTATTGCAGTTCGATATGCGTTCAGCCGGAACCTGTTGTGGCACGCCTGAATAGGTACAGCGGGGTGACCAGAGCACCGCGACGAATCGCAGGCTGGCCTTTATTGGAATGGCGATGACCGGTCAGTACGGATTGAATCCGCCCAGTCATCGAGCGGCGCAGTGTTGGCCATCAGGGGCTCTAGCACAAGGGTTTAAGGTCCAACCAGCTCTCAAAACGAAACATTGCACTCATCGGAAGAAGCGAACTTTCAAATCGCTCGCCACTTCTACAGGCAACATCCCCAGCCATTTCCGACCTGCCATGAACGACGTTTCGACCCAACCGCCGCCGAACCCCGACCTGATCGACTGCCTGGTTATCGGTGGTGGGCCGGGCGGACTGACCGCTGCGCTCTATCTGGCGCGCTTTCGTCGTAGCTGCAGAGTGGTCGATGCGGGCTCCAGCCGCGCCTCATGGATACCGCGGTCGCATAATTACCCTGGTTTCCCGCCAGGCATCAACGGCAACGATCTGTTGATTCGTCTACGTGAACAGGCCCGCTGCTACGGCGCAGAGCTAGAGCATGGTCGGGTCGAACATATCGAGCCCCACGCCGATGGCTTCAGCGTGCGCTACGGGGACAAAAGCTGCGTAACCCGGCGAATCATTCTGGCCACCGGCATCGAAGATACCTTGCCGGACATGCCGGATGTCGAGCAGGCCATCGGCGACGGCAAGCTACGGCTGTGCTCCATCTGCGATGGCTACGAGGTCAACGGTGACAACGTCGCGGTCTACGGTGAAGCGGAATGCGCCATCGGCCATGCGGTGTTTCTGCGTACCTTCAGTGATAGGGTCACTGTGGTGGTGCATGGCGAACAGGACGCTTGCGACCAGGCCATCGCCCTGGCCGAGCATTACGACGTGCAGCTGATCAGCGATCGCGTCGAAGCGCTGCGCCCTTGCGCAACCGGTATCGAGATGATCACCTGCCGCGGCGACACCTATCATTTCGACATCATCTACCCCTGCCTGGGCGCGCGCTTTCGTTCGGAACTCGCCCGGCAACTGGACGTGGGTTGCGATGACGACGGCGGCATACGCGTGGATGAGCACATGCAAACCTCGGTGCGCGGGCTTTATGCCATCGGCGATGTGACCCTGGGCCTGAAACAGATGAGTGTCGCCGTTGGTCAGGCCGCGCAGGCTGCCACCGCGGTTCACAACAGCCTGGAAGCCAAGCCCTGGGGCGGCTCGGCGGCCACGCGCTGAAGATTCACGTCCCTTGGCCGCCGCAGTGGTGCGATTGCAACAGCTGAGCGGCGCCAAGGGTCTAGGCTCAAGGTAAGCCTGTTCGCCCCGGAGCCTGTCATGTCACTCAGCGTATTCGACCTGTTCAAGATCGGTATCGGACCGTCCAGTTCGCACACCGTGGGCCCGATGCGCGCAGCGCTGCGGTTTGCCGAAGGCCTGCGCGATGACGACCTGCTGAGCGCGACCGAGCGCATCAGGGTCGAGCTGTACGGTTCCCTCGGCGCCACCGGCAAGGGCCACGGCAGCGACAAGGCGGTGATACTCGGGCTTGAAGGCGAGCTGCCGGAGGACGTCGATACCGGAGGCATCCCGCAACGCATGGCAGCCATCCGTGAATCACACGAATTGCGCCTGCTGGGCGACAAACCCATTCGATTCGAAGTCAGCAACGACCTGCAATTCATCCGCAAGCCGCTGGCCTTCCACCCCAACGGTATGATCCTGCGTGCCTTCGATGGCGCCGGGCTGCAACTGCGCAGCCGCGAGTACTATTCGGTCGGCGGAGGATTCGTGGTCGACGAACAGGCGGCCGGCAGCGACCGCATCGTCGAAGACCGCACGCCTCTGCCCTACCCTTTCCATAGCGCTGACGAGTTACTGGCGCTGTGCAGCGAGCACGGGTTGTGTATCAGCCAACTGATGCTGGCCAACGAAGTCGCCTGGCGCCCCGAAGCCGAGACCCGTGCCGGCCTGCTGAAAATCTGGCAAGTCATGCAGGATTGCGTCAAGGCCGGTTGCCGCACCGAAGGCGTGATGCCCGGTGGACTCAAGGTGCAACGGCGCGCGGCAGGCCTGTATCGCCAGCTCAGCGAACATCCGGAAGCCAGCCTGCGCGACTCGCTCAGCGTGCTCGACTGGGTCGACCTATACGCGCTGGCGGTAAACGAGGAGAACGCCGCCGGCGGTCGCGTCGTCACCGCGCCGACCAATGGTGCGGCGGGGATCATCCCGGCGCTGCTTCATTACTATGTGCATTTCATCCGCGGCGCCAACGAAGACGGGGTCGTGCGGTTTCTGCTCACCGCAGCGGCGATCGGCATCCTATATAAGGAGAACGCCTCGATTTCCGGCGCCGAAGTCGGTTGCCAGGGCGAGGTCGGCGTCGCCTGTTCGATGGGTGCGGGCGCGCTCTGCGAAGTGCTGGGCGGCAACCCGCGACAGGTCGAGAATGCCGCCGAAATCGGCATGGAGCACAACCTCGGACTGACCTGCGATCCGGTCGGCGGGCTGGTGCAGGTGCCCTGCATCGAGCGCAACGCGATGGGTGCGGTCAAGGCGATCAACGCGGCGCGAATGGCCCTGCGTGGTGACGGTAGCCACTTCATTTCGCTGGACAAGGTGATCCGCACCATGCGCCAGACCGGCGCGGACATGAAGAGCAAATACAAGGAAACCGCCCGTGGCGGGCTGGCGGTCAACGTTATCGAGTGCTGAATCGGCGCACCTACTGCCCTAAGCAGCGAGGCAGTAATCGCCAACACAAACCTTTATCATCCGTTCGGCAGCGCGTCGTTAAATTACTGAATCCCCTATCGGCTGCGAGGTCATCCCTTAGCTGCTATCGAAAAAAATCTATTATCGCAATGTTGAGAATTCGATGACTACAAGCCTAGAGCCGTCAACGCCTAAGAACTACAACGCGACGCGGAGCACCTTGCAGTTTCCGGTAGTGGGCATTGGCGCCTCGGCGGGCGGCCTCAAAGCATTAATCACGTTCTTCGAAAACATGCCCAACGATTGCGGCATGGCTTTTGTCGTAATCATGCACCTCTCGCCCAAGCATGAGAGCAGCGCCGACAAGATTCTGCAGAACGTCACCAAGATGCCAGTCTTGCAGATCACCGAACCGACACCCATAGAGCGCAACCACGTCTATGTGATCCCGCCGGCGATGGATCTGTCGATGAATGACGGCTATCTGCGCCTGCTTAAGCCCGCGCGCGAACGCGGCCCCCAAGTAGCCATTGACCTGTTCTTCCGAGCGTTGGCGGACGTACATCACAGCCACGCCGTGGGTATCGTTCTCTCGGGCACGGGATCGGATGGCTCAGTCGGTCTGTCACGCATCAAGGAGCAGGGTGGCGTTACGCTGGCTCAAACGCCGGAAGACGCCGAATACGACTCGATGCCGCGCAGCGCCATTGAAACTGACATGGTCGATATCGTGCTGCCGGTTGCGGATATGCCGCAAAAGCTGGTGGAGCTGCGCCAGAATCTGGAAGCGCTCCTGGCACGGCAGGATCCGATCATGTCAGCAGGCGATAGCGAGCAAGCCGGAGATGCACAGGGCGAGCTCGAATCTGCTCAGGCTCACGCCCAATCCAAACCCAACGAGCTAGCGCTGCGCGAAATTCTCGCCGCGCTCCGCTCCCGCACCGGCCACGACTTCAGACACTACAAGCAAGCCACGGTATTGCGCCGCATTGAGCGGCGTATGCAGGTCAATGCCTTGCGTGATATGCCCAGTTATGCCCGCTTTTTGCAAAGTAGCCCGGAAGAAACCCCGGCTCTGCTTGCTGACATGCTCATCGGCGTAACCAATTTTTTTCGCGACCGTGAAGCCTTCGAGGCCTTGGAGCGCGACATCATCCCGTCGTTGTTCGAGCAGAAAGCCGACACTGAAGATAAATTTCTGCGCGTCTGGGCGGCAGCATGCTCGACCGGGGAAGAAGCCTATTCGCTGGCAATGCTGTTGGCAGACCAAGCCGAAATCAGCGGTTTAAAAGGTGAAATCCAGTCACAGGTTTTTGCCACCGATATCGACGACCGTGCGCTCGAAACTGCACGCGCCGGCGTTTACCCGGAAGCCATCCTGACGGACGTGCCGCCGAGCCGGCTGCGGCAGTATTTCGTCAAGGAACAGAATCACTACCGCATGCAAAAGGAGCTGCGCGAGACGATCCTGTTCGCCCGGCACAATATCTTGCGCGACCCACCTTTTTCTCGACTCGACCTGATTTCGTGTCGAAATTTAATGATCTACCTGGACAGGGACATCCAGCTCGAAGTGCTGCGCATGTTTCATTTTGCCCTCAACCCCGGCGGCTACCTGTTCCTGGGCAGTTCGGAAACCGCTGACGCCTGCAGTCACCTGTTTGCCCCGGTAGACAAGAAAAACCGTATCTACCGAGCCAGGGAGGTAGGCGCCGCCCTGCGTCGCGCGCCTACGGGGCCGTATCACGGCTTCTCGCTTACAGCCCCAAGTCGTCCACCCTTCAGCGAACCGTCCAAGCGCAACCGGAAGTTTTCCTTTGCCGACGTGCACCAGCGCGCGCTCGAGCAGTACGCACCGCCCAGCGTTATCGTCAATCACGATGGTGAGATCGTGCACATGTCCGACCGGGCCGGGAATTTCCTGCGCTATGTCGGTGGCGAACCCTCGCTGAACCTGACGACGCTGGTGCATCCGCAACTGCGGCTCGAACTTCGTACCGCGCTCTATCAGGCGACCCACACCGGCAAAAGTGTGGAAGCGCGACGGGTCCGGCTGGAACGCGATGGCCGCAGCTTCTACGTGAATATGGTGGTCCGCCCGTTCCGCGATAACGAAGCTGGCAGCGACTACATGCTGGTGCTCTTCGATGAAGTCGAAGACTGCATGGACAGCAACACCCTGGAGGACCCCGAAACTAAGGACAGCGTACTGACCCAGCTGGAAGCCGAGCTGCAGCAAACCAAGGAACGGTTGCAGGTCACCATGGAGCATTCGGAGACCTCCACCGAAGAATTGCGCGCTTCCAACGAGGAGTTGCAGGCGATCAACGAAGAATTGCGCTCGGCCACTGAAGAACTGGAAACCAGCAAGGAAGAGCTGCAGTCGATCAACGAAGAGCTCACCACGGTCAACTTCGAGCTCAAAACCAAGGTCGACGAAACCAGCAAGATCAACGATGACCTGCAGAACCTGATTTCCTCCACCGACATCGCCACGGTCTTCGTCGACCGCAAGATGCGCATTAAATGGTTTACCCCGCGCGCCAAGGACATCTTCAACGTGATCGGCAACGACGCCGGCCGATCGCTGTTCGACATTACCCATCGTCTCGACTATCCACAGCTGCATGCGGATGCCGCCAAGGCGTTCGAAGAGCTTCATCTGGTCGAACGCGAGATCGGGTCCAAAGGTGATAACCGCTGGTATATGGCGCGGTTTCTACCCTACCGCACGCTGGATGACCGCATTCAGGGCGCCGTGCTGACCTTTATCGATATCACGGATCGACGCCGGGCCGAGGAGCAGCTACGCGTCGGTGAGGCCCATATGAAGCTCCTGGCGCAAAGCACCAAGGGCTACGCCATCATTACCCTGGACTGCGATGGCCATATAACGACTTGGAACCGTGGCGCCGAATTCATTTTTGGTTACACCGAAAAGGAGGCGATCGGCCAGCACATCGACATCCTTTACAGCGAGGAAGACCGCCGAGCGGGAGTGCCGGAAGCCGAACGTAAACGGGCCCAACAGCAGGGCCAAGCCACGGATGAACGTTGGCATGTTCGCAAAAATGGCTCGCAGTGCTTCTTCAGCGGCTTGGTCAATCCGCTCGTCGATAACAATGGTAAGGTGATCGGCTTTGCAAAGATCGCCCGCGACTTGACCGAAGACCGCGAGCGCAACTCAGCACAACAGGACGAACTGGCGAACATCCAGGCTGCCAACATGCAGAAGGACCAATTCTTCGCGGTGCTTTCGCATGAACTCAAGCATCCGTTGAACCTGATTCAGCTCAATACCGATCTGGTCGCGCGCTCGCAGGCTGCCAAGAACTTTCCGGCTTTGCGCAAGGCAACCCAGTCGATCCAGAACGCCGTCCGCAGCCAGTCGCGCATCATCGACGACCTGATGGACGTATCGCGCATTCGTACCGGCAAACTGAAACTGCAGTTCTCGACACTGCAATATCAGGAGGTCCTGCGTGGTATCGAGGCCGTGTTCGCTCCGTTGGCACAGGCCGAGAACGTGACGTTCGAGGCATTCAAACCAGAGCAGCCGCTTTACGTTCATGCCGACCCTACGCGTCTGGACCAGATTATCTGGAATCTGTTGAACAACGCCTGGAAGTTCACCAAAGGCGGAGAGCGCATCTGTCTCCAACTCGAGCGCGAAGGCGACCAGGCCCGCCTGGACGTCATCGATACCGGTGAAGGTATCTCGGCAGATTTTCTGCCCAAGGTATTCGACATGTTCGGACAGGCCGAGATGCAGCACGCGCAACGCTCCAAACATGGATTGGGCATCGGGCTGGCGCTGGTCAAGCAACTGATCGAGGCCCACCACGGCCGTATCGAAGCCTTCTCCGAAGGGCCCGGTCGAGGTGCACGGTTCAGTGTCTGGTTACCGATCCATCTGCAAACTGAAATTGAACTCAGCGAATCGGCCAATAGTGAAGAGATTGGCGGGCTAGCTGGCATCAAGATTCTGCTGGTGGATGATTCGCCCGATATTCTCGAGACCATGTGTGAACTGCTGGAAAGCGAAGGCGCCATCGTAATCACGGCTGATGGCGGCGCCGCCGGCATCCAGTTGGCCGAGCAGCGTGAATTCGACGTGATCGTCTCGGACATTGGCATGCCGGAGATCGACGGCCACAAGATGATGACGGCCATCCGGAGTAACGGGCAGAACGCGAGTACTCCGAGTATCGCCCTGACGGGTTACGGCACCATGCGCGATGTCGAAAAAGCCAAGGCAGCGGGATTCACCCTGCACTTGCGCAAGCCGATCGACCTGCAGGCATTGATCGACGCCGTGACCCAGGCGGTGCGATAAGAAAGGTCCCGCCGACTTGCAGATGTTTGTCGGCGCGCAGAGTAAGCGCCAGATCACGCTGGCGATCCGGGTCCGTGCGGCATCGGATCGCCAGCAACCTGGCTCTACGATGGGTGATCTAGAGCTAACGAGCCTAAAGATGTAATTAGAAGACTTTAAGAGCCGGTACGTGCCTGGCACTCGCGTTCAACGGCGCAGCACACCTCGACTCCAAGATAGATTCGCGCCAGTGCGCTCCACGCCCCAGCGTCTTACAACGTAGCAAGCTGCGCACCGGCCAAGCTGTTCAGCTCGCTCGAGTTGGGGTTCGGCCACTTCAGCCATCTTTACCGATCCCGTAGTCGCGCAGTTTGTTGGCAATGGTGGTGTGCGAAACGCCCAGCCGCTTGCCCAGCAGACGACTGCTCGGATGCTGCTGATAAAGCGCCTCCAGCACCGCCTTCTCGAAACGCCCGACGATGCTGTTCAGGCCACCCTCCAGGGAGAATTCGCCCAACGGCTGCGGCGTGCCGTAATCCGGCAGGCGAATGTGCTCGGGCTTGATCAACCCGCCTTCGCACAGCGAAACCGCTTGAAACAGCGTGTTCTCCAACTGCCGCACATTGCCCGGCCAGTGATAGGCGGCCAGCCGCTCCAGCGCCTGCGCTGACAGACTCGGCAGCGCGCAACCGATCTGCCGGCTGGCCTGGTCGAGAAAGTGCTGCACCAGCGGTTCCAGGCCGTCGAGGCATTCGCGCAGCGGGGGAATATGCAGCGACAGCACGTTGAGGCGGTGATAGAGATCCTGGCGAAATTCGCCCTTGGCGCAGAGTTCGGACAGATCCAGCTGCGTCGCGCAGATCACCCGCACGTCCAGGTAAACCTCCTCGTCGCTGCCGACCCGACGGAAACACCCGTCCTGCAGAAAGCGCACCAGCTTGGCCTGCAGCCGAGTGCTCATTTCCCCGACGCCATCGAGAAAAAGCGTCCCGCCCGAGGTCAGCTCCAGCAGGCCGAGCTTGCCTTCGGGTCGCGCGCCCTCGAAGGCACCTGGGCCGTAGCCGAACAGCTCGGTCTCGGCCATGGATTCCGGCAAGCCGGCGCAGTTCAGCGCCATGAACGGCGATTGCCCGCGCGGGCTCGACAGGTGGCAAGCGCGCGCCAGCAGCTCCTTGCCGGTGCCGGTTTCGCCTTCGATCAGCAACGGCGCGTCCAGCGGGGCCATGCGGCGCGCTTCACGGACCACCGCGGCCATCACTTTCGAACTCTGGAAGATGCTGTCGAAACCGCGCAGCTCCTGCTTGCGCACGTTGTAGATGCGCTCGCCGACACGATCGGCGCGATGCAGCGTCAACACTGCGCCAGCCAACGCCTCACTGTCGTCGTGTTCCGATTGGAGCGGGGCGATGTCGGCGAGGAAAACGTCACCTTTGATGGTCACCCGCAGCCCATTGATCCGCGCCTTGTTGGCCCGCACCAGCTCCGGCAGATCGAAATCCTCGGCGTAGCGCGACAGGCTCATGCCCGGCACTTCATCCACCCGCACGCCAAGCAGCTGCGCCGCGGCACGGTTAGCGGCCACGATGGCACCCGTCATGTCGATCGACAGCACCGGAAACTCCAGCGCACCGAGCAGTGCATTGAGTTCCAGCGAATGCCGCTCGCTGGGCATCAGCCCGACCTTGCGTACCTCGAACACGCCCTGCAGGGCTTCGATCTTGGGACGCAGGGCTTGCAGTTGCAGGTTCATCAGATTGGGGCAATGCAGGTAGACCGCGTTACCGTGCTCGCCGCCGACTTCGCCGCGGGCGACGTTGATGCCGTAGTCCACTAGCAGCTCGAGCATGTCCCGCAGAATGCCGATGCGGTTCTGGCAGAGAATTCTGATACGCATGCAAGAAAGCCTCTGTGGGAACGACGAAGCGGCAATTTTCTCAAAGCTGCCGTTGATTATCGTCAAGATTATTTGACACCTGTCTGGCTGAGCAAGGCGATTATCACGCCGACACGCTCGATCGTAATTTTTTCGTTACAAGACAGAGGGAAGACGGCAGCCCCAACGCCCTTCCGAACCCTACCCAGCCCTCTCCTGTCGCGGTCAGATGAGGCATCCATAACAACAAGATTCACGCGGCCATCCCGCTCAGGAGGTCAGATGAAAGCTACGAAATACGTCGCCCGCGAACCGGATGCGCAAGGCTGGATTCATTACCCGGACGCCGAACATGCGGTCTGGCAGACGCTGATCGAACGCCAGCTGAAACTGCTCGACGGTCGTGCCTGCCAGGAATACCTGGACGGGATCGAGCAGCTGGCCCTGCCCCACGACCGTATCCCGCAGCTGGGCGAAATCAACCGTGTGCTGGATGCGTCCACCGGATGGCAGGTGGCACGAGTGCCGGCGCTGATTCCCTTCCAAACCTTTTTCGAACTACTGG
Source organism: Stutzerimonas stutzeri (assembly GCF_000590475.1). Classification (NCBI taxonomy): domain Bacteria; kingdom Pseudomonadati; phylum Pseudomonadota; class Gammaproteobacteria; order Pseudomonadales; family Pseudomonadaceae; genus Stutzerimonas; species Stutzerimonas stutzeri. The sequence goes on along the minus strand of NZ_CP007441.1, from coordinate 852,525 downwards.
CCAGCAAGCGCTTCCCGGTCGCCACCTTCATCCGCACCCCCGAGGAGCTGGATTACCTGCAGGAGCCGGACATCTTTCACGAGATCTTCGGCCACTGCCCACTGCTGACCAATCCCTGGTTCGCCGAATTCACCCACACCTACGGCCAGCTCGGCCTCAAGGCCAGCAAGGAAGAGCGCGTCTATCTTGCGCGGCTGTACTGGATGACCATCGAGTTCGGCCTGGTAGACACGCCGTCCGGACGGCGCATCTACGGCGGCGGCGTCCTCTCCTCGCCGAAGGAAACGCGCTACTGCCTCTCGGACGAACCGGAGCACCAGCCATTCGACATGGTCGAAGCGATGCGCACGCCGTATCGCATCGACATCCTGCAACCGGTGTACTTCGTCCTGCCCGAGCTCAAGCGGCTGTTCGACGTTGCCCACGAAGACATCATGGCCTGCGTGCGCACCGCCATGCAGCTGGGCCTGCACCAGCCGAAGTTTCCGCCAAAAGCGGCGTAGGGTGGAAAACTGCGAAGCCTTTTCCACGCGTCGGTTTCGGCCATGACGACGTCTCGCGGCGGCGCCAGTCGCTTTAGCCCGTTGGTGGATGAGCCCTCGTCAACGTGGCGGACCGAACCCCACGCGTGGACAAGCCTGCGGCGTTGTCCACGCTACGCTGCTTAACTCTTATGACCCTCACCACTAGGACCCGATCATGACCGCTCTGACCCAAGCCCACTGCGAAGCCTGCCGCGCCGACGCGCCCAAGGTTTCCGACGACGAACTGGCCGAACTCATCAAGCAGATCCCGGACTGGAACATCGAGACCCGCGACGGCCACATGGAGCTGGAGAAGGTCTTCGCGTTCAAGAACTTCCGCCACGCCCTGGCCTTCACCAATGCGGTCGGCGAGATTGCCGAAGCCGAGGGTCACCACCCTGGGCTGCTCACCGAATGGGGCAAGGTCACCGTCACCTGGTGGAGCCATTCGATCAAGGGCCTGCACCGCAACGATTTCATCATGGCCGCGCGCACCGATGAGGTGGCCAAGACTGCCGAGGGCCGCAAGTGAAGCATTTCGCTGAAGTGGCGCGGGTTCCGGGCGATCCGATTCTCGGCCTGCTCGATGCCTATCGCGCCGACCCCAACCCGGCCAAGCTCGACCTGGGCGTCGGCGTCTACAAAGACGCCCTGGGCCTGACACCGATCCCCAAGGCGGTGAAGCTAGCCGAGCAACGGCTGATCGACAGCGAGCAGACCAAGAGTTACATCGGCGGCCACGGTGATCCGCTCTTCGGCGAGCAGCTGCTGCGCCTGGTACTGGGCGAAGGCTCGCCAGCGCTGGTCGAGAACCGCGCCGGATGCACCCAGACGCCGGGCGGCACCGGTGCGCTGCGACTGGCAGGCGATTTCATCGCCAAGTGTCTGCCGGGCCGCCGCCTCTGGCTCAGCGACCCGACCTGGCCGATCCACGAGACGCTGTTCGCCGCGGCCCGGCTTACCGTCGAGCATTATCCTTACGTCAATGCGCAGAACCAGCTGGACGTGCCGGCAATGCTCGCCGCGCTGGAGCGAATTCCGGCCGGTGACGTGGTGTTGCTGCACGCCTGTTGCCACAACCCCACAGGCTACGACCTGAGCCGGGATGACTGGCACCAGGTGCTGGAGATCGTTCGTCAGCGCGAACTGCTGCCGCTGTTCGACTTCGCCTATCAGGGCTTCGGCGACGGCCTGGACGAAGACGCCTGGGCGGTGCGGTTGTTCGTCGACGTGCTGCCCGAGGTGCTGATCACCAGCTCCTGCTCGAAGAACTTCGGCTTGTATCGCGAACGCACCGGTGCGCTGATCGCGGTTACCGCCAATGGCGATTCGCTGATCGACGTGCGCAGCCAGTTCGCTTCGGTGGCACGCGGCCTTTGGTCAACGCCGCCGTCCCATGGCGCTGCCGTGGTTGCGACGATCCTCGCGAACCAGGAACTGCGCCAGCTCTGGAAGCAGGAGGTCGCGGCCAAGCGCGAGCGCATTGCCGGGCTGCGTCAGGGGCTGGTCGAAGCCCTCGCGCCGTACGGGCTTGCCGAGCGTTTCGCGCATATCGCACAGCAACGCGGGATGTTCTCCTACACCGGTCTGACCGCCGAGCAGGTACTGCGCCTGCGAGCCGAAGACTCGGTCTATATGGTGGAGAGCGGGCGCGCCAATATCGCGGGTCTGGATGCCGAGCGCCTGGATGACCTGGCGCGAGCCGTTGCTCGCGTGACTGCATAACCCGAACGCACGGCTACACCCGTGAAAAAGCCGGTTTGCCTGGCTCTGGCAAGCCGGCTTCAGCGAAGCGGCGCCACCGTGGGCTGACTCATGGCCGGCTCATGCGAGGCCGCCATTGGCGCGCAGCACTTGGCCATTGACCCAACCCGCATCCGGCCCGACGAGAAAGGCGACGACACCGGCGATATCCTCCGGCTGGCCGAGGCGCTCGAGCGGCGGCATCTTCGCGAACTGCTGGACCTGTTCCTCGGTCTTGCCGTTGAGGAACAGCTCAGTGGCGACCGGGCCAGGCGCCACCACATTGACCGTAATATTGCGGCCACGCAGCTCCTTGGCGAACACCTGGGTCAGGGCTTCGACCGCCGCCTTGCTGGCGTTGTATACCGCGTAACCGGGCAGCTTCAGCGCAATGGCGGTACTCGACAGATTGACGATACGCCCACCGTCGTTGAGCCGTGCCGCTGCCTCGCGCAACGTGTTGAAGGTGCCGCGCGTATTGATCCCGAATGTCTGCTCGTAGAGTTCATCGCTGGTTTGCGCCAGCGGCATGGTTTTCAGCACACCGGCGTTATTGACCAGTACGTCGACCTTGCCCAATTGCTGCTCGGTCTGCTCGAACAATCTCGTCACCTCGGCGGAGTCGGCAACGTTCGCCTGGATCGCCTTCGCTTCGCAGCCGGCCTCGCGCAACTGCGCCACCAGCGCCTCGGCATCACCAGCACTGTTGGCATAGTTGATTGCCACGGCGAAACCATTGGCCGCCAGACGGCGGGTGATCTCGGCACCGATACCGCGGGATGCGCCCGTAATGATCGCTACTTTGCGGGTGGTCGTAGACATGGACTCTCCGAATGGGTCTTGAATGAGTCTGACAGCATGGCTCAACTTCATGCATCCCGCTCAGGCCAGCTCAACGCGCGCCAGCTTCGGCGGCGCTCAACATCCAGAACCGGCTCGCTGCAGTGGCGAATTCGTCGTTGGAAGAAAGCAGCAAGGTGATAACCGCTGCAGGTCCGCATCCGACAGTGAGAATCCTTCAAGCCCGCCCCCGCAGCCAAACATTCGCCTCAGGCCGTAATGCTGTGGCACTTGGCCATCACCTGTAAGACTGCTAGCCTGACATGGCGTTTGCCGTTCGCCCCGGATGCTGATTGCTTGGTGACGAACGGACTCCAGCGCCGGCCAGAGCGGCCGCTACCTTCCAGCAACTGGTTTCGAACGAGCTCGCCCATGACCCATAGCAACACCGCTGGCAACCCAGCTCCAGATCAATACGCCTGTCATTCGGCCAGCGAGCACGGGGCCTGCCCCAGCTGTGCCAGCGGCGAACGTTTGGGCTTTCGCTTCAGCTACGCCTATCAGCCCATCGTCGACCTGAGCGCACGGACGATCTTTGCCCACGAAGCGCTGGTGCGCGGCGTCAATGGCGAGCCGGCACCCAGCGTGCTGTCACAGGTAACCCCGGACAATCGCTTCCGTTTCGACCAGGCCTGCCGGGTCAAAGCGATCAAGACTGCAGCCAAGCTCGAAATGCAGAGCAGGCTGTCGATCAACTTCATGCCCAACGCCATCTACCGGCCGGAGCTGTGCATTCGCTCGACACTGGAAGCGGCCCGCGCGCATGATTTTCCTGTCGAGCGGATCATCTTCGAGACGGTCGAAGGAGAGCGCATCAGCGATGCCAAGTGGCTGGCCGAAGTGCTGCGCGAATACCAGCGCATCGGATTTCTCACCGCCATCGACGATTTCGGTGCCGGCTTTGCCGGCCTCAACCTGCTCGCCGACTTCCAGCCGGACATCATCAAGCTGGACATGGATCTGGTCCGCGGCATCGACCAGAGCCGCCCCCGGCAGGCCATCGTCCGGGCAACGGTTGCCATGTGCCAGGAGCTGGACATCCAGGTGATCGGCGAAGGCGTGGAAACCCTGGATGAATGCAGCGCCCTGCACGATCTGGGGATCTCCCTGATGCAGGGCTATCTGTTCAGCAAACCGCTGTTCGAAGCCTGCGGTCAGTCCGAGACCCTGGCCTGGCCGAGCGGATTGCCGAGCTGACGATACTCAGCCGGCTTTCAGCAGTTTGAGCAATGCCCGTGCGGCCTCTGCGGAGGACGCCGGGTTCTGGCCGGTAACCAGTAAGCCATCGACCACCACGTAAGATGACCAGTCCGGGCCTTTGCTGTAGTCGCCACCGAGCGCCTTGAGCTTGTCTTCCAGCAGGAAAGGCACCACATCGGTGAGCTGCACGGCCTCTTCCTCGGCGTTGGTGAAACCGGTCACGCGCTTGCCCTTGACCAGGTATTCGCCATCCACTCCGCGCACGTCGACCAACGCGGCCGGGGCGTGACAAACCGCAGCCACCGGCTTGCGCGTTTGGATAAAGGATTCGATCAGCGCAATCGAGGTGGCATTACCGGCGAGGTCCCATAGCGGTCCGTGGCCACCGGGATAAAACACCGTATCGAAGTCTGCAGCCGCTACCTCATCCAGCTTGCGGGTGTTGGCCAACAGCGCTTGCGCCTCGTCATCCTCCTTGAAACGTTTGGTCATTTCGGTCTGGGCATCCGGTGCGTCGCTCTTGGGGTCAAGCGGGGGCTGACCGCCCTTGGGTGAAGCCAGGGTGATTTCGGCGCCGGCGTCCTTGAAGACGTAATAGGGCGCGGCGAATTCTTCGAGCCAGAAGCCGGTTGGCTTGCCGGTGTCGCCGAGTTTGTCGTGGGACGTAAGTACGATGAGGACTTTCATGGAGTCTCCTGTGGTCGGGTGGCCCGAGATTGGCGGGGCCTTGGTCTATCTGGACCGTGGGAGTAGGAAATGGGTCAACGGGTGGGCGTGGCGCCGAGGCCGCGGTCGCCCGCTGCCACGAACTCGCCACCGTGACGAGCCGTAATGCCGGGCTACGACGAGACTGTTGCAAGTTCGAGAGCTCTGCACAGTGCGCTGTTAGAGGAGTGGCCTTGGCTGCGAAGATTTAGTGGGCTGGAGTCATCTGGTTTAAACCTGTTGGCCGGGATGGCTGGGGCATTGGTTTCGCCCTGCTGGGCGACTCACTTTTTCCAAACGCGGAAAAAGTAAGCAAAAACGCTTGCCCCTGCATCCGGACTAGGCGTCCCCGGTTCGCTGCGCTCGACTTCCCTCATTCCATCGCTGCTCCGAGGGTCGCCGCGCAAGGGCCATCCATGGCCCTTCACGGCTCTCGCGGCATCCATGCCGCTCGCCCCTCTACACAGCGATTCCATTCGGCCCCCTGATGGGGCATTCGGTGTCGCCTGCTGGTCCGAGCGTCTGGAAACAAGCAAAGCGCATTTGTTTCGCTGTTCAAACTTGCAGACGGCTTGGACCCGATCCCCCTTCAGAAGGCCGAGCGCAGGTGCTGCGCAGGGGGACGCGAGGCATGGATGCCGAGCGAGGCGCGATGGGACGTGGATGTCCCTTCGCGCCGCCCCCCGGAGCGGCGCCGGAGGGAGGGAAGTTTTGCGAAGCAAAACCCGGATGCAGGGGGTGGCCTTCTTTTTGGTTACTTTTTCTTGGCCACTCAAGAAAAAGTGACTCGCCCAGCAGGGCGAAACCAATGCCTCAGCCACCCGGCCAATCGGGGTAACCCACGAACCCGAATCCTTGCCCACCGAACTACCAGACAACGCCGAATGCCCGATTCAGCAGGCCGAATGGAATCGCTGCGCAGCGGGCGAGCGGCATGGATACCGTGAGAGGACTAGGCATCCCACGGATGTAGGGCAGCGGATGGCAAACTCAGCTAAACAAAAAGGGCGCCGAAGCGCCCTTGTCATCAACCCCGCATCAGATCCGAAAACTCCCCACCAACTGCTTCAACCGCGCAGCCTGCTGCTCCAGATCCCCGCAGGCACGCAACGTCGAATGCAGGTTCTCCACCCCTTCCTGATTCAGCGTGTTGATCTCCGTGATGTCCATGTTCAGCGACTCGATCACCGAGGTCTGCTCTTCCGTAGCGGCGGCTACCGACTGGTTCATTGCATCGATCTCGCCGATGCTCTGGGTCACGCTGCCGAGGCGCTCACCGGCCTGATTGGCGATACCTACGCTGGCCTCGCTGCGTCGCTGGCTCTCGGTCATGGTGCTGACCGAATCACGCGCGCCGACCTGCAGCTTCTCGATCATCCCGTGGATCTCCTGCGCCGAGGTCTGGGTGCGATGCGCCAGGCTGCGCACCTCATCGGCCACGACCGCGAAACCACGCCCGGCCTCCCCGGCGCGAGCCGCTTCGATGGCGGCGTTGAGCGCCAGCAGATTGGTCTGCTCGGAGATGCCCTTGATCACGTCGAGGATCTGCCCGATGCCGACGGTCTGGCTGTTGAGCTCCTCGATCTGCGCACAGGACGCGCTGATGTTGTTCGACAGTTGCTTCATCGCCTCGATATTCTGTTCGACCACCTTGCGCCCGTCTTCGGCCTGATGGCTGGCACCGCTGGCCTGCTGCGAGGCGTCGGCGGCGTTGCGGGCGATTTCCTGCGCAGCAGCGCCGAGTTCATTGATCGCCGCGGCGACGCTGTTGGTGCGGCTGGCCTGCTCGTCGGAATTGACCATCGACGAGTTGGAGGCGGCGAGTACGCGCTGCGCCACTTCATTGACCTGTTCGGTGGCCGACGACACGTCCCGGATCGACCCGTGAATACGTTCGACGAATCGATTGAACGCCGTGGCCAAGGTGCCGAATTCATCGTTCGATTCGACTTTCAGTCGCCGCGTGAGGTCGCCCTCGCCCGCCGCGATGTTCTCCATCGCCTGACCCATTTCGGTCAGCGGGCGCATCAGTACGCGAATCAGCATGCCCAGCAGCACCATGATGAACACCACGGCAATCACGGCAGCAACCAGCGCAGAGGTACGGAAGCTGGACAGCGCGGCGTAGGCCTTTTCCTTGTCCACCGAAATGCCCACGTACCAAGTCACCGATGGCAGGCCGGCTACAGGACTGAAGCTGAGGATGCGCGCCTGCCCATCGAGCTCGGCCTCGGTAAAGCCGCTGGTCAGCGACGGCGTGTTCTTCGGATAGAGCTCGCCGAGGGTCTTCATCACCTTGTTCTGGTCCGGGTGGACCAGCACCTTGCCGTCGCCGCTGACGAGAAACGCATAGCCCATGCCGTCGAAGTTGAGGGCATTGATGATGTCCACCAGCACCTTGAGGCTGAGGTCGCCGCCCACCACACCCAGGTTCTGGCCGCCGGCCCTGGCCGGGGTCGCCGCGGTGATGATCAGCTCGTTGGTCGCCGCATCCTGATAGGGTTCGGTCAGCGTGGTCTTGCCGGCACTGATCGCGTCCTTGTACCAGGGACGCTGACGCGGATCGTAACCGGCCGGCAACTCGAAGCGCGGATGCACGATGAATTCACCATCGTTGCGCCCCAGGTAGGTGAAGGCGAAGGTGGAGCTGAGCGCCGGCTGCTGCACCAGCGCCTCGACGGCCGATCCGGAACTGTCGCGGGCGATGGTCTGCGCTGTGTTTTCCAGCAGCACGAGGCGGCCGGACAACCAGTTCTGGATGTTGTGCGCAGTGACTTTGCCCATCTCGTCCAGATAGCTTTCCAGCTTCGCCTGGATGGCGTTGCGCTGCAGATAATCGTTGTAGAGCGTGAACAGGGCGAAGGTGGCGATCACTACGAGTGACGCGGCCAGCAAAATCTTGTGGCTGAACTTGAGACGGCTGGGCATGGGCGCGTGTCCGGATGGGTCTGGATCGAGTCGGCAATCCCTGGCCTGGAATAAGCATCCGTTGCGTTGGTCATTCTGTCGGCCAACACCCGAGGTTCTTTACGCCAGTCATCGCCTCGAGGCGCCGCAAAGCCTCGTCAGCCTGCCGTTTCGATACACCGTAAGAGATGTTCAGCACACCGCAAAAGCGGCGATAGGCGGTCGACCACAAACGAAAACGGCACACCTTTTAGGGTGTGCCGTTGCGTTGTCGCATCGGATAGATAGCTGAACTCAGCGTCCGGCCAATGCCGGCATCACCCGGGGTCGCAGACCCTCGCCGAGGATGGTCAGCGCGCCGATGGCACCGGCGATCCAGTACCAGCGCACGAGCGGATCGAAGCCCAGCCAGCCGAGGGCGTGCAGGAACACCATGGTGATCAGCACCGGGCAGACGTAACGCACCATGAACAACCAGAGCGCATAACCCAGCGGCGGCAGGTCGAGCTCCTCCCGCATGATCTCGCTGCGCAGCACGTAGCCGGCGAAGACCACGATGAAGATGCCACCCAACGGCATCATCCAGCGCGAGGTCAGGTAGTCCAGCCAGTCGAAGAAGTTCTTGCCCAGCGGCGTCCAGCCAGCCATCAGGTTGAACGAGAGCATGGCCAGCAAGCTGATCACCAGCAGCACCGCACCGGCGCCGACGGCGGCTTTAAGGCGACTGATGCCGTGCTTCTCGTTGAGGTAGGCGACCGTCGCCTCGATCATCGAGATGGCCGAGGTCAGTGCCGCGATCGAGACCATGGCGAAGAACAAGGTGCCGAACAGGGTGCCGAACGGCATCTGCTGGAAGGCCAGCGGCAGGCTCATGAAGATCAAGCCGGGGCCGGCGGTCGGATCCATGCCGTTGGCAAAAATGATCGGGAAGATCGCCAGACCCGCCAGCAGCGCGACCGCGGTATCGGCGATGGCGACCATGAAGGTGGTGCGGGTGATGGATTGGCCGTCGGGGATGTAGGAACCGTAGGTGAGGATCGCCCCGGAGGCCAGGCTGAGGGTAAAGAAGGCGTGGCCGAGCGCAGCCAGCAGCGCTTCACCGGTGAGCTTGGAGGTGTCGAAGCTGAACAGGAAAGAGAAGCCCTCGTCGAAACCGCCGCTGGTGAAGGCGTAACCCACCAGGATCAGCAGCATCACGGCCAGCCCTGGCATCATCCAGCGCACCGAGTTTTCGATGCCCTGTTGCACGCCCTTGGCGACGATCCACAACGTTAGCAACGCCACCAGCACGCTCCAGCCACCGAGCTGCCAGGGGTTGGCGTTATGCGCCTCGAATACCTGCGCCAGGCTATCGACGGAGCTGGCGGCGAGCGAGCCATCGAGCATCTTCACCGTATAGGCGAAGGCCCAGCCGGCTACTACCACGTAGAAGCACAGAATCAGGAAACCGGCCGCCATCGCCATGCCGCCGACGCCCTTCCACAGGGTGCTGCTGCCGTTCTCACGCACGGCGCGGCCGATCGCATCGATGGGGCTGCCACGGCCGCGGCGGCCGATGGCGATCTCGGTCATCATCACCGGAATGCCGATGGCCAGGATGCACGCCAGGTACATCAGTACGAAGGCGCCACCGCCGTACTGCCCGGTGATGTAAGGGAATTTCCAGATATTGCCCAGGCCCACGGCGGAGCCGGTGGCGGCGAGGATGAAACCCCAGCGGGAGAGCCAGAGGTTCTTGGGTGTTTCACGGGTCATGCGTCACCTGTTTGTTGTTATCTGTGACGGAATCGAACCCGCCGCGCTTGTGACGCGACGGAGTGGCAAGGCGGATCGACCTTTATTTCATTGAGCGTCGGGCTGCACCTCCGGAGCGGCATTGGCAAATGCTTCGAGGGTTTCGCACTGCTCGGTCATCTGCAAAATGCGCGGGTAGGCGCCGAGGTCACAGGAAAAACGGCGCGCATTGTATACCTGTGGAACCAGGCATGCCTCCAGATAACCCGGCCGTCTGCCGAGTGACAGCTTGCCGTCGAACGCGGCGAGCCCCTGCTCGACGCCGGCCAGACCCGTGGCGATCCAGTGACGGATCCACTGTTGCTTCGCCTCATCCGCGATGCCCAGCGGGCCGCTGAGGTATTGCAGCACCCGCAGGTTGTTCAGCGGATGCAGGTCGCAGGCGATGTGCAGCGCCAGTGCCCGCACCCGCGCACGATCGACCGGGTCGTGCGGCAGCAGGGCCGGAAGCGGAAAGACTTCCTCCAGGTATTCGAGGATCGCCAGCGATTGGCTGATGCGCTCGTTGCCATCGACCAGCAAAGGCACCAGTTCCTGCGGGTTGAGCGTCTTGTAATCGACCGAATGCTGCTGGCCGCCATCCTTGACCAGATGCACGGGCAGATTGTCGAAGGCGAGCCCTTTGAGGTTCAGCGCGATGCGCACCCGGTAGGCGGCGCTGGAGCGCCAATAACCGTAGAGCTTCAGCGTGGGTGAGCCGGCTTTTTGGTTCGTCTCGTTGCTATTCATGGAGTTCTCTGGTTGTTGCCTGCTCGTAGGGTGGATGACGCTTTTTTCATCCGCCATTGGCCGCTGCGGTGCGCTCGACTCGCCTGGTGGATCGGTGAAGCGTGATCCACCCTACATTCGGCGTTCCGAACGCCTACTCCCCGCTGATCACACCACGACGGACCTGATCTTCCTCGATCGACTCGAACAGCGCCTTGAAGTTGCCTTCGCCAAAACCCTGGTTGCCTTTGCGCTGGATGATCTCGAAGAAGATCGGGCCGATCACCGTGTCGGTGAAGATCTGCAGCAGGATGCCGTCGTCACCTGATTTGCCAGTGCCCGGAGCACCATCGATCAACAGGTTCAGCTCGCGCAGCACATCGGTGGGCTCGCCGTGGCCAGCGACACGGGTGTCGACTTTCTCGTAGTAGGTGTCCGGCGTGCGCATGAAATCCACGCCATTGGCACGCAGGCGACGCACCGTGGCGTAGATGTCGTCGGTGGACAGCGCGATGTGCTGGATACCCTCGCCGTGGTACTCGCGGATGAACTCTTCGATCTGCGACTTATCGTCGGCCGACTCGTTGATCGGGATACGGATCTTGCCGCACGGCGCGGTCATGGCGCGGGAGAACAGGCCGGTGAGCTTGCCCTCGATATCGAAATAACGGATCTCGCGAAAGTTGGCGATGCGCTCGTAGAACCCGGACCAGACGTCCATCTGCCCACGCATGACGTTGTGGGTCAGATGATCGATGCACATCAGGCCAACGGCGTTGTCATTCGGCGTACGGCCCTCGATGAACTCGAAGTCCACGTCATAGATGCTCTTGTCGCCGTAGCGGTCGACGAGATACAGCAAGGAACCGCCAATGCCCTCAACGCAGGGAATGTTCAACTCCCCGAAATTGGCGTGGCTGCCGACCAGCTTGGCGCCCTGGGACTCGACATAGGCGGCGGCCTGAGTGGCATTCTTTACCCGGAACGCCATGGCACAGGCACTCGGCCCGTGCTTCTCGGCGAACGCATGGACATGCCCGGTGGGACTGCCGTTGAGGACGACGTTGATGTCATTCTGCTGGAACAGCCAGACCTCCTTGGAGCGGTGCTTGGCCGTTTCGGTGAAGCCCATCTGGTTGAACAGCTGACGCAGCTGCTCGATACCCTCGGCATTCGGCGCAGTGAATTCGACGAACTCGAAGCCGTCGGTACCGATAGGGTTGTGCTGTTCGATCTTGGTCACGGCGTTCATATCGCCTCCTGATTCTTGTTTTGGTGCCGCTGCACGGTTTGGCTGCGCCCATCACAAACCAGCGGGAAGAGCTCCACAAGCCCGCATTCAGCACCGTGCGCAGCTTTGCGAGGGCCGCGCTGGAAGCTTTTCTTTACAACCCGGCGCAAGGTCCGGAGGACGGGGTTGCAAGTCATTATCCGTAACGAAAAGCTGACAACCGAGCTGCCAGCCACTGCACTTTCTTAGTTAGCTCTGGCTGGCTTAGTTAGCTCTGGCTGGGGCTGGTGGGCTTTAGCCCACCGAGACCGGGGCAAGGCGCTGGCCTGTCATACGACAGAGATCGCCAATGACTGCTAAATCAACCCGCTCAGATTGAGAAACACCAGCACGATGGCCAGCGGAGTGCCGAACCTCAGCAGCACCCACCAGGCGCGGAACAGCCCATCCCGACGAATACCGATGGCGTCACGCACCACCTTCTCCTGCAATACCCAGCCGGCGAATAGCACCGTGGCCAGCCCGCCCAGTGGCATCAGCCAATTGGTGGTCAGGTAATCCAGGCCGTCGAAGAAAGTCTTGCCGAACAGCTGGTAATCCGCCCAGAGATTGAAGGAAAACACGCTGCCCAGGCTCAGCAACCACAACAACGCACCGCTGGTCAGCACCGCCTTCAAGCGGGTCATGCCGAAGCGCTCGGTCATCCAGGCGATGCTCGGTTCGCTCAATGAAATCGCCGAGGTCAACGCAGCGATCACCAGCATGATGAAGAACAGCCCGCCGACCAACTGACCCAGCGGCATCTGGCCAAAGGCGATTGGCAGGGTGACGAAGATCAGGCCTGGGCCTGCGCCCGGTTCCAGGCCATTACCGAATACCAGAGGGAAGATCGCCAAGCCGGCCAGCAGCGCCACGGCCGTGTCCGCAAGGGCCACCAGAATCGAGGTTTTGGCGATCGAGGTGCCTTCGGGTAAGTAAGAGCCATAGACCATCATCGCGCCGCAGCCGAGGCTGAGGGTGAAAAAGGCATGCCCCAGCGCCACCAGTACGCTGGTCGCGGTCAGCTTGGAGAAGTCCGGCACGAAGAGAAATTCCACGCCGCGGGCAAATTCGCCATTTACCGCCGCGTAGCCGACCAGCGCCAGCAACAGAACGAACAAGCCCGGCATGAGGAAGCGCAATGAGCGCTCCAAGCCGCCGCGTACACCGAGGCCGACGATCAGCATGGTCGCCGCCAGCACCAGGCTGCCACAGACGATCAGCCGCAGCGGATCGGCCAACAGGGCACCGAACATGTTGCCACTGGCTTCGCCACTGACACCGTTGAAGCCGCCGCTGAGGGTAGCCGGCACGTACGCCAGCGCCCATCCGGCCACCACCAGATAGAAGCTCAGAATGAGAAATCCGGTCAGCCCTCCGAGCCAGCCGGCGACGCGCCAGCGCGAGCTGGCGCCTGCTTCACGGGCCAGGCGCGCCACTGCGCCGTCGGGATTCTGCCGACCGCGGCGGCCAATCATCACCTCGGCCATCAGCAAGGGGATACCGATCAATAAGATGCAGGCGAGATACACCAGCACGAAGGCACCGCCACCGTTCTGGCCGGTGATATAGGGGAATTTCCAGATATTGCCGAGGCCGACCGCCGACCCGGTAGCGGCCAGGAAGAACACCCAGCGTGAGGACCAGAGACCCCGCACCGCGCTTTGCTGAGTACCAACGGAGGCGCCACCGAGCGTGCCGGCGACAAGGCTGCTTTTGTCTGTCATTGCGGATTCCTGCTTGTTGTTTTTGTCAGGGCTGTACAACGGAACGCCGGCGGCGAGCCAGGACCGTCACTTTGCGAGCACAGGCCGTCGAGGCACCAGGTACCTCGGCACGCCACGCCGTGCTGCGCTTGGGCTGACCGGGTCAACGCTTCCGTAAATGGCTCGGCAGTACGGCTGGGCTGCCGAAAGAAACCGGGCGGCAAAGGCCGCCCGAAGGATCGCTAGGCGTGCAGTCGCTGCTTGCTCGGCTCTGCGGTGGGGTCACCAATATGCAGCCGCTCGAGCGCCAGACGGTCAGCGATGATCGAGGTCGGCTCGCCACTGGCGGCGGCGCGATTGAAGATCTCGCGCAGGGTGTCGGCGATGCCTTTGACATGCGTATCGGTCTGCGCCGCGCTGCCACCGATGCGCTGGTAATAGACGTCGATGATGCCGCCGGCGTTGATCGCGTAGTCCGGCGCGTAAAGATGATTGCGCCGCTGCAGCTCGACGCCGATTTCCGGACTCGCCAGCTGGTTGTTTGCCGCGCCGGCGATCACCGGCGCGCGCAGGGTTTGCAGGGTTTCGGCATTGAGGATGCCGCCCATGGCGCACGGCGCGAACACATCTACGTCGAGGCTGCTGATGTCATGTGGACGCACGGCATGGGCGCCGAGCTCGTCCACCGCTTGCTGCACGTTGGCCTCGAAGATGTCACTCACCCAAAGCTCGGCACCGGCTGCCTTGAGGTGCCGCGCGAGTCCCATGCCCACGTGCCCGACACCCTGGATCGCCACTTTCAGCCCTTGCAGGTTGTCCCGGCCGAGCCGCTGGCGCACCGCCTCGCGCAGGCCGACGAATACGCCGAGCGCGGTGGACGGGGATGGGTCACCACTGGCGATGCTGCCGTCGAGCGTGGCGCGTGGCGTCGCACCGATGACATGGCGCGTGCGCTGGGCGAAGGCCTGCATTTCCGGCTCGCCGGTGCCGGAATCGGCGGCAGTAATGTAGCGCCCGCCGAGGCTGTCGACGAAATCGCCCATGGCGTGCAGCAACGCCTGGCTCTTGCCGGTATGCGGGTCGCCAATGATCACCGCCTTGCCCCCGCCGAGCTTGAGACCGGCCAGCGAGGATTTCAGCGTCATGCCGCGCGACAGACGCAGCACGTCACGCACGGCATCGTCATCGCTAGCATAGGGAAACATGCGGCAGCCGCCCAGCGCCGGACCGAGCGTGGTGTCATGGATGGCGATGATGGCGCGCAGACCCGATGCCTTGTCATGGCAGAACACCACCTGTTCGTGGTGATCAAAATCGGCGTGGGTGAAAACGGACATTGCGGATTCCTCTGTTGTTGTTCTGTTCAAGCGCTCTGATCTCCGGCCCTTCAGATGTTTTGTGCTGCATAAGCGTTTGGTTTGTAGGCTGGCCGACGCCCGTACGACCCGGGAATCGTGGGCTGAAGCCCACCAGTGCTCTCGGCCCTGGCGGTGGGCTGAAGCAAAACGCCGCGCGCCCCACCGGGGAACGGTCGGCTAAAGCCCACCCTACGGCAGCGTCGCTCGTGGTACTGCTGAGGTCCACGGGTCACGCCGCAGGCTCGAACAACCGCACGGTCTGCACCTCGTCGCCGCGGTTCATCTGCTCCTTGAGCAACTTCTCCTGCTGGCGCGCCTTGGCGATGGAGCGCTCCTTCACCGGGCCATAACCGCGGATCAGCTCAGGCAGCGCAGCGATCGCCACAGCGGTGCGGTAGTTGCTCGGCTTCAGTTGAGCCAGCAATTGATCAAGATTGCGCTCGTACTCGGTGATCAGTTCGCGTTCGACACGGCGGTCATGGCCGTAGCCGAACACGTCCAATGGCGTGCCGCGCACGAACTTCAGCTTGGCCAGCACGTTGAAGGCGCTCAGTACCCAAGGGCCGAGCTCGCGCTTGCGTGGCTCGCCAGTGGTGCTGTCGCGCTTGGCCAGCCAGGCCGGTGCCAGATGGAACTGCAGCTTGTAGTCGCCTTCGAACTGCGCCTCGAGCTGCTGGCGGAACTCCGGCTCGCTGTACAGCCGCGCCACTTCGTACTCGTCTTTGTAGGCAAGCAGTTTGAAGTAGTAGCGCGCCACGGCCTTCGAAAGCGCCAGGTCGTCAGCACTATCCACCGCACGCACGCGCTCGACGATCGAGCGATAGCGCTTGGCATAGCCCGCGTTCTGGTATTTGGTCAGGAAGTCCAGCCGCCAGTCGACGATCTCTTCCAGCGTTTGGCAGATTGGTTCGGCCATCTCGACCGGACGTGCGAGCTTTTCGACCGCTTCACGCTCCAGCACCGCCCGCCGGCCCCAGCGGAACGCCTGCTGGTTCAGCTCTGCGGCAACACCGTTGATGCTGATGGCTTTCTCGATGGCTTCGGCAGACAGCGGCAACAACCCTTGCTGATAGGCGAAACCCAGCAGAAACAGGTTGGTGGCGATGCTATCGCCCAGCAGTCGAGTGGCCAGGTAGCTCGCATCGATGAAATGGGTCTTCTCGGCACCCACCGCATCCATCAAGGCTTCGCGCATGGCCTTGCCCGGTACCTGAGCATCGGGGTTGCGGGTGAATTCGGCGGTCGCCGATTCGTGGCTGTTAATCACCGCATGGCTGATCTGATCGTTTAGGCGGGTCAGCGAATCTTCGCCGGCAGCCACCACCAGATCGCAACCCAGCAGCAAGTCGGTTTCGCCTGCCGCGATGCGTACGGCATAGATATCGTCCTGCTTGGCGGCGATACGCACGTGAGTGACCACCGGGCCGAACTTCTGCGCAAGGCCAGCCTGATCGAGCACCGTGCAGCCCTTGCCTTCCAGGTGCGCGGCCATGCCCAAGAGCGCGCCAAGCGTCGTGACGCCACTGCCACCGACACCGGGGATCAGCACGTTCCAGGGCCGATCCAGCGTCGGATGCTGCGGTTCGGGCAGCTGGTCGCCCGCGATGCCACCGGCCATGGCCTCCGGCTTGCGCAATCCGCCGCCGTGCACGGTGACAAAGCTCGGGCAGAAGCCTTCGACGCAGGAAAAGTCCTTGTTGCAGGCGTTCTGATCGATCTCGCGCTTGCGCCCCAGTTCGGTTTCCAGCGGCATCACCGCCAGGCAGTTGGACTTCTCGCCGCAGTCGCCGCAGCCCTCGCATACGGCGGGGTTGATGAAAGCGCGCTTTGCCGGATCTTCCAGCTTGCCGCGCTTGCGCCGACGACGTTTCTCAGTGGCGCAGGTCTGGTCATAGATGATCACCGAGACACCCTTGAACTCGCGCAACTCACGCTGCACGGCGTCCAGATCGCGGCGGTGGTGGAAGCTGGTGATCGGCGCGAAGGAGTCACGAGTCGGGTACTTGTCCGGCTCGTCGCTGACCAAAGCGATGCGTTTCACGCCCTCGTCGGCAATCTGCCGACTGAGCTGATCGACCCGCAGCTCACCGTCGATGGGCTGGCCACCGGTCATGGCCACCGCATCGTTGTAGAGGATCTTGAAGGTGATGTTCACCCCGGCCGCTACCGCGGCGCGCACGGCCAGGCTGCCGGAGTGGAAGTAGGTGCCGTCGCCGAGGTTCTGGAACATGTGCGGCGTTTCGGTGAACGGCGCCTGGCCGATCCAGTTGACGCCCTCGCCGCCCATCTGGGTGAAGGTCTCGGTGCGCCGGTCCATCCACTGAACCATGTAATGGCAACCGATACCGGCCGAGGCACGGCTGCCTTCCGGCACCTTGGTCGAGCTGTTATGCGGGCAGCCGGAGCAGTAATGCGGCGTACGCACGGTGTCGTAGCTGCGTGCGGCCAGGGCTTTTTCCTTGGCGGAGAGGAACGCCAGACGCGCCTGGATGCTGTCGCTGGAGTAGATCGGCGCGAGGCGCTTGGCGATTACCCGGGCGATCATCGCGGGCGTCAGTTCGCTGAGGTTCGGCAGCAACGAGGTGCCGTGCTCGTCGAACTCGCCGACCACGCGAGGCCGCTTGTCCAGCGGCCAGTTGTAGAGCTGCCCGGTGAGCTGGTCTTCAACGATGCTGCGCTTTTCCTCGACCACCAGAATTTCGTCCAGGCCCTGGGCAAACTCATGCACCGAGACCGGCTCCAGCGGCCAGCTCATGCCAACCTTGAGCACGCGCAGACCGACCGAGGCGCACAGCGCTTCGTCCAGACCGAGATCGTCCAGCGCCTGACGAACGTCAAGATACGACTTGCCAGTGGTGATGATGCCGAGGCGCGGGTTCGGCGAATCGAGCATCACCCGGTTGAGGTTGTTGGCCCGTGCGAAGGCGCGCGCCGCGTAAATCTTGTACAGGTTGAGGCGTTTTTCCTGCGCCAATGGCGGGTCCGGCCAGCGGATGTGCACGCCGTCTTTGGGCAGTTCGAAGTCATCGGGGATGCGCGTCTGCACCCGCAGCGGATCGACCTCGACCACGGCTGACGAATCGACGTTCTCGGCGATGGTCTTGAGCGCCACCCAGCAGCCGGAATAGCGCGACAGCTCCCAGCCGATGATGCCGTAGTCGAGGATTTCTTGGACGTTGGACGGGTTGAGTACCGGAATCGAGGCAGCAATGAAGGCGTGCTCGCTCTGGTGCGGCAGTGTCGAGGATTTGCAGCCGTGGTCGTCACCGGCTAGCAGCAACACACCGCCATGGGGCGAGACGCCCGCGGCGTTGCCGTGCTTGAAGACGTCACCGGAACGGTCGACGCCCGGCCCCTTGCCGTACCACATGGCGAACACGCCGTCATACTTGGCACCGGGGAACAGGTTGGTCTGCTGACTGCCCCACACCGCCGTCGCCGCCAGTTCCTCGTTGAGGCCCGGCTGGAAATGAATGGCGTGCTGCTTGAGGTAGTCGCGCGCTTCCCAGAGGCTCTTGTCCAGCATGCCAAGCGGCGAGCCGCGGTAGCCGGAGATAAAGCAACCGGTGTTCAGGTTCTGGGCCTGGTCGCGTTGGTGCTGCAGCATCGGCAGGCGGGTCAGCGCCTGGGTGCCGGTGAGGTACAGATGTCCGGTTGCGAGCCGGTACTTGTCATCCAGGCGAATCTCGGCCAATGACATGTGGCGCTCCTGTTTGTTTTTATCGGAGTCTGGGATGTGTGTTTCACATCCCGCCTAACAGGTCGTGGGCAGCCGCACGGAAAGCTTTCCCACGCCAGCGACCGGCAGGGGATAACCCCACCGTTGCGCGTTGGTAAAGAGTTTGGCCGTGACGGCTAGCGATTTTCTTTCTACTTTTGCGGTAGAAGCGCAATCGCGTGCATGATCCATCCACTAACAACAACAAAAAGAGCACAACCATGCAGACCCTGCTGAGCAGCATCGATCGCAAGATTCTCCTGCTGCTGCAACATAACGCTGACCTCTCCGCTGCCGAGATCGCGGAAAAGGTCGAACTGTCGCAATCACCCTGCTGGCGCCGCATCAACCGCATGCAGGAAGAAGGGTTGATCGAGCGCAAGGTCGCCCTGCTCAACCCGAAGAAGCTCGGGCTGAACATGACGGTGTTCGTCAACATCAAGCTCTCTGCCCACGGCCGCAGCAACCTCGATGAATTCGAGCGTGCGGTGGTCGGTTATCCCGAAGTGCTGGAGTGCCACACCATGGCCGGCGAGTCGGATTATCTGCTCAAGGTGGTGGCCAAGGACATCGACAGTTACGAACGCTTTTTGCGCGACCAGCTGCTGCAACGGCCGCATGTACAGGAGGCGCATTCACACATCGCGATGAGTGAGGTGAAAAGGACGACAGAGCTGCCACTGGACTAGCGTGGCGAAGGTCGGCCTGAGGCGCGCACCGGTCATCCAGTGCAGAGGTACAGTCCCATGCCGCGCCGCGGTGACGTCTCGCACGACACGCTCGAAAAATCAGTACGCGAGGATGAGGTAGAAATGGGCAACGATGCCGGCATTCATCAGCACGTGAGGAGCGTTGTCGCTGGAGCTGTCAGTCGTACGCATGGTTTTGGTCGATCAACTGGAGCAAGCGCTGCAGGGTCTGCTCGAGTGGGCCGGAGTTATCCAGCAGCTGCGTCCCGCCTTGCTCCGCCGTTGATTGAAATAGCTCGTTGCGGGCCAGCCGTGCCTCTATTTCCTCGAGCGACTCACGCCCGCGTGCCAGCAAACGCTCACGCAGAATCGGCAGCGCCACTGTAAGCAGCACCGGTTGCAGCTGCGGATAACGTTGACGCGCTTCGGCCAGATAGCCTCTCGAACCGTTGATCAAGACATGCTCGCCTGCCGCCAGCCAATCATCGATCTTCCGGGATATTCCGTAGTGCAGGCCGTTTGCGTGCCAAGCCAATGCGAAGGCACCGCTACCGCGCAACTGCTCGAACTCTGACTCGCTAACCGCTATGGCATCCTCCCCCACGGCTTCGGCAGAGCGGGTAATGACGCGCCGGGCGACCCGGCAACCGCGCGCCCGCAGCGGCTCGCGAGCGGCCTGCAGCAGACTGTCCTTGCCGGCGCCGGAAGGGCCTATCAGGTAGATCAATCGTCCCGTCATACCAACACCCTTCTGCCTCGATACCAGACCGATCGGCTCAGCGAACGGCTGTCTGTCAATCGACCTCGGGAATGCCCTTTACGTGGTCATTAGTCCCGAGTCGGTGCTGACGATACCACCCCTGGTTTACCTCCAACGCATAGCGCGCGGGTTCTTGCGAACAGCGGATCGCCTTGTCCAGCGGTTCCAGGTCGATGATATCGACGATGCGCCCCTGCTCGTCCATGAAGGCAGCGGAAAGCGGCAGCGGCGTGTCTTTCATCCAGAGGCAGTGACGGCGCACGTCATCGAAGCGAAACAGCATGCCGCGATCAGCTGGCAGTTCGGTGCGCTCCATCAGCCCGCGAGCTCGTTCGTCCGGCGAGCGCGCGTACTCCGCCTGCAAGCTCGCCTCGCCGACCCGCAAATCGAGCAACGACTCGGAGGCGGAAACCGGTGGAATCCAGACGACTGCGGCAGCAGCCAGCAACAAGGAAGCGATACGCATGAAGGAATATCTCGGTATGGGAAAAGCCGGGGCAGCCCCTACGGCGGAGCGTGGATCATAATCAAAGGGTACGCCACCTCGCGCTACTGCTCTGTTTCCGGCGCCTCGACCGACACCTGATCACTGTCGCCGTAGCGCTTCTGACAACGCTCGCAGAAGAAGCTGCGGCGCTTGCTGCGGCCGAGAGACTTGGCTTTGACGAACGGGATCCTGCAGCGCGGACAGGTGGTCTTGGTATGTGCCAGCCAGTTCGCCTTGAGCTTGCCCTCGCGCTTCCACTGCAAGAAATCGAAGCTGTAATTACGCACCTCACGCGCCAACTCACGCAGCTTGGCCGCAGGTAATTCGCCGATCAGTGACAGCGGATGGATGCGCGTCCGGAACAACACTTCGTTCTTGATGATATTGCCGGAGCCGGAAAACAGCGTCTGATCCAGCAGCGCGTCGCAGGCCAGCAGCCGCGGCCTGGCGCGCAGCTTCTTCAGCGCGGCGCGATTATCCCAGGCGTCGCTCATGACATCCGCGCTCCACTCGTAGGCCTCTTCCAACGGACCTTCGATGAATTGCACCGAGCAGCCGTAGAAATTCAGCTCGCCGTTGGCAAAGCCCAGGCTCAGGCGCGGCGTGGAATCCTTGCGCTCGTTTATCCGGTAACTGCCGAACAGGAGCAGGTGAATGCGCAGCGACACATCGTCCAGCTCGATCAGGAAGTGCTTGCCCCAGCTGCGAAACGATCGCACCGACTGACCGATCAATCGTGCTATGTCGAGCTTGGCACTGCCCTCCGCGCGGTCGATGATCTTGCCTTCAAATTCGGCGACTTCTTCTCGAAGAATGACAATGGACGGGCCTTCTGGCATGGCGATATCGCTTCGGCTGGGCGTTACCGATATCGACTGGGGACGGGCGCGAAGGTGCGGCTGGAGCGACCAGGGGCGGGCTCGACAATCAGTAAGATCAACGCGGGGTCTGCCCGACCGGAAGGCACGATGGACCCCGCGCTCCTGCAAGACGCCCCGCAGCAGGACGCTCGCGTATCCAGCGAGCAGAGCGTTGGCACCTCCCGCACGTGCGGGAACGATCATTGCGGCTGGAAACGCCATCCGCTTGCTGGCGAAGCCGCCCGATCAGGGCGTGAGATATGAAGAGCGAGTCAGGCCCAGCCGCAACGCGTCGATGTATTGGGTGCGTTCTTTGGCGCTGAGCCGCGCACTGGACACCTTATCGCGGTAGTAGGTCATCAGCTCCTCGGGTGACAGGTGCACGTAGCGCAACATGTCTTCGATGGTGTCGTGCGTTTCGATGCCGGCGTGATAGAAGCTGCCGTCCTCACGTTGGTAGACGTTCACCGAATCGGTATCGCCGAACAGGTTATGCATGTCGCCAAGGATCTCCTGGTAGGCGCCCACCAGGAACACGCCGAGGAAATACTCCTCCCCCGCCTGAATCTCGTGCACAGGCATGCTGTTCTCGATGCTCTGCTCGTCGACGTAGTGCTTGATCTTGCCGTCGGAGTCGCAGGTCAGATCCTGCAGCACGGCGCGACGCACCGGCTCTTCGGTCAGGCGCTGCAGCGGCACGATCGGCAGGATCTGGTCGATCGCCCAGGTATCCGGCAGGCTCTGGAACACCGAGAAATTGCAGATGTATTTGTCCGCGAGCTTGTCGTTGAGTTCGTCGAGCACCGCGCGATGCGAGCGCTGGCGCGCCTTGAGCTGGTTGTACAGGCGCCGGCAGATGGCGAAATAGCTTTGTTCGGCCAGCGCTTTCTGCGCCAGCGACAGCTTGCCCGATGCGTATTGCGCGGCGGCCTCGCTCATATAGTGGGTGGCGCGCCAATAGGTTTCGGTAACCATCTCCGGGTCCGTCGGGCCGAGCAGATCGGCCAGCGCCTGGACGATTTCGGGCAACTCGTCGTAATTCTCGATGGTCGGCGCCTCGTCGTTGTGGCGCTCGAAATCGGTGACCTGCATCACCAGCACCGCATGGTGCGCAGTCATGGCTCGGCCGCTCTCGGAGAAAATGTGCGGGTGCGGCAGCTCCTGGCGATCGCAGAACTCCTTGAGCATGCCCACCACGGTGCCGGCGTACTCATCGATGTCGTAGTTGATCGAACTGGCATTGCGCGAATGCGTGCCGTCGTAGTCAACACCCAGTCCACCGCCCACATCGATGTGATCAACCGGCAAACCGAGCGCGCGCAATTCGGCGTAATAACGGATGGCTTCACGAAAGCCGTCGCGGTAGTCAGCCAGATTGGCGATCTGCGACCCCATGTGGAAGTGCAGCAGCCGCACGCCCTGCTCCACTCCGGCCGCGCGGAAGCGCTCGATGACCGTGAGCAGCTGCGCGGCAGACAGGCCGAACTTGGATTTCTCGCCACCAGTGTCGGCCCACTTGCTCGACGCCAAGGAAGACAGCCGTACACGTAGTCCAACCTGCGGAAGGATCTTCAGCTCCGCGGCTTCTTCGATGACCATGCCCACTTCGGACATTTTCTCGATGACGATGAAAACGTTATGCCCGAGCTTCTGCCCCATCAGTGCCAGGCGGATGAATTCACGATCCTTATAGCCGTTGCAGACGATGGTGCCGCCCTTCGGCGCCAGTGCCAGCACCGCCATCAGTTCAGGCTTGGAGCCGGCCTCCAGGCCAATGGCGACGTTCTTCGTGGCGATGATGTTTTCCACCACCGCTTCCTGTTGATTGACCTTGATCGGGTACAGCGCGGTGTACTTGCTCTGGTACTCGAGGCGCTCGATGTTGGCGTCGAACGCGCCGGTCAGGTGACGCACACGGTCCTGCAGGATGTCTGGGAAGCGCACCAACAAAGGCAGGGTCAGCCCCGCGTCGCGCAATTGCTCGATCAGCCCTGTGAACTCGATGGCCTCGCCAGCAGGCCCCTGAGGGCGCACCTCGACATGGCCGCCGTCGCTGATCGAAAAGTAGCCGGCGCCCCAGTGACGAATGCCGTAGACGCTACGGCTGTCCGCTGCGGTCCATTGGCTGCCGTCGTCTTTACGTGTGCGTCGTACGGGCATCTAAGCCTCCTGAAAATGAATTGTCTGCCGAGCCTAGAACACGACAGAAAGGCTATCGCGCTTGGACAGCCGGTACGCCAAGAAGTAAGCGAAAAATGTGATGGGGTAAGTACTGACCTCAACCGCCGGATTTTTTTGCCTTGAATCCACGCTTGGTCAGTTCATCCAGAAGAAGCTGAACATGATCGCCCTGAATTTCGATGATCCCATCCTTGAGCGCACCGCCCGTCCCGCAACGACGCTTGAGCGCACTGGCCAGCTCCTTGAGTTCAGCTTCGGCAAGCGGTACGCCAGCGATGGTGGTCACGGTCTTACCGCCACGGCCCTTGCTTTCCCGGCGGACCCGAGCGATGCCGTCACCTTCCGGAATGAACGACTGCTTGCAGATACAGGCGTCCAGCGGCTGGCTGCAATCGGGGCAGTGCCGCCCTGCATCGGTGGAAAACACCAGTCCACCAAGGCCGGACAACGAGGTGGTTTTCTTGGCCACACGAACCTCTTGAGCAAAGAAATCGGCGCGGCTATTCCGAGCGCCACAAAGCCGAGCAATTTAACAGCAAAACCGGCTCACTCGAAGCGCTGAACCGTCATTGCCGCGAACAGGCTGAAAAGCCTCGCCCCGAGGCGGGCCTCCTACAAGGGCAACGCGTGGATACCGAGCCCTGTGAAAAAACACGAACTGTGGCAAATAATGTGGACTCACTCCACACCGAAGCGCTGGGTTCAGCTCACTGACGAGCCAGAAGCCTCGCCCACCGCTGGCCAAAGTCCATACCGATACCTTGTGAGAGGCGCGACCCGCGGCGAAAACTGACCCGCGGCCGGCAAGGGAGTCGGCTCGAACACTACCGCTCGTTAAACCATCCCGCCTTAACAACAAAACCCCACTAAACCGCGGGACTCGCTATCATTCCGAAGCGCTTATCAAATCCGGGCAAACATCAGAGCCGACCGACCGGGGCGTACGGTTCGGGATCGATGCAGGGCGGCCGACCCAGCATCAGATCCGTGAGCAACTGGCAGGACGCCGGAGCCAGCACCAGACCGTTACGAAAGTGTCCGCAGTTGAGCCAGAGGCCGTCGTGACCCAGTACTGGCCCAATATACGGAATGCCCTCGGGTGAAGCCGGACGCAACCCGGCCCAGTGCTTGATTACGGTCGCATCAGCCAGCGCCGGTAGCAGTTCGATAGCGCTGGCCCTGAGGCTTTCAAGCGCATCTTCGGTCGGCGTCTTGTCAAAGCCTGCGTCTTCAAGCGTGCTGCCCACCAGGATATGGCCGTCTCGCCGAGGAATCGCATAGCGCCGCTTGGCCAGCACCATGCTCGGCAGAAAGTCTTCGGCGCACTTGAACAGAATCATCTGTCCCTTCATCGGTTTGACCGGCAGCTCAAGCCCCAGGGTCGCCAGCAAGTTGCCGCTCCAAGCGCCCGCGGCGACAACTACACGCTCGGCTCGCATCTCGCCCTGTGCGGTCTGCACGCCTACGACTCGCGCACCTTCGCGAACGAAGCCGGTCACCGGGCAGTGCTCGATCACCCTTACGCTCAGCATCCTGGCGAGCGCTTCCCGCAGGGCGCGCAAAAGCTGCGGGTTGCGCACGTTGGCGACTCCCGGCATGAATATCGCCCGAGAAAATCCTTCGCCAAGCTCGGGTACTGCGGCGTGCACTTGCTCCAGCGGAACTCGTCCCAGAGCGCGCCCCTGACGCTCAGCCCAGGCCAACGCCTCGTCTTCATCCTCCAAATCCAGCCAGTAGAGTCCGGTCTCGTACACCTCGGGATCGATCTCGGTCTGCTCGAGCAGCCGTCCCCCCAGCTGCGGATAGAACGCCTGCGACCAATGCGCCAGCGCCGTCACCGCCGGGCTGTAGCGCCACGGGTAAAGCGGAGAAACGATACCGCCGCCAGCCCAGGAGGCTTCGGTGCCCGTCTCACCTGATTCGAGCAAAACGACTTCCTGGCCTGCGCTCGCCAGTAGGTAGGCCGAAAGCAGCCCGATGACGCCCCCGCCGACGATGATCAATCTTTGTTCCAAGCTCTCCTCCGACACGCTGGTTCACATTTTTAGCTTCCGATCCTTGGACTGGCTGCCGTGTTGGTCTAAAAGCTCTCTTCGCCGACTCGGGTCGGTCGAAGCTAGACGGGGTCGCCAGGAAGGCGGCACATGATACGTGCAAAGGAACCGCACCATGTCGAACAGAGAACAAGGCTTCACGCTCATCGAATTACTGATCACCCTAGTGCTACTAGCTATCGCCGCGAACATTGCCTTGCCGGCCTTCGATGGTCTGATCGCCCGCAGTCGTCAGCAAACGCTCATGGAGCAGGTTGAATCCATCCTGAATAATGCCCGCGCCGAGGCGGTCCTGCGGCGCCGCACAATTGAGATATGCGGCAGCAGCAATGGCCAAACCTGCTCGGCCAATTGGGTCAGCGGCTGGCTCGTTCGCACATCAGATAATCAAATACTACAGCTCACCCAACTCCCCACCCATGACGACCTGCGCTGGAGCGGTTTCCAGCAGAGCATCCGCTATCGTGACAACGGCTCCAGCCCTACCGGCAATGGACGTTTCTACCAGTGCCACAAACAACAAGTGGCTTGGCAATTGATCCTCAACCGTCAAGGGCGGCTGCGCCACGGCACCCCAGCCGAGAACAGCGGCAGCGCAGACCTGTGCAGTTCCTAGACCCGCGTCTCAAGTGGTGGTGCGAACCTTGGTGTGGATCACACCGTCCGCCGCGGGCAAAACGGATAATCCGACCGTTCATCCCTGCAAACATGCCAACCATCCTTACCTCCGGGACAAGGCACAAGCACGTTTGCATCATCCGCTCACGTTTTCCATGGAGCACACCATGTCACGCCGAACCGACATGCACGGATTTACTCTGGTCGAGCTGATGATCACCTTGGTGCTTTTGAGCATATTCGCGGCCATCGCCGTCCCCAACTTCAGCATGCTAATCCGCAACAACCAACTGCAAAGTAAGGCAGATGAATTGGTTGCCTTTCTGCAGCACGCACGAGGGCAAGCAGTCGTCAACCACGCCGCTTATGAAATTCAGACAAAGAACAACGCACCCTGGGAAATCCGCGAAACTGGCGGCGATGATGTCGAGCGCATCATGGAGCACAACCCCGAACAGGTGGAAATCCTCAGCACAGCCCTGCACGACGACAAACTGCTCTATCGCCCCAACGGCACCGCTACGGCAGCTAAATTCACTCTCTGTCGCGATGACGACCCTAGCACCGGTTATCTGCTCGAAGTACAGCCCAGCGGCGGCACCCTTCTCTATCCACGCGGCAAGCAAGACGCCACTGGCACCAACCTCGCCAGTTGCACCCCATGAGGAACGCGATGACGACCAACAAAGGCTTCAGCCTGATCGAAGTGCTTGTGGCATTGCTGCTGACCACCATCGGAGTACTCGGCATGGTGGCCTTACAAGGACGCAGCATCCAGTACACCCAAGATTCCGTGCAGCGCAACACTGCAGTTATGTTGGCAGGCGACCTGATCGAGATCATGCGAACCAACCCCAATGAGCTCTTTGACATGGTGCCCCCGCGCTTCCCGGTGAACAGCGGAATGAAAACCAGCTCTTTGTTCTTCAAGGATGAAGGCGAAGACTTCACAGAGCGCGCCGCCTGCGTGGCGAGCCCGACCCAGATCGCCGCAACGGCGCAGGAACTACGCGATTGTTGGGCTGACAGAGTCGAGGCTTTACTGCCTGGTGGTGCGGATCTGTTCGACAGCCACGTATATATCTGCCGCAGTTCTGCTCCCGGTGACTGCGATAACCAGGGTTCGATGATTGAAGTCCGCCTGGCCTGGCAAGTTCGAGAAGGCGCCTGTCTGGATGCAAGCGACTCGGACGCTACCGTTTGTACTTACACCCTTCGGATAGAGCCATGAACAACATGAAACGCCAATTTGGCCTATCGATGATTGAGCTATTGATTGCGCTCGCCATCAGCAGCTTTTTGATGCTCGGGATTACCCAGGTCTATATCGACAACAAGCGCAATTACGTCTTTCAACAGAACCAAGCCGGCAATTTAGAGAACAGCCGCTTCGCTGCGCTGATGATCGGCGAGTACCTAGGCAAGGCGGGCTATCGGCGGAACCCATCGATGTTGCTGGAAACGATCTTTCCCGAGCAGCCAGCCGCAGGCGGATGCCTAGCCTTCGACACAGGTCATGCCATTACCGGGCTTAATCCCAATGATCCCGACGGTGGCGGCACCGGCTTCTGCGTTCGTTATCAGCCGCAGGCCAGCGGAGAGCTGGACTGCCAGGGCGCCGCCAGCTCCGTCGAATATGACGAAGCCTTTCCCTCGGATCCCCCTGATGAGAACGAGCTGACAGTGCTGGCGCTCAAGTACGAACCCAGCACTGGTGGCGAGCTGCAGAATGGCCGGCTGCTGTGCAAAAACCTAAATGCCACCAGCCCACAATATGGCGAACTGCTTCGCGGAATCGCCGATGTTCGCTTGGATTTCGGTGTAGGCAACACAGATGTACTGAACAAGGAAGTCACCACTTTTATTCCTCAGGCGGACTGGATCCCATCCAGCGGTGCGATCCGCAGCGTGCGATATGCCTTGTTGCTCGCCAGCCGCACGGGTCAGCGCGACAGCGATGATTCCAAGGTCTTCTCTGACTGGTTGAACGAGGCCTCGGCCGAGGCCAAAGCCAGACTACAGGAGGCAGACAGCAAGCGTATCTATCAGATTGCAGGTAGCAGCCAGACCCTCAGGAATCTCATGCCATGACCCCACCCTTTCGTAAAACCCAAAAGGGAGCGGTATTGCTCGTTTCCCTCGTCATGCTGCTGGTGCTGACTCTTCTGGCGGTTAGCAGCATGCGCGGCGTTACCCTCGAATCACGTATTACCGCAAGCCGCGCTCACGACATGCAACTCAAGAGCGTTGCCGACGCTGCGTTACGCGAAGCTGAGTTCCGCTTTTACGGCCCGGGAAATCTGGTCGAAAAGCTCGAAGCCCAGGCAGACAATTGCGCCGTATCGAACACACTGAAAACCACCGGCCTCAACAAGCCCTGCCTGCTCGCGATCAAAACCGACCATCTGCTGGCCTTCGTCGATCAGCCCGAGTCGATCGACGGAGATTTTCTCGAAGCATCCTCCAATATTTGGATGCCCTATCGCGGTACCGATCCGACAGCTGAAACCGAAGCTAACACTCAATACGATGCGGCTTGGCACAGCATCCTGGCAGTGGAAACCGGAAACGCGGCAGTCAACGCTGAGTACGGCATGGTCGCGGAAGGCCAAGGTACCTATTTCTACCTCAACAATGGCAAAGCTGCCGATGCCCTGTATTTGCAGTCGACACACGCCAATATCTACCTTGGCCTTAACAATTGAGAGCCGCCAATATGCTTCGTTTTCGCATCCATTCTCGCGTCAAGATGCTGTCATATGCGGCCTTGGGCGTAGTTTTGCTCAATTCCGCCAACGCCTATGCGACCGTATCACAGAGCCCCCTTAGCCTGACGGTTGGCGTACCTCCTAATATGCTACTGACGCTCGACGACTCGGGCAGCATGCGCTGGGCCTTCGCTCCGGATAATAAGAATGGATACTCGGCAACACGTCGCGCCAAGTCGAGCACATTTAACCCGATTTATTACAACCCTGAAGCAAATTACAGGGCGCCGATCACCTTCGATGCGTCAGGCGAAGAGAATCAGCTTTCTACTAGTTTTACCTCAGCGCTGGTCAATGGTTACAACAGCGCTCGCGGCAATCTAGATCTGTCCGATGATTACAAAGTATCTTGGACATATGTGCTGGAAGAGAACTTGCCCACCAGCTATGGCTATAGCAGCACGAGCAATCGACTGGCGGAAAACCCATCCAGCGACTTTTCATGCTCCGTCACTAATCTTAGCAATCGACAGGAAAAAACCTGCGAAACCGACGCCGGTGAAATCATAACTATCCGCCGGAATAACTCGGGGAGAGGCTGTACAGCGAGCACCGATGGCTGGGCGGACGGAGACTGTACGTACAGCAATAATACTGGTCGCTATACCGGTAGCTGGACCCGTAGTGGAGTACCGGCTTACTACTACGTCTACAACTCAGCCAAAGACGCGAACTGCAAACTTGACGAGGACGATTGCTACACTCTCAAGTTCGTCGACAACGACGAACAGCAAAACTTCGCGAATTGGTATTCCTTCTATCGCAATCGCGCCCTAGCTACCGTCTCCGCTGCAGCTCTTGCCTTCTATGATCTTTCTCCTGCCATACGCCTTAGTTGGCAGGGTCTGGGGCGGTGCACCAAATTCGACGGTACCGACAGCAACTGCAGGGATAATGCCTTCAAGGCTTACTCTCCCGAACATAAAGGTCAGCTGTACGCTTGGCTACAAAATATTAATTTCAACCAGAGCACCTATTTGCCAGCGGCCATGAAGCGCGCGGGCGAGTTCTTCACAACCACAACTCCGTGGCAGAAGAACCCTAACGGCACCGATAACACGACGCAGAATACCTACGCTTGCCGCGCCAGCTACCACATCATGATGACCGACGGCCTATGGAACGAATCGGTCAGCGCACCTGGCAGCTTTCGTCATGACGCTGCCAAATTCAACTTACCCGATGGCCAACGCAGCTACACCAGCCAGACGCCGTATCATGACAGCCAGAGCAACACGCTAGCCGACTTGGCCATGCACTATTGGGCCACCGACCTGAACCCGAACCTCGATGATGAATTGCCACCTTTCCTCCCATTCAAAAGCGGTGATTCCACAACCGATTATTGGGACCCACGCAACGATCCAGCCACCTGGCAACATATGACCAATTTCATGATGGGTCTGGGCCTCACCGAAGCCATGGATCGCTCCGACATTCCTTGGGAGGGGAGCACACATAGAGGATTCGGTTACGAGTCACTGGTAGCCGGCACCGCCACTTGGCCTGCAGCTAGTTCCGATGGAGGCAACAACAACGTCTATGATCTCTGGCATGCCGCGATTAACTCGCGCGGCGAATTTTTCAGCGTTGACAGCCCAGAAACCATGGTCCAGGCCTTCGATGACATTCTTTCGCGCATTGCCGATCGCAAGGCCACCGCAGCCCGACCAGCCATCAATTCCGGTCAGATCAGTGCGGACGAAAATAACAACGGCACGGTCAAGACCGTTTCGTACCAGACGTCCTACGCCAGTGACGACAACTGGTCCGGAGATGTCAAACGCTTCGAGAAGGCCTGGGATTCCGAAAGCGGCACGTTTGAAACCAGAGAGATATGGAGCGCCAAAAGCCAAGTGCCAGGCTGGCAAACCCGCACGATCAAAATTGCCGGCGACACCAACAGCGGATTGGTGGATTTCAGCTGGGACAATGCAGGCGCATCCAATACCACCGGCACGCTGGCCAAGCTGCTCAGCCGCGACCCGGAAAACGGTAACTCTGCCGATGCCCTAGGCGAGCAGCGCTTACAGTATTTGCGAGGCAATCGCAACGGCGAAGGAACGACCTTCCGCCAACGCAGCGGACTGCTGGGCGATTTCTATTCGTCCAGCCCAGCCGTCGTATCCGGCCCACGCTACTTGATCAATTTCACTAACAAACTCGAAGGTAATAACGCCTACTCAACTTTCGCCGAAGACATTGCCGGGCGCCCTTCGCGTCTTTATGTCGGCGGCAACGACGGCATGCTTCATGGGTTCAACGCCCAGACCGGCGTCGAGGAGTTCGCGTTCATCCCCAGTGCCGTCTTTCCTAAATTGAACAAGTTGACCGGCTCCAACTATAGCCATGAGTTCTACGTCGAAGGCACCCCAGTTGTGGCTGACGTATTCAACGGTACCGAATGGCGCACCATTCTGGTCGGCACACTTAAAGCCGGCGGTAGGTCGATATTTGCCCTAGATATCACCAGCCCAGGTAGCGAGAAGCTGCTTTGGGAATTCGACGACAACAGCCTGCCCGACGACGCCGAAGTCAAAATGGGCTACAGCTTCTCGCAACCCACCGTTGCCCGTCTGCACACCGGGGAATGGACCGTGGTGTTCGGCAATGGTTATGAGAGCGCCAATAACACTAATGGCAAGGCGGCGCTATTTATCGTCGACGCAATGGAAGGCACCCTGCTCAAGAGCTTGGAGGTGGAAGGCCTGGACGGGACAGCCAACGGCCTGTCCACTCCAAAACTTGGCGACTACAACGCCGATGGCGTTGCCGACTACGCCTACGCTGGCGACCTGCAGGGCAATGTTTGGCGTTTCGATCTGCTACGCAATGGACGCAGCGACAGCGCGCCCTTCACCACCGAAGACGACGGCGAAAATGTCATCAATGACTTCGAGGTAGCCTTTGGCGGCGAACCGCTATTTAGTGCGGTGGATGATGACGGCGACATTCGCCAACCTATTACTTCCGCTCCCAGCCTGGTCCGCCACCCGACAGGGTTTGGCTACTTAGTCGTTTTCGGCACCGGTAAATTCTTTGAAACCGGCGACAAGGCAGGCGACAAGAATTTCGCGCAAACCGTCTACGGTATCTGGGACAAGCAGACTCTGGGCGAGGAGGCCAGCGATCCAAACATCAACCGCAGCAGTCTACAAGAACAAGAGATCGTAACCCAGACGACCGTCGAAGCTGATGGTTCGACTCGCCAAGGCCGCGTGGTTAGTGATAACTCCGTGCGCTGGAATTCAGGCCCGGAGGGCTCGCCAGCCGCCCAGAATGGCTGGTATCTAAACCTGAAGCAAAGCGACGGTGAAATGGTGGTTGAAAACATGTCGCAACTGGGTCGCACAGTGTTCTTCCAGTCGCTAGTGCCTAACGACGACCCCTGCGGCGATGGCGCCACCAACTGGACCTACGCCATCAACCCGTTCACCGGCGGCAGAACATTTCACCAAGCGTTCGACTACAAGCCCACCACAGATATGGACGAGCCTATCTCCGCGATCCGCCAGGACGGCGAAGGGGGTGGCACTCTGTCGCAAGACTCCGACAGCTCATATCAATATTGCACGGGCCAGGAATGCCTAAACATCTACCCGGACCCCGCCAGCCTAGGCCGCCAGACCTGGCGTCGTGTCGAAGAGGAATGACGAATGAAAGCTGGAAATTCGCAGTACCAAAGGTGCCGACCATGAAGCGCGACCAGAGCGGTTTTACCTTGATTGAGATCATGATTGTTGTGGCGATCATCGGAATTCTTGCGGCGATTGCCTATCCTTCCTATCAAGAGTACGTGCTCCGCGGCAATCGCACAGAAGGCCAAGCGCTGCTTAGTGAGGCCGCGGCACGACAAGAGCGCTACTTCGCCCAGAACAATAGATACATTACAGATGCAGCTGATGTTGCCAAGCTTAACCTGCGTTCATCAACAAGCAGCGGTGTAACGTCCGATACTGGCAAGTACACCCTGACTGTTGGGGCTGAAGACGGAGACGGCGGTTATACTCTAAGCGCCGACCAGCAATTCAGCGACACCGCGTGTGGAAATCTGACGTTGAATGCGGTCGGAATTAAGGGCAATACCGGCTCCAGAGCATGGTCGGAATGCTGGCGGTAGCCTAAAACTAGGGATAGCGGAGGGAGGCCAAATTCCGGCCTCCGCTCTGTCAGATTATTCCTAAAGCGCTATCGCGAGGCCCCAGTTCGGTAGCTGGGGTTGGGCACGACCGGGGATTCGTTGCAGACGCTATCTGGTACATCGCAATCTATAGGCAACAGCTATAGAGCCTTCAACCGCAACTCCTTCGGCATCGAAAACGTCACGTTCTCCGGGCGGCCATCCAGCTCATCCATCCCCGTCGCGCCCCAGTCCTTCAGCCGCTCGATTACTCCCCGCACCAGCACCTCGGGGGCGGAGGCTCCAGCAGTAATGCCGATGCGCTCAATGTTCTCAAACCATTCGCGCTTGAGGTCTTCAGCTCCATCGATCAGATACGCTGGGGTATCCATGCGCTCAGCCAGTTCGCGCAGGCGGTTGGAATTGGAGCTGTTGGGGCTGCCGACCACCAGTACCACATCGCACTCCCCGGCCAACTGCTTGACCGCGTCCTGACGATTCTGGGTGGCGTAGCAGATGTCGTCCTTGCGCGGGCCGCCGATGCTGGGGAAGCGAGTACGTAGCGCGTCGATCACCCGGCTGGTGTCGTCCATGGACAGCGTGGTCTGTGTGACGAACGCTAGGGCCTCGGGGTTGCGCACCTGCAACTCAGCCACGTCTTTTTCATCTTCGACAAGGTAGATCGAGCCGCCGTTGGCGGTGTCGTACTGGCCCATGGTGCCTTCGACTTCGGGATGGCCTGCATGCCCGATGAGGATGCACTCACGCCCTTCACGGCTGTATTTGGTCACTTCAAGATGAACCTTGGTCACCAAAGGGCAGGTGGCGTCGAACACCTTGAGGCCGCGCCTTTCCCCTTCCATCCGCACGGCTTGGGACACGCCGTGGGCGCTGAAGATAACGATGAAGCCGTCTGGCACTTGATCCAGCTCATCGACGAATATTGCACCCCGCTCGCGCAGGTCTTCGACTACGAACTTGTTGTGCACGACTTCGTGACGCACATAGATGGGCGGCCCGAACACTTCCAGGGCACGGTTGACGATTTCGATGGCGCGGTCGACACCGGCACAAAAGCCGCGCGGATTGGCGAGTTTGATTTGCATGGCGGTATCTCAATGTGCGCGCGGCACGCGTGATGGATGGGCAGATTATGACCCGTAGGGTGGATGGCGCTTTTACATCCACCATTGCGGCCTGCGGTGGATCGGTGAAGCGTGATCCACCCTACGATCTGGCGCCTACAAAAAAGCAGCTATCTACGTGAGCAGGTTGCTCAGACCGGCTTGACCTCGAATATCTCGACGTCGAAGGTCAGCGCCTTGCCTGCCAGCGGATGATTAAAGTCCACGGTTACCTGGCGATCATCGAAGTTTTTGACGACCCCCGGCAACTCAGTCTTGGCGGCGTCGTTGAAGATCACCAGCAACCCTTCGGACAACTCCATACCTTCAAACTGATTACGCGGCATGACTTGCACATTTTGCTGGTTATGTTGCCCGAACCCCTGCTCCGGCGCGATCTGGAAGGTGCGCTTGTCTCCCGCCTTGAGCCCGAACAACTGCTGCTCAAAACCTGGAAGCAGATTGCCGTCGCCCACTTTGAACGTCGCCGGTTGCTTATCGAAGGTCGTGTCGACCTGCTCGCCGTTTTCCAGACTGAGCGCGAAGTGCAGAGTGACCTGCGTGTCCGGCCCGATGCGTTGTTCACTCATTTGCCGTTTCTCCCGTTTTACTGCTACGGAACATGTCCAGCGCCAGCATCACGGCGCCGATCGTAATGGCGCTGTCGGCAATGTTGAATGCCGGGAAGTACCAGCGGTTCTGCCAATGCACCAGAATGAAGTCCACGACATGGCCCAGCACCATACGATCATAGAGATTACCGAGCGCACCTCCCAGAACCAGCGCAAGCGCAACGGCTAGCCAGGTTTCACCGGGCTTCAGACGCTTCATCCAGACCACCAGCACGGCACTGACGCCGATGGCGATCAGCGCAAATAGCCAGCGTTGCCATCCGGAATGATCGGCAAGAAAGCTGAAGGCTGCGCCCGTGTTATAGGCGAGGGTCCAGGCGAAGTAGTCGGGGATCACCTCGACCTTCTGATAGAGGCTGAAGTTGGCCTCGAAATAGTGCTTGGTCGCCTGATCGAACGCGATGATCAACACACTGAGCCAGAGCCAGGATAGTTTGCCGAACCGCGCGGTCATGCTGCGTTCCTCGAAAGACGGAAGCAGGCTGTGCCTGCCCCATGGTTTCGGGGGCGCCATAGGGTGGGCCTGGTGGCGCTCCGCGTTAGCCCACAAAAAACAGGCCCGTGATGCCAACGGTGGGCTGAAGCCCACCCTACGAGTACGGGCCGATCATGCGAAGACGCGGGCGGGTTCGGGCACTGCCGGTCACGCATAGTGGCGAACCTCGCCAGCGCCTTCGATGTTCTCAACGCAGCGACCACAGATTTCCGGATGCGCTGCATGAGTCCCGACGTCGGGCAGATGATGCCAGCACCGGCCGCATTTGACGTAGCCGGTCTTGCTGATCCTCAGTTTCAGACCGGAGAGCTCGCTTTGCACGGCATCGGCCGGCGCAGCAGCGAGAGGCGCGACCGTAACCGCGGAGGTGATCAGCACGAAGCGCAGCTCGCTGCCCAGCTCGGTGAGATCAGCCACGAGCTCATCTTCCGCGTAGAGCACCACCTCGGCCTGCAGGTTGCCACCGATCGTCTTGGCGGCGCGCTGGGTTTCCAGTTCTTTGTTCACAGCAGCCTTGACCGACATGACCTTGGCCCAGAATTCGCGTCCCAGCTCTACATCAGCAGGCAGTTCGGCCAGGCCCTGATACCAGGTATTGAGCATCACCGATTCGTTGCGCTCGCCCGGAAGGTACTGCCAGATCTCATCAGCGGTGAACGAGAGGATCGGCGCGATCCAGCGCACCAGCGCCTCGGCGATGTGGTACAGCGCCGTCTGGCAGGAGCGTCGGGGCAGGCTGTCAGCGCCGGTGGTGTACTGACGGTCCTTGATGATGTCGAGGTAGAAACCGCCCAGCTCCTGCACGCAGAAGTTGTGCACTTTCTGGTAGACGTTCCAGAACTTGTAGGTGCCGTAGGCCTCCTCGATTTCCCGCTGCAACAGCAAAGCGCGGTCGATGGCCCAGCGGTCGAGCGCGATCAGCTGATCAGCCGGAACCTGATGCTGCGCAGGGTCGAAACCGTCGAGGTTGGAAAGCAGGAAGCGCGCGGTATTGCGGATACGGCGATAGGAGTCTGCGCTGCGCTGCAAGATCACTTTGGATACAGCCATTTCGCCGGAGTAGTCGGTGGATGCGACCCACAGGCGCAGGATATCGGCGCCCAGGGTATCCGTAACTTCCTGCGGCGCGACAACGTTGCCCAGTGACTTAGACATTTTGCGGCCGTTCTCATCGACCACGAAACCATGCGTTAGCAGCCCCTTGTAAGGCGCATGGCCGTCGATGGCCGAACCGGTCAGAAGCGATGAATGGAACCAGCCACGGTGCTGATCGGAGCCTTCCAGATACAGATCAGCACGTGGACCGTGGTCATGACCCATCGGGTGCGAGCCGCGCATCACGTGCCAATGCGTGGTGCCGGAATCGAACCAGACGTCCAGGGTGTCGCTGATCTTCTCGTACTGCCCCGCTTCGTCACCCAGTAGTTCGACGGCGTCCAGCTTCGACCAGGCCTCGATGCCGCCCTGCTCGATACGTTGCGCCACAGCTTC
The DNA here is from genome assembly GCF_000590475.1 of Stutzerimonas stutzeri. NCBI lineage: Bacteria > Pseudomonadati > Pseudomonadota > Gammaproteobacteria > Pseudomonadales > Pseudomonadaceae > Stutzerimonas > Stutzerimonas stutzeri. Next base: position 815,772 of record NZ_CP007441.1, on the reverse strand, counting down.
CATCAGCTCGACGGTGCGCGGGTGCAGCTCGCCGCTTTCCTTGTGCAGGAAGAACGGGATCGGCACGCCCCAGGTACGCTGACGTGAGATGCACCAGTCCGGACGCCCGGCGATCATGCCGTGCAGTCGCGCCTGGCCCCAGGCAGGGACGAACTCGGTCTGCTCGATGGCATCCAGCGCGCGCCGGCGCAGCGAGCTGCCGTCGTGTGCCACCTTGTCCATGCCGACGAACCACTGCGCTGTAGCGCGGTAGATCAGCGGCGTCTTGTGCCGCCAGCAGTGCATGTAGCTGTGCTGGATCGACTCGTGCTTGAGCAGCGCGCCGACCTCGCGCAATTTCTCAACGATTGCCGGGTTGGCCTTCCAGATGAACTGACCGCCAAAGAACGGCAGGTCCGAGACGTAGACGCCATGGCTCTGCACCGGGCTGAGAATGTCGTCGTTCTCCATGCCGTAATGCTTGCAGGAACGGAAGTCGTCTTCACCGTAAGCGGGGGCCGAATGGACGATGCCTGTACCTGCACCGGTCTCCACGTAGTCGGCCAGATAGACCGGCGCGAAACGCTCGTAGAACGGGTGGCGGAAGCGGATGAGTTCCAGCGCCTTGCCCTCGCAGCGAGCAATGATCTCGCCCTGCAGCTCGTATCGCTGAAGGGACGATTCGACCAGCTCTTCGGCCAGCACCAGCAGCTTGTCGCCGGTGTCGACCAACGCATAGACGAAGTCAGGGTGTACGTTGAGCGCCTGGTTAGCCGGAATGGTCCAGGGCGTGGTGGTCCAGATGACAATGCTGGCCGGTTTGGCCAGTGCACCCACGCCAAACGCAGCCGCTAGCTTGTCGGCATCCTCGACCTGAAAAGCAACGTCGATGGCATCGGACTTCTTATCCTGATATTCGACTTCCGCCTCGGCCAACGCCGAGCCGCAATCGAAGCACCAATTTACTGGTTTCAAACCCTTGAAGACGAAGCCGCCTTCGACCATTTTTGCCAGCGCACGGACTTCGCCGGCCTCGTTGGCGAAATCCATGGTGCGGTACGGGTTGTCCCACTCACCGAGCACGCCGAGACGGATGAAGTCGGACTTCTGCCCCTCGATCTGCTCACCGGCATAGGCCCGGCAGCGCTCGCGGGTCAGGTCGGCCGGCTGGTTCTTGCCATAGGTGATTTCGACCTTGTGCTCAATCGGCAGGCCATGGCAATCCCAACCCGGCACGTAGGGCGCGTCGAACCCGGCCAGGGTCTTGGAGCGAACAATGAAATCCTTGATGACTTTGTTCACCGCATGACCGATGTGAATGCTGCCGTTGGCGTATGGCGGGCCGTCATGCAGAACGAACTTCGGGCGACCCTCGCCGATTTGCCGCAGCTTTCCGTACAGATCAATGCTGTTCCAGCGCTGCAGGATCTCCGGCTCGCGCTGTGGCAGACCGGCCTTCATCGGAAATGCCGTGGACGGCAGATTGAGGGTCGCTTTGTAATCGGTCATTTCAGTCCTGACTCGTGGTAAAGGGTGAAGCCCGCCAGTATTCGCGAGCCGCGGCGATATCGGCTTCGATCGCCGTCTTAAGCGCCTCCAGCGAGGCGAAGCGCTGCTCATCACGCAGCTTGTGGTGAAAAATCACGCGCAGCAGACGACCATAGAGGTCGCCTTGATAATTGAGCAAGTGCACTTCCAGATGGGGCTGGCCGTCGCTTTTGACTGACGGGCGAGTGCCAATATTGGCCACTGCCGGCTGCATCACGCCGTCGACTTCTGTGCTCACCATGAACACGCCGCTAAGGGGTGTGCTCTTGCGCTTGAGCTGGATGTTAGCCGTCGGCGCACCAAGCTGACGCCCCAGCGCTTGCCCATGCATAACCCGCCCGGTGATGCTGAACGGCCGACCGAGCAGCTTCTGCGCCAGTACCAGATTGCCATCTGCGAGCACCTGACGCAGCCGCGTGCTGCTGACACGCTCATCGTCTACTTCAATGGTGGTCGCGGCCTCAACCGAGAACGCTTCCGCGGCGCCAGCTTTCAGCAGAAAGTTGAAATCTCCCGCTCGGTCGCAACCGAAACGGAAGTCATCGCCCACCTCCAGGTGCCGGACGCCAAGGCCCTCGACCAGCGTCGCGTGAACGAACTCAGCGGCACTCAATTCGCGTAAACGGCGATTGAAAGCCAGACAAAGCACCAGATCGACGCCATATTCATCCAGCAACTGGAGCTTTTCACGCAGCCGGGTCAGCCGCGCGGGCGCCTTGTCTGGAGCAAAGTATTCCCGCGGCTGTGGCTCGAAGATCACCACGCAGCTGGGCAACCCGAGCTCAGCGGCCCGCTCGCGCAGACGCGCCAGGATGGCTTGGTGCCCCCGGTGAACTCCGTCGAAATTGCCGATGGTGGCGACACAGCCCCGATGCCGGGGCCGCAGGTTATGTAGACCTCGAACCAGCTGCATACCGCACTTCTTGCTTGAAAAGTCGTCGATTATACGCATGAGCCGGCGGCCCCGGACAGGTTTGCGGTGTATGCGAACTGCTGATCAATGACGCAGATGGCGCGGCCGTAAACCGAGCAGCACCAGCCCGGCCGCGAATGCGCCCAGTCCAGCCGCCACCAGTAGCCCCAGCTGTAATGCGCGCTGCTGCCAACTCCAGGCGAACCACTCGACCGACGGCGCGTTGAGCCACCAAACCGTTGCCACCATGGCGGCGCAACCGCCGGCCAAACGCAGCAGGAACAGCCCCCAGCCCGGCGCCAGCTGGAACACGCCGACCCGGTAAAGCCCCCAGAACAGCAGACCGGCGTTGAGCATCGATGACAGCGAGGTCGCCAGCGCCAGCCCGACATGCTTGAGCGGCCAGATGAGTATCAGATTCATCACCATGTTGGCGATCATGCAGATGATTGCGACCCGTACTGGCGTCTTCAAATCCTGCCGGGCAAAGAAGCCCGGCGCCAGCACCTTGATCAGCATGAAGGCCAGCACACCCAGCGAATAGGCTTCGAGCGCACTGGCCGACTGCACCACCGCCTCCTCGCTCATCGCGCCGTAAAAGAACAGGCTGGCAATCAGCGGCTCAGCCAGAATGCCCAAGGCCAGCGCTGCAGGCACCCCGACCAGCAGCACCATCCGTAGCGCCCAGTTGAGCGTATTGGAAAAGGCCTTGGGGTCATCGCCGGCATGCTGACGCGACAGACTTGGAAGAATCACTGTACCAATGGCGATGCCGAACGCCCCGAGCGGTAATTCCGAAAGCCGATCCGCATAGTAGAGCCACGAGACACTACCAGTCTGGAGAAACGAAGCGAGCACCGTATCGAGCAGGAGATTGATCTGACTGACCGACACGCCGAATAGGGCGGGAACCATCAGCAGCATGATCCGTCGCACGCCCTCGTCACCGAATTTAACCCTCGGCCGCGGCAGCAACCCCAGCTTGGCAACATAGGGAAGCTGGAAGGCCAACTGAGCGAAGCCAGCGATGAACACGCCCCAGGCCAGGGCCATGATCGGCTGATCGAAATAGGCCGTAAGAAAAATCGCCGATGTGATCATGCAGACATTCAGCAGGACCGGCGTGAAGCCCGGCACCGCGAAGTGGCCATAGGTATTCAGTACGCCGGAGGTGAAAGCCGTCAGTGAAATCAACAGCAGATACGGGAAGGTGATGCGCAGCAACTCGCCAGCCAGCTGCATTTTTGCAGGCTCATCATGAAAGCCCGGTGCAAACAACATCACTACATAAGGTGAAGCCAACACTCCAATGGCGGTGATGCCCGTCAGAATCAACCCAAGCATGCCGGCCGTGCGGTCGACAAGCAGTTTTACCTCGATCAATGTTCGCTTGGTTCGATACTCCGACAGCACCGGCACGAACGCCTGGGCGAAGGCACCTTCGGCAAACAGGCGGCGCAGAAAGTTAGGGATTTTGAAGGCAATGAAAAAGGCGTCAGCCGACGCGCCGGAGCCGAAGTAGCTCGCCACCACCATATCGCGTACCATTCCCAGCACGCGGGACAGCAGCGTCATGACGCTGACCACCGCGCTGGAGCGCAACAATCCGCCTTTACCGGATGTCTCGGACATTTGTTTTCCTAGAAGTTGCTGCAGAGGTTCCGGTCAGGCACTGGCCAACGGAATCGGCGGGCAGTTACGACAGATAAAGAGGCCGCGAGTTTAGCGGCAGCCCATCTGTCCGGCCAGCATCATCAATCTACAAGCAGGCTTGACAAGCCCGCGCCGCTTCGGCATGATTCGCGGCCTTATTTGCTTTGTAATCCCACGTTTTCGAGGAGTTCGACGGTGGCCAACAGCCCTTCCGCCAAAAAACGCGCAATTCAGGCTGAGAAGCGTCGCAGCCACAACGCCAGCTTGCGCTCCATGGTTCGTACCTACATCAAGAATGTGGTCAAAGCCATCGACGCAAAAGATCTGGATAAAGCTCGTACTGCTTACACCGCAGCCGTGCCTGTAATCGACCGCATGGCCGACAAAGGCATCATCCACAAGAACAAAGCCGCTCGTCACAAGAGCCGCCTGAACGGCCATATCAAGGCCCTCGGTGCTGTTGCTGCCTGAGCTGCACGTTCTTGAAAAAACCGGCCTTGGGCCGGTTTTTTTATGCCTGCAATTTGCCGATGCGAATGACAAGTTCAATGAGCACAGCCGCCGCCGACTACGGCTGCGCCCATGGCAGGACTGGAATAGCCGTCACTGCATTCTGCGGACTGCCTTCGATCACGCGGTCGCTATACACCAGATAGACGAGGGTATTGCGCGCCTCATCGAAAAAGCGCACCACCTGCATGGTCTTGAAAACCAGAGACGTACGCTCTTTGAAGACAACCTCACCATCTTTGAGCTTGTCACTCATACGTATAGGCCCGACCTGGCGGCAGGCAATCGATGCCTCGGCCCGGTCTTCCGCCAGACCGAGCCCACCCTTGATCCCGCCAGTCTTGGCCCTCGACAGATAACAGGTCACGCCCTCGACTTTAGGATCATCGAACGCCTCCACCACAATCTTGTGGTTCGGCCCGAGCCACTTGAAGACGGTGTCGACCTCGCCCACTTCACGCGCCATGCCAATTGTCGGGCAGGCCAGCAGCACCATCAGCGCTTGCGCCAATCGCATCGAATACCTCATACAAGAATCATGTTGTCGCGATGAATGAGTTCGGGCTCGTCGACGTAGCCGAGGAGCTTTTCGATTTCATCGGACGATCGCCCAAGGATCCGCTGAGTTTCAGCAACGCTGTAATTGACCAGACCGCGCGCTACCTCCTGCCCCTCCGGCCCGACGCAAACCACCATCTCGCCACGCCGAAAACCGCCTTGGGCCGCCTTGACGCCAACAGGCAGCAAGCTGCGATTGCCCTGCTTCAACGCATGCACCGCGCCCGCATCCAATGTGACCGAGCCTCGTGTCTGCAGGTGTCCGGCGAGCCACTGCTTGCGCGCGGCGTGCCGACTGCGCTCAGGCGCCAACAAGGTACCCAACTGCTCACCCGCTTTCAAACGAGCCAGAACCTGCTCGATGCGCCCACCAATGATTACCGTATGCGCCCCGGAGCGCGCTGCCAGACGCGCCGCACGCAGCTTGGTCTGCATGCCGCCACGACCCAGCGCACCACCTGTCGCGCCCGCAACGGCATCCAGCGCAGGATCGTCAGCACGCGCCTCGCTGATTAGATTGGCGCTGGGATTGTTACGAGGATCCGCATCGAACATGCCATCGCGATCAGTAAGGATCACCAGCAAGTCGGCTTCAACCAGGTTCGCCACCAGCGCCGCAAGGGTATCGTTGTCACCGAATCGGATCTCATCGGTGACAACGGTGTCGTTTTCATTGATAACCGGCACGACGCCCAGATCGACCAACGTGCGCAGCGTGCTTCGCGCATTGAGATAACGCTTGCGGTCAGACAGGTCGTCATGGGTCACCAGAATCTGTGCGGTCTGCTGATCGCAGCGACCAAAGCTGGCTTCCCAAGCACGGATAAGCCCCATCTGACCCACCGCAGCGGCGGCTTGCAGCTCATGAACAGCCTTCGGTCGAACCACCCAGCCGAGGCGACTCATACCTGCGGCAACCGCACCGGAGGACACCAACACCAGCTCGACTCCGGCCTGCCGCAGCGCCACCATCTGATCGACCCAAACCGCCATGGCGGCCTGATCAAGGCCGCGCCCATCAGCCGTCAATAAGGCGCTGCCAATCTTTATCACCCAGCGCCGCGCGCCGCTCACCTTGTCCCGCATCGATCCCGCCTTCTATCCAATATCCGGCCAAACCATTCGTGAGCTGCAAGAGACAGCCCGACGACCAACCTATTGATGCGCAACTACACGAAGCAAAGCTCAGCGCACGTAGAAGATTTCCGCACCACCCTCATCATCGTCGTCATCATCGAAGTCGTCATCATCCGCATCGGCTGCAGCCTTGACGCCAGCACGCCGCAAAGCGCGCTGATCATCAAGCTCCTGCAGACGCGCGCGCGCTTCGTCCTCGATCTGCTGATCCAACTCAGCAAGCGCTTCGGCGTAGGCAGGCTCTTCGGCAATGCGCACCGTGCGCTCATCCAGATAACGCATAATGGCCTGGCTCAGCGCCTCGGTGCCCTCGCTTTCCAGCGCAGAGATAACGAACACCGGCCCAGTCCACTCAAGACGCTCGACTACTTGACGAACCCGCTCCTCGCGATCCTCCTCAAGCAACTGATCTGCCTTGTTCAGCACCAGCCAGCGATCACGCTGAGCCAGCGCGGGGCTGAATTTCTCCAGCTCGTTCAGAATGATTTCGGCCGCATCGGCAGGGTCGCTCTCGTCGAGCGGCGCCATGTCGACCAGATGCAGCAACAGACGCGTACGCGCCAGGTGCTTGAGAAAGCGAATCCCCAGACCCGCACCCTCGGACGCACCCTCGATCAAACCCGGAATATCGGCGATTACAAAGCTCTTGTAACGGCCGACACTGACCACACCCAGGTTCGGTACCAGCGTCGTGAACGGATAATCGGCGACCTTCGGCTTGGCCGCAGAGACCGAGCGAATAAAGGTGCTCTTGCCAGCATTCGGCAACCCCAGCAGACCGACGTCAGCCAGCACCTTCAGCTCCAACTTCAAATCACGCGCATCACCTGGCTTGCCTGGTGTCGTCTGCCGTGGCGCGCGATTGGTGCTCGACTTGAAGCGGGTATTACCCAGGCCATGCCAGCCGCCCTGGGCAACCAGCAGCCGCTGCCCCGCCTTGGTCAGGTCACCAATGACATCCTGAGTAGCGGCGTCGATCACCGTGGTACCGACCGGTACCGGCAGGATCAGATCCTCACCCTTGGCACCAGTACACTCGGTACTGCCACCCTTCTGGCCATTCGGCGCATTGAAGCGGCGGGTATAGCGGTAATCGACGAGCGTATTGAGGTTCTCGTCAGCTTCCAGATAAACAGAGCCGCCATCACCACCATCGCCGCCGTTAGGGCCGCCTTTTTCGATGAACTTCTCACGACGGAAGCTCATCATGCCGTTACCGCCGTCGCCGGCCTTTACAAAAATCGATACTTCATCGACGAATTTCATGGGAACGCCTCCCGCCGCAAGGACGGGCTAGAAAACAGGAATATAAGGGTCTTGCGAAACCCAGCGAAACTAGAGCAAAGCAGTGTTTTGCAAGAGCCCTACAGAGAATACAGAAACAAAAAAGCCCCGTCGCATGACAGGGCTTTTCCAGCAACGCCGCGATCAGGCCGCGACGACGCTCACGTAGCGACGGCCGAAAGCGCCCTTCACTTCGAATTTGATCACGCCTTCCACTTTCGCAAACAGGGTGTGATCCTTGCCCATGCCTACGCCATAGCCGGCGTGGAACTGGGTACCGCGCTGACGCACGATGATGTTACCGGCCTTGATGACCTGGCCGCCGTACATCTTCACGCCAAGGCGTTTGGCTTCTGAGTCGCGACCGTTGCGGGTGGAACCGCCAGCTTTTTTGTGTGCCATGAGTTCAATACTCCTATAAGGGGATTCAGGCCCGATTAGCCCTGAATACCGGTGATTTTGACCTCAGTGAACCACTGACGGTGGCCCTGACGCTTCATGTGGTGCTTACGACGGCGGAATTTGATGATGGTGACCTTGTCATGACGACCTTGGGCGATCACTTCAGCAGTGACCTTGGCACCATCAACCACCGGAGCGCCGATCTTGACATCGTCGCCGTTGCCAATCAGCAGAACGCGGTCAAAAGTGACGGCTTCGCCAGTGGCAACTTCGAGTTTTTCAATCTTGAGGTATTCGCCTTCGGCGACCTTGTATTGCTTGCCGCCGGTAACGATAACTGCGTACATCTGTGTATCTCCGTTGATCCTGCTCACCCAGCGCTTAAGTGAAATAGTTAGTGGCTGGCATGGCTGCTTGGGGCCGGAAGGGACGCCCTTGCAATTGCGTAAGGCAGGGAAATGCCCAGGGGGAAAGTTCAGGGTCCGCGATTGTACGCATCCACCCATGTCGGCGCAATAGCCGCCTGGCCTTGCCTTGACAGTGCCTGACCCGCCCCATAGCATGCCGCGCAACCTCCGAGGAGTACTGGTCCCCGATGCAACCCCAGGCCTTTTACCAAGTAGTGGCTGAAGATTTTGCCGCCGTTGACGGCATTATCCGCAACCAGCTGACTTCCCGCGTACCGCTGGTGGAAAAGATCGGGGATTACATCACCTCGGCTGGCGGCAAGCGCCTGCGCCCGCTACTGGTCCTACTCAGCGGCAACGCACTGGGACTCAAAGGCGAGCAGTTGCGCCTGCTGGCCGCCATTATCGAATTCCTGCACACCTCGACACTGCTGCATGACGACGTGGTCGACATGTCGGGCATGCGTCGCGGCCGTTCCACGGCCAACGCCCTGTGGGGTAACGCGCCTAGCGTGCTGGTCGGCGATTTTCTTTATGCGCGCTCGTTCGAAATGATGGTCGACCTGGGCTCGATGCCGGTCATGCGCATCATCTCCCAGGCCACTCGAGTCATTGCCGAGGGCGAAGTGCTGCAGCTGTCCAAGGTGCGCGATGCCAGCACCACGGAAGCGGTCTACATGGAAGTCATCCGTGGGAAAACCGCGATGCTCTTCGAAGCATCCACCCACAGCGCCGCCACGCTCGCCGGCGCCAATGATGAGCAGCGCGAGGCTCTCCGCACTTTCGGCGACTATCTAGGCATCGCCTTTCAGCTGGTCGATGATCTGCTGGATTACCAGGGTGACGCCGAAACCCTGGGCAAGAACGTCGGTGACGATCTGGCCGAAGGCAAGCCGACCCTGCCGTTGATCTACACCATGCGCGAGGGCACAGCCGACCAGGCTGCACTGGTGCGCAAGGCTATCCAGAAGGGCGGCATCGAAGATCTCGAAAGCATTCGCAACGCAGTAGAAGCGTCTGGCGCTCTTGAATACACCGCCCGCCTGGCACGCGACTACGCCGATCGGGCCATCGCTTGCCTCGAACTCATTCCGAGCAATAGCTATCGGGACGCCCTAGTGGAACTCAGCCGTTTCGCTGTCGCTCGCACACACTAACCTTTCAGTCAAAGGGTGCGCTTAAGCACCCTCATTTCAACGTCCACCCTATCTGCCCACATCGGTCCGACCACCATTGATCGGCACTGAGAATTTTGGCGCTTGCATGTTTGCAAATAACAATTATTCTCATTAAGCAAATCAACTGGAGGCGAACATGACTTATCTGATCGATGCCTGGCTGGACCGACCACACCCCTACCTGAGGATCCTTGATCGCAATACGGGTGCGATATGCGTTTCGCTAGAGGGAGACGCCTTGGACGAGCTTCGTGACCTGGGCGATTTGGACCTGCAGGAACTGAGCACCAGCGAACCCTGTGTGCTCAAGGAACAGGTGCGCAACCTGTTCCTGTTCTCCTACGCCCGGGCGTTGCGCCCGTAGCGTTGTTATTTACAGAACGGCCAGCAATTCGACGTCGAACACCAGCACGCTGTGTGGAGGGATGCTGCCGACACCCTGGGCGCCGTAAGCCAGCTCGCTCGGCACATAGAGACGCCATTTGCTGCCCACACCCATCAGTTGCAGTGCTTCGGTCCAACCGGCAATCACACCGCCCACCGGAAACTCGGCCGGCTGACCGCGCTGGTAGGAACTATCGAATACCGTGCCGTCGATCAGCGTGCCGTGGTAATGAGTACGAACCTGATCGTCGGCACTGGGCGTGGCGCCTTCGCCCGCAGTCAGCACTTCGTACTGTAGGCCCGACGCCAGCGTAGTAACGCCGTCGCGTTTGCCATTCTCGATTAGGAAAGCCTTACCTTCACCCGCGGCGGCTTCTGCCTTGCGTTGTGCTTCAGCCTGCATGCGCTCGCGAATCACAGCAAAGCTGGCGTTGAGATCTCCCGGACTGACCTGACTGGCGGCACCGCCAAAAGCATCGCGAATGCCAGCGATCACGGCATCCAGGCTGATGCCTGGCGGTGGGTTTTCGCGCAGCTGGTCGCCCAGCTGACGACCGATGCCGTAGCTCACGCGCGTTTCGTCGGTGGATAGGTTGAGGTCGGTCATGCCTGGACTCCGCTGGAAAAAAGGGCCGACAGCCTAGCACAGCTCGCAGACGGGATTCGTCTCGGCCCCGCTAGCGGCCTCACGGCGCTTGACGCCGGGCATGAAAGCCAAAGCGCATCGCCCGGCCGCGGAGCCGTGTGCTTCAGTGTTTGGTGAGCTTATCCAGGTAACCCATGGCGAAGGCGGAGAAGACGAACGTCAGGTGAATGATCACGTACCACATCAACTGCTCGCTCTCGAGCTGCTGAGCGTCCATGAACATGCGCAACAGGTGAATCGACGAAATTGCCACGATCGAGGCGGCAACCTTCATCTTCAGCGAGCCGGAGTCCATCTTGCCCAACCAGTCGAGCTTTTCCTTGCCTTCGTCGACATTCAGCTGCGAGACGAAATTCTCGTAGCCGGAAAGCATCACCATCACGAGCAGGCCACCGACCAGCGCCATATCGATCAGCGAGAGCAGCTTGAGGATCAGCTCGCCTTCGCTCAGCGAAAGCACGGCCGGGAGGATGTGCCAGATCTCTTGAAAGAATTTGATCGCCAAGGCCAGTAAGGCGAACGCCAAGCCAAAGTAGATAGGCGCCAGCAACCATCGGGCGGCATACATGGTGTTCTCGATCAAGCGTTCCATCTGTTCTCACTGCGAGCGGATACCGGCAGGCGAGTATACGCAGCGCCACGGAGTCTTCAAGACGGCTCTGTGAGGCGGGTTTTTTCATGTGGATAAAAAATACAGGGCAGTGGCGTCCGATGGGAAATGCCGCCTAGCAGCGCGAGCCGGCCGGAGCGGCAATCAGGTCCTGGATTCCCATCCGCCCAGGTAACGGGCTTGATTGGCGTTTATCTTGCGCAGCTCCGCCTGCATATGCAGCTGCCAGATCGAGGGCGAATCGGATTCGCTATAACCCTGCCCATGGAGATTACTTGCAATCGCCTTAAGCACCGACTCAGCCTCGCGAGAGCCATGGAATGGGCCTTGCGCCTTGATGGCGGTAGGTTGACCTCCATTGATGCCAGCCGCACAAAGCAAAGTCCACAAGCCATTGCCTCCGGCCAATGGACGGATGATGCATTCAATACGCGTAACCAGGCCCAGGCACTGGCGGTTCAGACAGAGCGTGTGAGACATGACGGCGATCCTCGCGCTAGGTTGCGCACCGCCATCCTGGACGAATGGGCGGCCAACCTGTTTATCCCCAAAATTTGTGGATAACCATGTGGACAGAGAGTGGGACCTCTCCTCCTCTGCAGACCTGCCGCCGCTCGTATCGTTCCGTTCAGTTAGTGGTCAATGTGGAGGCTACTCGCTCTGCTCAGCCCCTTTGCCTGTGTCGTTGCCAGCGCCACCTCGGGAGAGGTCGCATCGCCCTTGTTGTCGTCTTCCAGCTCAATCTCGGCAATATCGCGCAAACGCTCCACCACCCGGGCGTTGACACTGCCTTTGGGAAACTGCCCGTCCTTGTCCGCGGCGCCTACCGGCTCGCCCACCAGCAGCGAAAGCGCTTCATCCACATGACGGACCGCGTAGATATGGAACCGGTCCTGACGCACGGCATCGAGTACGCGTTCGTCGAGCATCAGCGTCGTGACGTTGGCAAAGGGAATGATCGCGCCCTGCTCACCAGTCAATCCACGTGCTTCGCAAAGACGGAAGAAGCCCTCGATCTTCTCATTGACGCCGCCGACCGCCTGCACTTCGCCGAACTGATTGATTGAACCAGTGATGGCGAAGCACTGCTTGAGTGGCGTGCGCGAAATGGCCGAAATCAGCGCACAGCACTCGCCGAGCGAGGCGCTATCGCCATCGACATAGCCATAGGATTGTTCCAGGGCGATGCTGGCGGAAATCTCCAACGGAAATTCCTGCGCATAGCGGCTGCCGAGAAAACCGGTCAGGATCATCACACCCTTTGAGTGAATAGGCTGGCCGAGATTGACCTCTCGCTCGATGTCGACGATACCCGAACCACCCGGATAGACGGTGGCGGAAATGCGCGCCGGCATGCCGAACGCCGAGTCGCCGACTTCCAGCACGGTCAGGCCGTTGCACTTGCCGATCGCCGCGCCTTCGCTGTCTATGAGAATGACGCCTGCGAGTATGTCTTCGAGAATACGCGCCGAGACACGTCCGGTGCGAGTGGCCTTAGCCTTCAGAGCACGCTCGATGTGACCGACGTCGGTCACCTCATCCTTGGCCAGCTGGCGGATGAAATCCGCTTCGCTGACCAGCTGGAACAGATCACCAATTCGCGCCGACAGCCGTCCCTGATGCTCGGCCAACCGTGCGCTGTAGGTCGCCAGCCGCGCCACCGCCGCAGCGGTCAACGGCGCCATGCCCTCTTCCGAAGTACGCGTCTTCATTAACTGCGCGAACTGCTCGAGACTGTCCTCGGCTAAAGGAATCTCCTCGTCGAAGTCCACCAGTACGCGGAACATCTCCTGGAAGTCCGGATCGAGATCCTGCAGCGTGTAGTACAGCTGCCTTGAACCGATGATCACCACCTTGACATTGAGCGGGATGACCGCTGGATTCAATGTCACCGTGGCCAGACGCCCGAGTTCGGCCAGTGGCGACTCCATCTTCAGCTTGCGCGACTGCAAGGCCCGCTTGAGCGCTTCCCAGACGAAGGGCTCGCTGAGCATCTTTTCCGCTTCAAGCATCAGGAAGCCCCCATTGGCACGGTGCAGCGCGCCGGGCCGCAGCTGGCGATAGCTGGTGTAGAGCGCGCCCTGATCAGTGCTGTACTCGATCCGACCGAACAGGTTGTCGTAGGTCGGGTGCGGCTCGAACACCACCGGTGCGCCGCCGTCCAGCGGATGCCCGACCACCAGGCTCGGGCTGTACTGTTCTTCTAGCAACTGACGGGTCTGCGCGTCGGGACGGTTCTCGTCGACCAGCTGCTCGACTACAGTTTTCAGCAGGTTGACCTGCACGGCCTGCAGATAGGATTCGATGCCGGCGTTTTCGCCGTACTTCTCCGACAGCGGTGCCAATAGCGGTTGCAGGGCCTGACTGATGGTTTCGTCATTGAGCTGACGTAACTGATTGCTCGATTCACGCTTCCACTGCGGCAGGCTGGCGAGACCTTCGTTCAGATGAACTTCCAGCGCGGAAATGTCTTCGTGGTAGCGCTCGCGCTCCGCTTCCGGCAATTGGGCGAACTCCGCCTCGTCCATCGATTTGCCGTCTTTCATCGGTGTAAAGGCGATGTTGCTGCTGTCGCGGTAGAGCGCGATTTCCTTTTCCAGCGCGAGCTTCTCAATGACGTCCAGCGCCTTGTCGTAGCGCTGATTGAAGGCACGATCGATGGCGCTCTTCTTTTGCTGAAAGCTCGGGTGCTCGAACACCGCCGGAAAGGTCGCCATCAGATTGTCGATCAACTGCCCGATGTCGGCGATGAACTCCGCGGCACCGCCCTGTGGCAGCTCCACCACACGCGGTTCACGTGGCTCATCGAAATTGTTCACATAGACCCAGTCCGACGGCGTATCCAGGCGCTTGCCCTCGGCCTTGAGATAACGCCGCACGAACGAAAACCGCCCCGTGCCCGGCTCGCCCATCACATAGACGTTGTAGCCAGGACGCGGCATCGCCACCCCAAATTGCAGGGCCTCGACCGCACGCTCCTGGCCGAGCACGCCGAGAAAAGGCTCCAGCTCATCGGTGGTCTTGAAGTCGAATTGGCTGGGTTCGAAGGGACGGGTCAGCGCTTCGGGCGCCAGGCGCAGGCCGGCAGCGACAGTTTCGGGCATTGGGAATCCTTGCTGGGGGGCGACCTGACGGCCACGATTGATGCCACCATTCTGGCGATGCCTCCGGCTGGCCGCAAGGTTCAGCAGCGCTTGTTACGTGATGTCCGCCCGCTAGCGCATGCCCCGCATGTGCACCTCAGCCCCAGGGCGACCTTTTCACTTCGCCACTGGCTCCAATCCGCCCCAGCCGGCACCCTCGACCGGTACGCCGCAGCCCGGGTGAACGGCCATCTGCTGGCTTCCTTGTTCAGGTACGGTTCTGCGCACGCAACGCATCGCGAATTTCGGTCAGCAAGACCTCTTCCTTACTCGGCGCTGGCGGGGCTGACGGCGCTTCCGCTTCCTTGCGCTTGAGATGGTTGATGCCCTTGACCGCCAAGAAAATCGCGAAGGCCACGATGGTGAAATCGAACACCGTCTGGATGAAACGCCCGTAGCTCAAGGTAACCGCTGGCGTATCGCCTACGGCCTGCTTGAGCACGATCGCCAAATCGGAGAAATCCACACCGCCAATCAACATGCCCAGTGGCGGCGTCACCACATCGGCGACGAACGACGAGACGATCTTGGTAAATGCCGCGCCGATAATGATGCCCACCGCCATGTCGATGACGTTGCCCCTGACTGCAAACGCTTTGAATTCGCTGATCATGCCCATCTGAATGCTGTCCCGTTCGATTGAAGATATGCCGCCGGTACGACCGCCGTAGCGCTTCGACCCTCTGCAGCATAGGTTGGGTTCAACCGCCGGGCCAGACAGTTTCATGACATACGGAAACGCGGAACTGGCCTCGTCTTGATCGTCGTCAAAGCGATGCGAAGAGATACAGCTAACGTACGAGCCCTCAGACACGACCCGGAGCGGCACCATGTACGTCGAACATCACCCATTGATCAACGATTTCCCCGAAAAGCGCGAGCAGCTGCACAAGTTGCGCCAGCAAGACCCGGCGTTTCCCCGCAAGGCAGACACCTACGAGGCCCTGGACAAGCAGATCTGCCGCGTGGAAGAGGGTGTTGAAACCCTGGATGACGAGCCGCTCAGCGCACTGAAGCAGGAACGCGTAGCGCTCAAGAACGATATCGTCCGCGACCTGAAGCGTGCCAGCGGCAGTTGCTGTGGCCGCTGCTGCGGCTGAGCATGCCTCTCGCTACCGCACCCATGCGCTCAGACCCGCCTGACGCGACGGGTGCGAGTACGAAATACCGCGCCGCTCGGAATTGCCGGCTGCCTTCCGTTCGCCCTGCACCATGCCCGCCCAGCCAATCACTCGTGGTGCTAGAAAAGGCCGCCGAACCTGAACCCTGACCCTACCCACACAAATGCTACGGCCGTGAGCGTGATGAGGACGATATGTACGCCCAGTTGCGGCAGGCGCTGCGCATCCAGCTTGGGAATCAACGCCAGCCGTGCATGTACACCCAGCGCTGCAGTGAAGCCCAGCAGCACCAGCTTGGCCTGAACCAGATGAGCAATGGGCGAGTCGCCCAACCACTGCGAGTGCGGCAACCACTGCCCGGCCAGCCAGATCCCGGTAGCGATCTGCAACAGCAAGGCCGGAACCCCGACCCGCTCGTAGAGCTGCTCGAATGCGCGTACCGGCTGAACGTCGCGTGCCCGCACCGCGCCGGGCAACACGCTGAACAACAGCACCAGATGCCCACCGACCCAGACGCTGGCGCCAAGAAGATGCAGAAACAACATGTAGCGCATGGGTCGACTCCTGTTCGATTTGTTTACAGTCTGGCGACTTGCTGCGTGCTTGTGGCTGATGGAGATCAAGCCAGCCGCTATCATGCGACTCCATTTCGTCCGACACGGAGTACCCCATGGCCAAGGCCAAGCGCATGTATGGCTGCACCGAATGCGGCTCGACCTTCCCCAAATGGGCCGGCCAGTGCGGTGACTGTGGCGCCTGGAATACCTTGGTGGAAACCGTCATCGACGGCGCCGCGCCACCCTCGGGCCGAGCTGGCTGGGCGGGTGATCAGGCGAACATCAAGACCCTGGCCGAAGTCAGCGTCGAGGAAGTGCCGCGCTTCTCCACGGCTTCCGGCGAATTGGACCGCGTGCTCGGCGGCGGCCTGGTCGATGGCTCGGTGGTGCTGATTGGCGGCGACCCCGGCATTGGCAAGTCGACCATCTTGCTGCAAACGCTGTGCAATGTGGCTCGGCAGTTTCCGGCGCTCTATGTCACGGGTGAGGAATCCCAGCAGCAGGTGGCCATGCGCGCGCGCCGACTGGATCTGCCGCAGGACAAGCTCAAAGTGATGACCGAAACCTGCATCGAATCGATCATCGCCACCGCACGGCTGGAAAAACCCAAGGTGATGGTCATCGACTCGATCCAGACCATCTTCACCGAGCAATTGCAATCGGCACCGGGCGGCGTCGCCCAGGTGCGCGAAAGCGCGGCGTTGCTGGTGCGTTTCGCCAAGCAAAGCGGCACGGCGATCTTCCTGGTCGGCCATGTCACCAAGGAAGGAGCGCTGGCCGGGCCGCGCGTACTGGAGCACATGGTCGATACCGTGCTGTATTTCGAGGGAGAATCGGATGGGCGGCTGCGGCTGTTGCGTGCGGTGAAAAACCGCTTCGGCGCGATCAACGAACTGGGCGTGTTCGGCATGACCGACAAGGGGCTCAAGGAAGTCACCAACCCTTCGGCGATCTTCCTCACCCGCGCTCAGGAAGCGGTGCCCGGAAGCGTGGTCATGGCAACCTGGGAAGGAACGCGGCCGATGCTGGTCGAAGTACAGGCGCTGGTCGATACCAGCCACATGGCCAACCCGCGCCGCGTCACCCTGGGCCTCGACCAGAATCGCCTGGCCATGCTACTGGCGGTGTTGCACCGCCACGGCGGCATTCCCACCTACGACCAGGACGTGTTCATCAATGTGGTGGGCGGCGTCAAGGTGCTGGAAACAGCATCGGATCTGGCGCTGATGGCCGCGGTGATTTCCAGCCTGCGCAACCGGCCGTTGGACACCGACCTGCTGGTATTCGGTGAGGTAGGACTATCCGGCGAGATCAGGCCGGTGCCGAGCGGCCAGGAGCGGTTGAAGGAGGCCGCCAAGCACGGGTTCAAGCGCGCCATCGTGCCCAAGGGCAACGCGCCGAAGGAGGCACCCGCCGGGCTACAGGTCATCGCCGTGACGCGGCTCGAACAGGCGTTGGACGCCTTGTTCGAATAAGGCCAGGCGGGAGGTAGCTCAGGACTCGCCGAGCGCCGCCAGCTCACGCTCCAGCAGGGCCTCGTCGCCCAGATTGAGCTCCACCAGCCGCCGCAGATGACTGATGGAGTCGACGTCGATGTGCCGACAGACCATGCCGATCAGCGCGCCTTCATCACGGGTCGTCTCCACCTCCATGCGCACCTCGGCGTCATCGGCGAGCCGTATCCGTGCCTCGAACGGCTGGGAGGGATCGGCATCCCAATCCGCTGGACGATGCACCAGCAAGCCCTTCAGCGAAAGATCATGCAACTCGACCGACCAGCGGCGCTGCCCCTGCACCAGCTCCGTTTCGGCATCGAAGGCGAAGCGCTGGAAGCGCCGACGGTCGCTGCTTGTTTCATTCATCAAAACTACTCCCGGAAATTCTCGTTTAACTATAGGCCAGGCTCACGGCGTCGAGGCCATGCTCAGAGCCAACGCCGCACGCGCCGCCGATAGGTCCGGTATTCGTCGTCGAACAACCGTGTCAGCAAGCGCTCCTCATGGACGATCACAGTGCGCTGCATGCAGTAGATCAGCAAGGGCAGCAGCAACCAGGGCCATAGGCTCTCGAGCAATAGCCCTATACCGCAATAGATCAGCGTGTCGGCCAGATAAATAGGATTGCGTGAGAAGCAAAACGGTCCTGCCTGCAACAGGCTGCTCGGTTTGCCGTAGGGATTGATAGTCGTGCGGTGACGAAACATCAGCAATGCCGCCCAGAGCATCAATACGATGCCGAGTGCAATCGAAACCCAACCGGCGTAACGCGACAGCTCATGCTCCGGCAGATCGAGCGGCATCCACTGCGCCAGTCCCCAGGCGCACGCGATGAAAGCCAGGTAGACCAAAGGGGGTGGCAGAATCACGCCAGAAGGTATGACAGACATAGGGCATGGCATCCGCAGGCGATTCGATTGAGGCAATCCTACAGGCGCCAATGACGATGCGTCTGCTCTGTTCAACGATAGCGGCCAAACGGCCCAGCGACCGACATTCCGTAAAAAAAACGCTAGTGCTGGCCCGGAAGCCAGCCATGCACCATGGCGTGTTTCATAAGGTCCGCCGGCCGATCTATATCGAGCTTGCGGCGAATGCTCAGTCGATGGGTTTCCACCGTCCGCACGCTGATCTGCAGGGCGCGCGCCATGGTCTTGTTGTTATGTCCCTGAGCCAGCATCAGCAGCACTTCCCGCTCGCGTGGGGTGAGCTCACGCTCCTCGGCGCCGCGGCTGGCCAGCTTCTGGGCAACACCTTCGCTGTAGTAGGTCCCGCCGGCGGCAATCGCCTCGATGGCGACGATGATCTCCCGTGACGGCGCGTCCTTGAGCACATAGCCGCGGGCACCGACTTTCACCGAGGTGTTCACGTACTCCTGGTTGTCGTACATGCTCAGCATCAGCACGCGGATATCAGGAAACTCGTTGCGTAGCGATTGAGTCAGCTCGAGCCCGTTGATGTCCTTCAGGCCGATATCCATCAACACCACATCCGCCGGTACCTGGCGCAGCAGTTCAATCGCCTCGTTGCCAGAGCCTGCTTCACCGACGACATCCAGTTCGGGCACGGCCATCAGCAACGCGCGGATGCCGTCCCGAACTAGGACATGGTCGTCGATCAGTACCACCTTGATGCAAGCTTGCGGGTTCATTGAGCGAGCCTCTTATTATTGGGGTTCAACCGGCACGAGCCGGCAAGGTCACGTCCAACTCGGTGCCACCGGCCGCCGATAGCAGGCTGAAACGCCCACCGAAGTGCTCCACCCTTTCACGGATGTTGCGCAAACCGATGCCGCCGCCCTTGATGCTGTCGAGCCGACGCGGATTGAAGCCAACGCCGTCGTCCCGCACCCGCAGGCGCACTGACGCATCGTCGCCGTCCAGGCTGATATGCACGGACTGCGCCGCAGCATGCCGTTCGATATTGGTCAGCGCCTCCTGCAGCACCCTGAACAACGCGACCGCCACCGAATCATCGGGATCGCTGTCGCCGAGGCCGTTGTTGTATAGCATCTTCAGCCCACTGCGCTGTTCGAACTCTGCCACAAGCTGGCCAACTGCCGCTGGCAGGCCCAGGGTATCCAGCAGTGACGGGTGCAGATCGTGAGAGATGCGCCGTACTTCACCGATCGCTCCAGCCAGCCGCTCGACGCCGGTATCCAGCGTGCCCAGCGCCTTGGGGCTGCCGGTGGAGAGCTCATGGCTGGCCAGTTCGAACTGGAATTTGATCGATACCAGTAACTGACTGATGCCGTCGTGCAATTCACGAGATACCCGGGAGCGCTCCTCTTCCTGCAGGCTGACGATGCGCTGAGTCAGTACCTGCAGCTTGCGATCCGCCAGTCGACGCTCGCTGACATTGAGTGTCAGTCCGCTGGCAAAGACCAGCAGCACCGCAACCAGCGCGACACCGGCGATCGCCAGCATGGTGGTATGGATCCCGCCGGAAACCTCCTTTCGCACCTTCAGGATGGCTTGATCGACGTCTTCGAGATAGATGCCGGTACCGAGCATCCAGCCCCAACGGTCGAGCATCACTACATAGGCGAGCTTCGCCGCGAACTGTCCGGTGGAGGGCTTTTGCCAGGCATAGCGCTGGAAGCCCTTGCCGCTCTCGGCACTGTGCATCAGCGCCTGGATCACCGGCAGGCCGTTCGGATCGGTCATGTTCCACAAGTTCTGCCCCACCAGCTCGCTCTGCCGTGGATGCATCAGGTTGCGGCCGCTATGGTCGTAGACGAAAAAATAACCATCGCTGCCAAAACTGAAGCGGCCCAGCGCCGCGAGCACCTTCTGTTTCGTCTCGTCATCATCCAGGCCGCTGTCGTAGAGCGGCGCGATAGTGCTGATGGCCATCTCCACATAGTTCTTCAGCTCAGCCTGTTTGCTCGCCAGGATGCTGGCCTCGATCAGTTGCGCCTGCTGCTCGCCGAGGCGCTGGTTTTGAACGAAAACCAGCGCGCAGACGACCGCCACGGCCAGCAGCAGTGGCAGGATGCTCAGCGCGGCGATCTTGTGTTTGAGCTGCATGAGCCACTCCGAATGGCACGAACCCTGGCGGAACGCTGATGAAAACTAACCCAGACGGTGAGCCGCGCCCAGTGCCCACCGCCCTGTCCTGACCACAGGCCCGCCAAGCAGCGCGGCGCAAATACAAGAAAGCCCGGCATGGCCGGGCTTTCCTTGCTGCAACGAGGCGTTAGTTACCGTAGACCGGGAACTTGGCGCAAACGGCCTCGACCTTGCCGCGCACGGCCTCGATCACCGACTCGTCGCCCATCTTGTCGAGAATGTCGCAAATCCAGCCGGCCAAGTCGCGGCACTCGGTTTCGCCGAAACCGCGAGTGGTCACGGCTGGGGTGCCGATCCGCAGACCGGAGGTGACAAAGGGTGAGCGCGGATCGTTCGGCACGCTGTTCTTGTTCACGGTGATATGGGCACGACCCAGAGCGGCGTCGGCGTCTTTACCGGTGATGTCCTGTTTGATCAGGCTGAGCAGGAACAGGTGATTCTGAGTGCCGCCGGATACCACGTCGAAGCCGCGCTGAATGAATACCTCAGCCATGGCCTGGGCATTGTTCACCACCTGCTGCTGATATGCCTTGAATTCAGGCTGCAACGCTTCCTTGAAGCACACCGCTTTGGCTGCGATGACATGCTCCAACGGGCCACCCTGAGCACCCGGGAACACCGCGGAATTGAGCTTTTTCTCGATCTCGGCGTTGGCGCGCGCCAGGATCAGGCCGCCGCGCGGGCCGCGCAGGGTCTTGTGAGTAGTGGTGGTCACCACGTCGGCAAACGGCACCGGGTTCGGGTAGACACCGGCGGCGACCAGACCAGCCACGTGGGCCATGTCGACGAACAGGTAGGCACCGACCTTGTCGGCGATCTCACGGAAGCGGGCGAAATCGAGTTTCTGCGAGTAGGCGGAGAAGCCGGCGACGACCATCTTCGGCTTGTGTTCGAGGGCCAGACGCTCGACTTCGTCGTAGTCAATCAGGCCCTGGTCGTTAATGCCGTACTGCACGGCGTTGTACAGTTTGCCGGAGGAGGAAACGCTGGCGCCGTGGGTCAGGTGACCGCCGTGGGCCAGGCTCATTCCGAGGATGGTGTCGCCGGCGTTGAGCAGGGCCAGGTAGACGGCGCTGTTGGCTTGCGAACCAGCATGCGGCTGGACGTTGGCGTAATCGGCGCCGAACAGCTCCTTGGCGCGATCGATGGCCAGTTGCTCGACCACATCGACATGCTCGCAACCGCCGTAGTAACGCTTGCCCGGGTAGCCTTCAGCGTACTTGTTGGTCAGCACCGAACCCTGGGCTTCCATCACCGCTGGGCTGGTGTAGTTCTCCGAGGCGATCAGCTCGATGTGGTCTTCCTGACGCTTGGCTTCCTGCTCCATGGCAGCGAAGAGATCGGCGTCGAAACGGGCGAGTGTCAAATCACGGCTGAACATGGCAGTCCTCTGAGAATCAGCTGGCGGTATAAAAGAGAGGCGCGGATTCTACCCCATCCGCCGGAGCGCGGGTATGAGGCTTGATCATGTGCAACATGAACCCAACGCCTCTGCGAAACACGGCGAGCCTAGCCAAGCAGCGCCTGCAGCTCGCTGGCGGGCATTGGCTGGCCGAGGTAGAAGCCTTGCACCTCATCGCAGCCATGTTCTCGGAGGAAATCCAGCTGCGCCTGGTTTTCCACGCCTTCAGCGATGACCGACAGGCTGAGGCTGTGCGCCATGGCAATGATTGCCCGGGCTATCTGCCCGTCCTGTTCGCCCATCGGCAAGCCGTCGACGAAGCTGTGGTCAATCTTCAACACGTCGATGGGGAATGCCTTTAGGTAGTTGAGTGACGAATAGCCGGTGCCGAAATCATCGATGGCGATCGAGGGTCCGAGCTCCTTGAGCGAGCCGAGGGTGCGCATCGCCTCAGCGACATCCTGCATCAGGATGCTCTCGGTCAGCTCCAGCTCCAAGCAACTCGGCGGAATACCGCTGGACGCCAGGATCGCGGCGATGCGCTGACCAAGGCGGCCGTCCGCGAACTGCCGAGCCGAAAGATTCACCGCCACCTTCGGCACGGTCAGCCCCTGCGCCTGCCAGGCGGCGATTTGTCGGCAAGCTTCGCCGAGCACCCAGTTGCCCGCTTCGACCACCAGGCCGAGCTCTTCCAGCGCCGGAATGAACTCACCAGGCGGCACTAGACCACGGGCCGGATGCCGCCAGCGCAACAGCGCTTCCACGCCGGTCAGGGTACGGCCATCGGCGAGAAACTGCGGTTGATAATGCAGCACGAACTGCTGCTGTTCGAGGGCATGGCGCAGGTCGCTTTCCAGCTCGAGGCGCTCCAGCGCGCTGGCATTCATCTCGGCCTGATAGAACTGGAAGTTGTTCTTGCCGCGCTCCTTGGCGTGGTACATCGCGGTATCGGCGTTCTTCATCAACTGGCTGATGTCGTCGCCATCCTGCGGACTGAGCGCAATGCCGATGCTGGCCGTGACGAAAAATTCGCGACCCGACAGCACGAACGGTTCGGTCAGGCTGGCGAGGATGCGTTCACCAACATGGATTGCGCGGTTCAACGCCTCGTCGCGATCGGCGCCGTGATGCAGCAGGAAAGTGAACTCGTCGCCTCCCATGCGCGCCACCGTATCGTCTTCATCGACACAGGAGGCCAGACGCATGGCCACTTCCTTGAGCATTCGATCACCCGCCGCATGACCGAGCGAGTCGTTAATCGGTTTGAAGCGATCCAGATCGAGAAACATCAGCACCACCCAACCGCCGCGGCGCGCGGCCAATTGCAGGCTGCTGTGCAAACGATCCTGGAACAGCGTCCGGTTGGGCAACTGGGTCAGGCTGTCGTAGTAAGCCAGACGATGAATGCGCTTCTCGCTGGCTTTACGTTCGCTCATATCGCTGAAGAAACAGACGTAGCTGACCAGATCGTTCTCGGCGTCGCGCGCCGCGGTGATGCCGACCCAGCACGGATAGGTTTCGCCATCCTTGCGTTTGAGCCAGAACTCGCCCTCCCAGGTGCCGGCCTGGAGAATCTGGTCGCGTACGAAGGCCATCTGATTGGCTTGCTGGCGATCGGCGCTGAGCGCCATTGGCAGCTTGCCCAGCATTTCATCGCTGCCATAACCGGTGATGCGCTGGAACGCCGCGTTGACCTGTACGATCCGGCCCGCCGGATCGGTGACTACGATGGCAGCGGTGGAGTGGTCGAAGACCGTCGCCGCACGGCGCAGCTCCTTTTCCGCCTGGCGCTGCTGGCTGATGTCACGACCGATGCACAGGGCACCGTCGAAGCGATTGTTCTCATTCCTGATCAACATGATGCGCAGCTCGATCGTCACCGCCCGACCATCCGCGGCGAGACAGTCGAAATGCAGCGTCTGGCCCTGCAGACTCTGGCCGAGTTCGGCGAGCGCGACCGGATTGGCCGAGGCATTGCGCACCCGGCGCATCAGGTCGAAGAACCGCGCAACCTGGCGCGGCTTGGTTACCAGCCGATCGAGTCCATGGCGGGCCACCCACCCCGGGCTGTAGCCAAGCATGGTTTCCACCGACGGGCTGATGTAGTCGATGCGAACCGAGCTGTCGGTGGTGAAGATCAGATCCTGCAGGCTGTCGGCAAGCATGCGATAACGGCGCTCACTGTCGCGCAGCGAATGACTGTGCTCGATATTTGCGGTCACATCGCGGGCCACACCGATCAGGCGCCAGATCCGACCCTGGTCGTCACGCGAAAGCACTTGCTCGCGAATGCTGAACCAGCGCCAGCTGCCATCGCGATGTCGCCAACGCAGCAGCGCCTCCTGGCCGGCCTCCTCGGTGATCGAGTTGCGCAGAGCCAACAGTCGCCAGACGTACTCCTGATCGTCTGGATGACTGATGCGACGCCAGAACGCATTGCCATCCTCGCCACGTTCCTCTTCGCTGTAGCCCAGCCGCGAAGCCAGGTTGCTGTTGCTGAACAGCAATTTGCCGCTTCGGATGTCTTGCACGTAGAGCGTGTCAGGCACGGCCCGCAGCACTTCCGACCAGAAGCGCTCGCGCTCTTCCAGCGCCGTCTGAGCCTGCTGCTCGCGGGTGATGTCGCGCATGACCCAAACGAAACCGGAGGGTTGAGCGTCGGCTTCCAGGCGCAGTGCCCGGCGGGTAACGGAAAAGAGCTGGGGCTCCCCGTTCTGCAGCAGGCGTACGGGCTTCAGGCAGATATCGGCATGGACGTTGCTGGCATCGAAGGCCTGCGAGTCGAGCATGGGCAGCAGCTTCTGCAGCGAATAACGCGACATCTCTCGATTGCTCAGGCCGAACATCGTCGCAGCCTGACTATTGAGATACTGCAACCGACCGGAGAAATCACTGATCAGGATGCGCTCTTCGATGGCGTCCAGTGCGATGATCGAATAGCGCAGCGCCTGCCAGCGAGGCGCAAAACGCCGAGGCACCAGAAAACGGCCGCATGCCCGGGCCAAGCGCAGGCCAAATGCAGCAAACCACTCGGGGCGGGACGCCAGCGACTGAGAGCGATCGGTGTCGGTCACACGTATCGAACCTATCTGAGGAAGCAGCAATAGCCATACAACGGGTGCGGAATGCGAAGAATGCCTTGCTATAAGGCAAAACGCCATCACTCAAAAGGATTTGCTGCTGGTTTGCCCTGTCTGGAGCATTCCGGTAGCTTTGCCGAACTGTTTTGCCCGTCCGCCACGACGGGTTTTCATCCTTCTTTTCCTGTCACGGGCATTCGTCTCCATGGCTCAATACGTCTACACCATGCATCGGCTGAGTAAAGTCGTCCCGCCGAAGCGTGAAATTCTCAAGAATATTTCCCTGTCCTTCTTCCCCGGCGCCAAGATCGGCGTGCTCGGCCTCAACGGCGCGGGTAAGTCCACGCTGTTGAGAATCATGGCTGGCGTCGACCAGGAGTTCGATGGCGAAGCCCGCGCGATGCCCGAACTGAACGTCGGCTATCTGCCGCAGGAGCCGCAGCTCGATCCGAACAAGACCGTGCGCGAGGTCGTCGAAGAGGCGGTCAGCAGTATCAAGGACGCCCAGGCCCGTCTCGATGAGGTCTACGCCGCCTATGCCGAGCCGGATGCGGATTTCGACAAGCTGGCCGCTGAACAGGCCAAGCTCGAAGCCATCCTGCAGGCCAGCGACGGCCACAACCTCGAGCGCCAGCTGGAAGTCGCGGCTGACGCCCTGCGCCTGCCGCCTTGGGATGCAACCGTCGAACACCTGTCCGGTGGCGAAAAGCGCCGCGTCGCACTCTGCCGCCTGCTGCTGTCGGCACCTGACATGCTGCTGCTGGACGAACCGACCAACCACCTGGACGCCGATTCGGTGGCCTGGCTGGAACACTTCCTCCATGACTTCCCCGGCACCGTGGTGGCGATCACGCACGACCGCTACTTCCTGGATAACGTCGCTGGCTGGATTCTCGAACTCGACCGTGGCGCAGGCATCCCTTACGAGGGCAACTATTCCGGCTGGCTGGAAGCCAAATCCAACCGCCTGGCGCAGGAATCCAAGCAGCAGTCGGCCCATGAAAAAGCCATGAAGGAAGAGCTGGAGTGGGTGCGCAAGGGCGCCAAGGCCCGCCAGTCCAAGTCCAAGGCACGCCTGCAGCGCTTCGAGGAACTGCAATCGCAGGAATTCCAGAAACGCAGCGAAACCAACGAAATTTATATCCCGGCCGGTCCGCGCCTGGGCGACAAGGTCATCGATTTCAACAACGTGACCAAGGGCTACGGCGACCGCGTCCTCATCGACAACCTCTCGTTCAGCATGCCCAAGGGCGCCATCGTCGGCGTGATCGGCGGCAACGGCGCGGGCAAGTCGACCCTGTTCCGCATGATCATGAGCAAGGAACAGCCGGACTCGGGCAGCATTGAGCTCGGCGATACCGTGCAGGTCGCCTGCGTCGACCAGAGCCGCGAGGACCTGGACGGCAGCAAGACCGTATGGGAAGCGGTGTCCAATGGTTCCGACATGATCCGCATCGGCAACTACGAAGTCCCTTCGCGTACCTATGTGGGCCGTTTCAACTTCAAAGGCGGCGACCAGCAGAAATTCGTCAAGGATCTTTCTGGTGGTGAGCGTGGCCGCCTGCATCTGGCGTTGACGCTGAAGGAAGGCGCCAACGTGCTGCTACTCGACGAACCGTCCAACGACCTCGACGTGGAAACCCTGCGTTCATTGGAAGAGGCGCTGCTGGACTTCCCCGGCGCAGCCATCGTGATCTCCCACGATCGCTGGTTCCTCGACCGGGTCGCCACCCACATCCTCTCCTACGAGGACAACGGCGACATCGTATTCTTCGAAGGCAACTACACCGAGTACGAAGCCGACCGCAAGAAGCGCCTGGGCGACGCGGCGGCCCAGCCGCATCGGGTCAAGTACAAGAAGCTGGCGCAGTAGCGAAAAAAAGAACGGAGTCGAAAGACTCCGTTTTTGCGTGGCGAACCGCCACTGGTGGCGACCAGCCCTATGCCTGATAATCGCCGCCTTATGCCACCCGGGATGGTGCGTGCGACGCCGGGTTCACCAGCAATCGCGAAGGAAGACGGGGTCAACATGGCGGCACTGGGATTACGCGGCAAATCGCTGCTGGCGCTATTGCTGACCTTCCTGCTCGCGATCGGCGTGGCCGCGCTGGTCGGCCGTGAAGCGCTCAAAGGCGTGCAGAACCGTTTCGGCGAAGCCTATGCGCGCAACGCGGTACAGCTCAACCGCGAACGGCTATTCGCCCCGGTCACTCGTGAACTGGCCTTGGCGCAACGCCTGGCCGAATCGCAAATCACCCGTGCCTGGTTGCTCGATGAAGAGGATGCCGACAAGCGCGCCCTGTTCTTCACCGAAGCGGCCGGTTATCAGCAGGCACTGAGCGACCACGCCTACTTCGCCGCGTCGGCGAGCAGCAATAGCTACTATTCCAACAGCGACAAGCTGAGCCCTAGCGAAGCCCCTCGCTATCAAATGCGTCCCGATGCTGACGAGGACGAGTGGTTCTATACCACGCTGCGCTCGGACGCACCCTACCACCTCAACGTAGACCGCTCAGCCGTTACCCGGGACCTCAAGATATGGTTCAACATTGTCGTGCGGGACGGCGACAGGCCATTGGGGGTGGTCGGTTCGGGCATCAGCCTGAATGCCTTCATCAGCGAATTTATCGAGGTCGACAGGACCGGCGTTGAAGCCATGGTGCTCGACGGCTATGGCTCGATCCTGATCCACCCCAACCAAAACCTGGTGACGCTCAATGCCGACACCTCGCAAGGCCGCTCGCTGGCGACCAACGTGCTGGGGTTGCTGGACAATATCGAGCAGGCCACCGCACTGCGAGAGGCCATGGCTTTCAGCCGGGAACACCCCGGTGATACCGCCACTCTGCAGGTCACGCTGGACGGCGAGCCGCGCCTGCTGGCGATGACCTGGGTACCCGAGCTGAACTGGTTCGTCGCCAGTGCGGTCGACCTGCGCACCGCCCAGGTCATCGAGATCAAACCGCTACTGCCTGCGATCGGCGCCGTGCTGACGCTGTTCCTGCTGTTAATCGTCAGCGGCGCCTGGCTGGTCGACAAGCGCTTGCTACGTCCCCTTCGGCAACTGCGCAAAAGCGCCCAGGCGATCGCGGCCGGGCAGTATGACGCTCCCCTGCCAAGCCATCGCGACGACGAAATCGGCGAGCTGAGCGCCGCGTTCGCCAGCATGGCGCAGAAGGTTCGCAGCCATACCAGCGAGCTCGAAAGCCGGGTTCAGGAGCGTACCCGAGCGTTGGAACAGGCCAATCGCGAGATGGCCGCCGCGCACAAGAAAATCGACGACTCCATCGACTACGCCAGCCTGATCCAGCACGCCATTCTGCCCAAGCGCCAATTGATTGCCGACCTCGATGAGCGTCATGCGGTGCTCTGGCATCCACGCGATGTTGTCGGCGGCGACTTCTATGTCTATCGCGCCACCGCCCAGGGATGCCTGCTCGGCGTGGTCGACTGCGCCGGCCACGGCGTGCCCGGCGCGCTGATGACCATGCTCGCCCACGCCGCGATCGAGCAGGCCATCGCTGACGCCGGCCTGCACGATCCGGCCGCCATCCTCGCGCGGACCGACAGCATCGTGCGCAGAATGCTGCGCGACGACAGTACACAACATGCCCTGGCAACCAATATGGACGTGGGCCTTGCCTATGCCGATTTCGACCGCCGCCAGGTGACCTATGCGGGTGCCAAGATCGCGCTTTACTACAGCGATGGGAAAACCCTCGACGAACTGCCGGCCGGCCGCCGTGCGATCGGTGACCGACGCCTCGGTGAGTACCAGAATGCCGAAATCGAACTGACACCTGGGCGCACCTTCTACCTCGCCACCGATGGCTTCCTTGATCAGGCGGGTGGTGAGCTAGGCTATGGCTTCGGTAACAGTCGCTTCGCCGAGATGATCCTGCGTCACGCCCGCTTGCCCTTGGCCGAGCAAGGCGCCGCGTTCAAAGCGACCCTGGCGGAGTACCAGGGCGATTATCCGCAGCGTGACGACATCACGATGCTGTGTTTCCGTTTCGATTGAGCGCCATCCACCGGAGTCGAGTTGCCCCATGGAAACCCTTGACCTGTTCGCCATGCGCGAAAGCTATAACAGACAGCAGATCATGCTGTGCTTCAACGGCCCGATCTCGCGTAGCCTGATCGAGGAAATCGGCAACGCGCTGCGCAACTATCTGGCTGCCGATCACGCCAACGCGTCCTCGGCCATGGACGTATTCGCCGTGTATATCGAGATGACCCAGAACATTCGTCACTACGCCAAAGTGCGTAATTGGGCGGACCAGGAAGCAGGGGCCACAGTAGTGGTTGCGCGCAACGATAGCGACGGCCGCTATGTCGTTTCCGCAGGCAACCTGATCGAGACGGCCGATGGCGAAGCATTGCTCGCCACCATTGAAGATCTGGCGAGCCTGGACAAGGCCCAGCTCAAGGTCCGCTACAAGGAACAGTTGCGCAAACCGCGTGAAGACAACACCGCCAGCGGCGCCGGACTGGGCCTGATCGACATCGCCCGCAAATCCAGCGAACCACTGAAAGCATCGCTGCAAACCGTTGCCAACGGCCGCTCGTTCATCAGCCTGAGCGCGGTCATCTGACCTACAAGAGCAAAATGCACATGAATGATTTCTCCATCGCTGGCAGCCAGTCATCGCCTGCCATTCAGTCCGACTGGGAAAATGGCGTGCTCGCCATGCAAGGCGACTCCTACCCGGAAAACTCCTATGAGCTTTTCCACCAAGTCATCGAGTGGATCGAGCGCTATCTGGCCGAAGCCGGACGGCCGCTGCGGCTGGAACTGCACTTGTTGTATCTGAACACCAGCAGCATCAAGGCGGTGATGGATATCTTCGATCTGCTGGAAGCCGCCCACCAGGAAGGCAAGCCGGTTGCGGTCAATTGGCACTACGATCGACGCAACGAACGTGTGGTAGAGCTGGCGGAAGAGTTCAAGGAAGACTGCACCTTTCCGTTCATGATCCTCAGCGACGAATAGAAGGCTTTTACATGCGTGGGCAAAGTCCGCTGGAAACCCAGATCGTGGAATCGCTCGCCGATCCGCAGAATCAGGATCATCCGTTGCGCGAAACGCTGAGCCAGCTGTGGGAGGCGCACCACAACCTGCTCAACCGCATCGAACGGATCGCCCGCGTCTCCGACGGCTATCAGAACATCGTCCGGGACCGCGAGATGAGCCTCTCCGCACGCTTCGACAAGCAGCTACGGCAGCTGGAAAAGGTCGCACGCATCTCTGATCGCTACCAGATGATGATGCGCGATCTGAACATTGCGCTGAAGGAGGCCTCGACACACGATGCGTTGACCGGAATCGCCAATCGCCGCCTACTCACCGAGCGGCTGCGCGACGAAACCGAACGAGC
Source organism: Stutzerimonas stutzeri (assembly GCF_000590475.1). Lineage (NCBI taxonomy): Bacteria > Pseudomonadati > Pseudomonadota > Gammaproteobacteria > Pseudomonadales > Pseudomonadaceae > Stutzerimonas > Stutzerimonas stutzeri. Next base: position 785,315 of record NZ_CP007441.1, on the reverse strand, counting down.
CAAACGCTATAGCCGTCCGCTGTGCATCGTCATGATCGATATCGACCGCTTTAAGGTCATCAACGATGAATACGGCCACGAAGTGGGCGATCACGTGCTGATGGATGTGGTGCGGGTGATGGAAGCGGAAATCCGCGAGCACGATCTGTGCGGCCGCTGGGGTGGCGAAGAGTTCCTGGTAATGATGCCGGAAACCACGAGCGAGCAGGCCGTTGGGGTGATGGAACGCCTGCGCCAAGCAGTCGCCAACCTGCGCGTTCGCGTCAATGACGACTCGCTATCGGTCACCGTAAGCTTGGGTCTGGCGCAACTGCGCGCCGACGAGAATTATTCCAGCACCATCAACCGCGCCGACATAGCGCTGCTAAGAGCCAAGCGCAATGGCCGCGATCGTTACGAGCTGGCCGACGACTGAACCTGGTCTCTGCTAGCCGCTCGCCTCGGCGCGCGACAGGCGCTTCATAAGCGTCTCGACAATCTCTTCGGGCGAAGGTGTGATATCCACCCGTATCGCCTCATCCTCGCGGGGAGCTTCCAGCGTCTGCAACTGGCTGCGCAGCAGGCGGGGGTCAAAGAAGTGCCCGGCGCGCTTGGTTAGACGCTCCAGCAGCAAATCCTCCGATCCATCCAGATAGACCCACATGACCTGCTCGTCGCCTCCGCTGAGTAGCTGGCGGTAGCGGCGCTTGAGTGCGGAGCAGGCGAAAACCCAGTCATGGCCCTGCTTACGCTGCGCCTTGATCGCGTCACGCATCGCCTCCAGCCATGGCTGACGATCCTCATCATCCAGCGCGATGCCGCGGGCCATCTTTTGCTTGTTGGCCTCGCTGTGAAACTCGTCGGCGTCGGAGAAGCCGCATCCCAGACGGGCAGCCAATTGCTTGCCAATGGTCGTTTTGCCGCTGCCGGCCACGCCCATGATGATGACGATCATGTGCCCCTCTTCACTGCAGTAGGTGGAAACCGGGGAGTGGCGCGCGACCCAGCGACGGCGCCATCGCCTCAACGCGGAAGCCCCGCGCCTTCACTCTTCGGTCATAGGGGCGTACCGAAGTTCCTCGTCTCGAACGGTCGGCTTGCCGCAGCCTTTGCGGCCGTGGGCAGCGGAACCGCGTGTGGCGCACCCACCGGTTACGAGGGGTGCGCCGCACGCGCGGCGCGTCGAACGCTTACCGGATCACTGGTTGATCTGCCGCAGATAGTTCGCAGGCGCGGCACCGAGGTTGTTCAGCATGCGCTCGCTGTACCAGTCGATGAAGTTGACCACGCCGAACTCGAAGGTTTTCGAATAGGGCCCGGGTTGATAGGCCGTCGAGTTGATCCCGCGCTGGTTTTCCTCGGCGAGGCGGCGGTCCTGGTCGTTGGTTGCATCCCAGACCTTGCGCAGGTGTTCAACCGAATAGTCGACGCCCTCCACCGCATCCTTGTGCACCAACCATTTGGTGGTGACCCGGGTTTCCTGAGCACTGATCGGCCACACGGTGAAGACGATGATGTGATCGCCCATGCAGTGGTTCCAGGAGTGCGGCAGGTGGAGGATACGCATCGAGCCGAGCTCGGGGTTCTTGATTCGCCCCATGAGCTTCTGGCAACCCTGTTTGCCATCCATGGTCATCGACACGGTGCCTTTGAGCAGCGGCATGCGCACGATGCGGTTGCGCAGCCCGAAGCTGGCATGGGCATAGGGAATCTTCTCGGCATCCCAGGCAGCGGCCGATGCAGCCACATGATCCTTGAACGCCTGACTGGCGCGCGGATCGGTGACATCGTCCCATTCCAGCAACGACTTGAGCAGCTCAGGATGCGCGCCGTTGCAGTGGTAGCACTCGCGATTGTTCTCCAGCACCAGCTTCCAGTTGGCCTTTTCCACCAGGGTGCTCTGTATCGCCACCTTGGTGTTCTCCATGTCGTACGGTTCCATGTAGTGCGTCAGGGTGGCGAGGAAGTCGTCGATGGCCGGCGGGTTCTCAGCCAGCGAGATGAAGATATAGCCGCCAGCCGTCTTGCACTGCACCGGTTTGAGGCCGTATTGGTTCATGTCGAAGTCGGTGCCCATTTCGGTGCCCGCGAACAGCAGGCGGCCGTCCAGCTCGTAGGTCCACTGATGGTAGGGGCACACCAGCTTGGCGACTTTTCCCTTGTCGCTGGTGCACAGCCGCGAACCGCGATGGCGACAGACGTTGTGGAATGCATGCACAGCGCCTTCGGCGCCGCGGATGACCAGGATGGGGTTATCGCCGATCTGCAATGTCAGGAAGTTGCCCTTCGCTGGAATCTCGCAGGTCATGCCCGCGATCAACCATTCCTTGTGAAAGATTTCCTGCATGTCGAGCTGGAACAGCCGTTCATCGCTATAGAACGGCTGCGGTAGAGAAAACATCGGCTCACGCGTCTGCAGCATTTCGGCAGTCGCCTTACGCGCGGCTTCGAGCGGATCGCCCAAGCTCAGGGTGAAAGTGGCATCCATCGGTTACTCCTCAAGCCGGCCGCGCCCTGGCGGGCATCTCTGGCTGGCGACAAAATGGCTATACGGGTGCTACACAAGGGGTACCGGATGACCTCCCTGTCACCGGGAGGAAAACCGACTCCAGCCGGATTCCTCCCTCGATCGGCTGCGACCGAGTGTGTCCCGGCGCAAGTGGAAAACCTTATCCATGGGCGACAGCCGCGCATCCGTTACCGACGCCGGAACGCCCCTGTGGCTGGACTGGTCGCGATGAGCATGTCGATGTCGCGGATAGGTAAGTGGGCCTCAGGTGCGTTGCGCACAATTCTGCGCCATAAGGGCCATGCGTTATTACCGTCGCGGCCCTGCAGACGGGCCTGGAAGGGCCGTAGTAGCCAGCGCGCAATCGAGGTGAGCATGTCCAGCAATTTCCTCAACCCGGTCAATACCCAGACATGGACCAACGGCCGTCATCTGGTGCGTTGCGTAAAGGTGATCCAGGAGACATGGGATGTGCGCACCTTCTGTTTCATGTCTGATCAGCCGATCATGTTCTTCTTCAAACCGGGACAGTTCGTCACGCTGGAACTTGAAATAGACGGCCAGCAGGTGATGCGCTCGTACACCATCGCCAGCTCGCCCTCGGTGCCCTACAGCTTCTCGCTGACGATCAAGCGCATCCCCGGCGGCAAGGTTTCCAACTGGCTGCATGACAACCTCAGCGAAGGCGATCTGCTGCCAGTGCACGGTCCGGTCGGGCTGTTCAATACCATCGATTTCCCCACCGACAGGGTCCTGTTTCTATCCGGCGGCGTCGGCATCACGCCGGTCATGTCGATGGCCCGCTGGTTCTTCGACACCAACGCCAACGTCGACATGGTGTTCGTCCACAGCGCCCGCTCGCCCAAGGACATCATCTTCCATCGCGAGCTGGAACACATGGCCTCGCGGGTCAGCAACTTCAGCCTGCATATCATCTGTGAACGGCATGGCATGGGTGAGGCCTGGGCCGGTTATCGCGGCTACCTCGACCAGCGCATGCTGGAGCTGATTGCGCCGGACTTTTCCGACCGAGAGATTTTCTGCTGCGGGCCAACCCCGTACATGAGCGCAGTCAAGCGACTGCTGACCGTCAATGGCTTCGACATGCAGCGCTATCACGAGGAATCTTTCGGCGCGACACCGGCAGGTGTGCGTGAAGACGTCAAAGAACTGGCCGACCAGGCCGCCGAGGCGCCCGATTTGCCGCTCGCCGATCTCAATCAAGTGGAATTCACCGCGACCGGCAAGAGCATCCGCGTCGGCCCGCACGAAACGGTTCACTCCGCCGCGGCACAGCTCGGCCTGCATATTCCCAAGGCGTGCGGTATGGGTATCTGCGGCACCTGCAAGGTGATGAAAACCGCTGGCGAGGTAGCCATGGAGCACAACGGCGGCATTACCGATGAAGACGTAGCGGAGGGCTATATCCTGTCCTGCTGCAGCGTGCCCAAGGGCGACGTGGTCATCGATTACTGAGTCAGCCTCAGCGGTGGCCATAACCCGTCCGCTGATCGCTCGCCTGGCAGCGCCTGCCAGGCGAGCGCCTTGCCGTCCGGCGCAGCCCCGCCTCGCGCGGACCGTCGCCTCCTTACGCGTGCTGGCTTAAGAAGCCGCCCACCTCCGGTCCGACGCCTTGGGCGCGATCGAGGCCGAGCCGGCCTCACACATTCGTTCTCGCGCCATACGCCATACGCCATACGCCATACGCCATACGCCAGCTGCTTAGTGCTCAATGCCAGTTCAAGCGTTTCCGAAGCCATTCGGCTGCTCGTATTTCCGCTCGCACCGCCCTGCTTGCAGTGCTTGGCAGATGGCGTTTGCGGCAGGCGAGACTGCTCCGATTCCGGCGTGACAGGTGGGCACGTGCAAAAGGTTCCGAGAGCGACGAAGCATGTCGCAAACGAACTCCCACGAGGCGCACGCAGGCATCTTCCCGGAAAGGCCCGGCCATACCATCGCATCCAGACAGACCAAGGCCTTCACCGAGGCGAGTGGCGCATCCGCGCCTTTAGGAGATCGAGATGTTCAGCAAGCACGACCAAATCCAAGGCTACGACGATGAACTGCTGGCTGCGATGAATGCCGAGGAGGCTCGTCAGGAGCATCATATCGAGCTGATCGCCTCGGAGAACTACACCAGCAAGCGCGTGATGCAGGCTCAGGGTAGCGGGCTGACCAACAAGTACGCCGAAGGCTATCCGGGCAAGCGCTACTACGGTGGCTGCGAACATGTCGATGTGGTCGAGCAACTGGCGATCGACCGCGCCAAGCAGCTGTTCGGCGCCGATTACGCCAACGTCCAGCCGCATTCGGGCTCCTCGGCCAACAGCGCGGTGTATCTGGCGCTGCTGCAGCCTGGCGACACCATTCTTGGGATGAGCCTGGCCCACGGCGGCCACCTGACCCACGGCGCCAAGGTCAGCAGCTCCGGCAAGCTCTATAACGCCGTGCAGTACGGGATCGACACCAAAACCGGCCTTATCGACTATGACGAGGTCGAGCGCCTGGCCATCGAAAGCAAGCCGAAGATGATCGTCGCCGGCTTCTCGGCCTACTCGAAGACCCTCGATTTCCCGCGCTTCCGCGCCATCGCCGACAAGGTCGGTGCACTGCTCTTCGTCGACATGGCTCACGTCGCCGGGCTGGTCGCCGCCGGCCTCTATCCCAACCCGATCCCGTTCGCCGACGTGGTCACCACCACGACGCACAAGACCCTGCGCGGTCCACGTGGCGGCCTGATCCTGGCGCGCGCCAACGCCGATATCGAGAAGAAGCTCAATGCCGCGGTGTTCCCCGGTGCCCAAGGCGGCCCGTTGATGCATGTCATCGCCGGCAAGGCGGTGTGCTTCAAGGAGGCCCTGGAGCCTGACTTCAAGGATTACCAGCAGCAGGTGATCAAGAACGCCCAGGCCATGGCTGGCGTGTTCATCGAGCGCGGCTTCGACGTGGTCTCCGGTGGCACCGACAACCATCTGTTCCTGGTCAGCCTGATCAAGCAGGGCATCACCGGCAAGGACGCTGACGCCGCTCTCGGGCGCGCCGGCATCACGGTCAACAAGAACGCTGTGCCCAACGATCCGCAGTCGCCCTTCGTCACCTCCGGCTTGCGCATCGGCACGCCGGCTATCACCACCCGCGGTTTCAAGGAAGCCCAGAGCGTCGAGCTCGCCGGCTGGATCTGCGACATCCTCGACCACCTCGGCGATGACGACGTGGAAGCACAGGTTGCCCGACAGGCCGCTGGATTGTGCGCGGATTATCCGGTGTACCGCTGATTCGCAGGGTGGAAGGCGCTGTGTCCTTCCACCGTAAATCGGTGGATCGATAACCGGCGTTCCACCTCGCGAATCGCATTGCGTCACCGCTTCGAGGCGGTCGTTTTTCAGGAGCATTCGACATGCAACGTTATTCCGGCTTCGGCCTGCTCAAGCACTCCTTCAGCCATCACGAAAACTGGCAGCGCATGTGGCGCAATCCCACGCCCAAACCGGTGTACGACGTCATCATCGTCGGCGCTGGCGGCCATGGCTTGGCCACTGCCTATTACCTGGCAAAAGAGTTCGGCGTGAAGAACGTCGCGGTGATCGAGAAGGGCTGGCTGGGCGGCGGTAATACCGCGCGCAATACCACCATCGTGCGTTCCAACTATCTGTGGGATGAAGCGGCGCAGCTCTACGAGCATGCGATGAAGCTGTGGGAAGGCCTGTCCCAGGACATCAACTACAACGTCATGTTCTCCCAGCGCGGTGTGTTCAACCTCGGCCACACCCTGCAGGACATGCGCGACATCGAGCGCCGGGTCAGCGCCAACCGGCTCAACGGAGTGGACGGTGAAGTGGTGAACGCCGAGCAGGTGGCGGAAATGATCCCCTACCTGGACTGCTCCAAGAACACCCGCTACCCGGTTCTCGGCGCCTCGCTACAGCGTCGCGGCGGCGTCGCCCGTCACGATGCGGTGGCCTGGGGTTATGCCCGCGCCGCCGATGCCCTGGGCGTCGACCTGATCCAGCAGACCGAAGTGACCGGCTTCCGCAAGGAAAACGGCGTGTGCATCGGCGTGGAGACCAACAAGGGCTTCATCGGCGGCAAGCGTGTCGGCGTGGTCACCGCTGGTAACTCCGGGCATATGGCCAAGCTCGCTGGCTTCCGCCTGCCACTCGAATCCCACCCGCTGCAGGCGCTGGTGTCCGAGCCGATCAAGCCGATCATCGACACCGTGATCATGTCCAACGCGGTGCATGGCTACATCAGCCAGTCGGACAAGGGCGACCTGGTCATCGGCGCCGGCATCGACAGCTACAACGGCTACGGCCAGCGCGGCTCCTACCCCACCATCGAACACACCCTGCAGGCCATCGTCGAGATGTTCCCGGTGCTCTCGCGGGTACGTATGAACCGACAGTGGGGCGGCATCGTCGACACCACCCCGGACGCCTGCCCGATCATCGCCAAGACCCCGGTGAAGAACCTGTTCTTCAACTGCGGCTGGGGCACCGGCGGCTTCAAAGCCACCCCGGGTTCGGGCCATGTGTTCGCCGCCAGCCTGGCCAAGGGCGAGATGCACCCGCTGGCCAAAGCGTTCTCGATCGAGCGTTTCCACAACGGCGCGCTGATCGACGAACACGGTGCGGCTGGGGTCGCACACTGATTTTGGCCCCCTCCGCCGCGGCGGGGGGAGGAAGGTTTTCCGGAGGTACCGACCATGCTGCACATCTTCTGCCCTCACTGTGGCGAACTGCGTTCCGAAGAAGAATTCCACGCCGGCGGCCAGGCGCACATTCCGCGTCCGCTGGACCCGAACGCCTGCACCGACGAGGAGTGGGGCGAGTACCTGTTCTTTCGCGACAACCCGCGCGGCATTCACCATGAGCTGTGGATTCACGCATCGGGCTGCCGCCAGTACTTCAATGTCACCCGCCACACGGTGAGCTACGAAATTCTCGAAACCTACAAGATCGGCGAGCAGCCCAGCGTGACTGAGGCTTCGCTCACTGCGAAGAAGGCTGTCGACCAAGGAGTAACGGCATGAGCCAGGTCAATCGTCTTTCCCAAGGCGGCCGCGTCGACCGCAGCCAGCCCCTGACCTTCCGATTCAACGGCGAAACCTATCAGGGCTTTGCCGGTGACACCCTGGCCGCCGCGCTGCTGGCCAACGGTGTCGATGTGGTCGGCCGCAGCTTCAAGTACTCGCGCCCACGCGGCATCGTCGCCGCCGGTGCCGAAGAGCCGAACGCGGTACTGCAGATCGGCTCGACCGAAGCCGCGCAGATCCCCAACGTGCGCGCGACCCAGCAAGCGCTTTACGCCGGTTTGACCGCTAACAGCGTGAACGGCTGGCCGAGCGTCAATACCGACCTGATGGGCATTCTCGGCAAGGTCGGCGGTGGCATGATGCCGCCCGGCTTCTACTACAAGACTTTCATGTATCCACAGAACCTGTGGCTGACTTACGAAAAGTACATTCGTAAGGCCGCAGGTCTCGGACGCGCGCCCAAAGAAAACGACCCGGACAGCTACGACCACCTGAACCAGCACTGCGACGTCCTGGTGGTCGGCGCCGGCCCGGCCGGTCTGTCCGCAGCCCTGGCCGCCGCTCGCAGTGGTGCACGGGTGATCCTTGCCGACGAACAGGAAGAGTTCGGTGGCAGCCTGCTCGCCACCCGCGAGACGCTCGATGGCAAGCCTGCCGCCGACTGGGCCGCCAAGGCCATCGCCGAACTGGAAAACATACCGGAAGTGACCCTGTTGCCGCGCGCGACCGTGAACGGCTACCACGACCACAACTTCCTCACCATTCACCAGCGCCTGACCGACCACCTCGGCGAAGTCGCGCCCATGGGTGCGTTCGGACAGAGAGCCGTGCGTCAGCGCATGCACCGCGTGCGGGCCAAGCGTGTGGTGCTGGCTACCGGCGCCCACGAGCGCCCGCTGGTCTATTCGAACAACGACGTGCCGGGCAACATGCTCGCCGATGCGGTATCCACGTACGTGCGCCGCTACGGCGTGGCACCGGGCCGTCAGTTGGTATTGTCGACCAACAACGATTACGCCTACCGGGTGGTGCTCGACTGGCTCGACATCGGCCATGAAGTGATCGCCGTCGCCGATGCGCGCAGCAATCCACGCGGTGCCTGGGTCGAGGAAGCGCGGCGGCGTGGTGTGCGCATTCTGGCCAGCAGCGCGGTGGTCGAAGCGCGCGGCAGCAAGCGGGTCACGGGGGCCCGCATCTGCGCCATCGATATCGCCAGCCATAAAGTCACCAGCCCCGGCGAAATGCTCGACTGCGACCTGATCGTCAGCTCCGGCGGCTACAGCCCGGTGGTCCACCTGGCCTCGCACCTTGGCGGCCGTCCGACCTGGCGCGAAGACATCCTCGCCTTCGTCCCCGGCGAAGGCTTCCAGAAGCGCCTCTGCGCGGGCGCGGTGAATGGCGTATTCGCCCTTGGCGACGCCCTCGCCGACGGTTTCGAGGCCGGTGCCATGGCCGCCGCCGAGACTGGTTACAAGGCGATCTCTGGCACCCTGCCGAAGGCCGAGCAGCGCGTCGAGGAAGCCACTGTCGCGCTGTTCCAGGTCCCCCACGACAAGCCCACTGAGCGAGCGCCCAAGCAGTTCGTCGACCTGCAGAACGACGTCACAGCCGCCGGCATCAAGCTGGCTACCCGTGAGGGCTTCGAGTCGGTCGAGCACGTCAAGCGCTATACCGCGCTGGGCTTCGGCACCGATCAGGGCAAGCTGGGCAATATCAACGGCCTGGCCATCGCCGCCCATTCGATGGGTATCAGCATCGCGGAGATGGGCACCACCATGTTCCGCCCGAGCTACACGCCGGTGACCTTCGGCGCACTGGCCGGCCGCCATTGCCGAGAGCTGTTCGAGGCCAAACGCTATACCGCGATGCAAAAGTGGCATCTGGAAAACGGCGCCGAGTTCGAGGACGTCGGCCAGTGGAAGCGTCCCTGGTACTTCCCCAAGAAGGGTGAAGACCTGCATGCCGCCGTGGCGCGCGAATGCCTGGCCGTGCGCAACGCGGTGGGCATCCTCGATGCTTCGACCCTGGGCAAGATCGACATCCAGGGTCCGGATGCACGCGAATTCCTCAACCGCGTCTACACCAATGCCTGGACCAAGCTCGACGTGGGCAAGGCGCGCTACGGACTGATGTGCAAGGAAGACGGCATGGTCTTCGACGACGGCGTGACCGCTTGCCTCGCCGATAACCACTTCGTGATGACCACCACCACCGGCGGAGCCGCACGGGTGATGGAATGGCTGGAGATCTACCACCAGACCGAGTGGCCGGAACTGAAGGTGTATTTCACCTCGGTCACCGATCACTGGGCGACCATGACCCTGACCGGTCCCAACAGCCGCAAGCTGCTGGCCGAGGTCACCGATATCGACCTGGACAAGGACGCCTTTCCGTTCATGAGCTGGAAGGAAGGCCAAGTCGGTGGCGTGCCGGCACGGGTGTTCCGCATCTCCTTTACTGGCGAGCTGAGCTATGAAGTCAACGTCCAGGCCGACTACGCCCTGGGTGTGTGGGAGCAGATCATCGAAGCCGGCAAGAAGCACGGTCTGACGCCTTATGGCACCGAGACCATGCACGTGCTGCGCGCCGAGAAGGGCTTCATCATCGTCGGCCAGGACACAGACGGCTCGATGACCCCGGACGACCTGAACATGGGCTGGTGTGTCGGCCGCACCAAACCCTTCTCCTGGATCGGCTGGSGCGGCATGAACCGCGAGGACTGCCTCAAGGAAAACCGCAAGCAGCTGGTCGGCCTCAAGCCGGTGGATCCGGCCAAGGTGCTGCCAGAAGGCGCGCAGCTGGTATTCGATCCGAAACAGGCGATTCCGATGACCATGGTCGGTCACGTCACCTCCAGCTACATGAGTGCGTCGATGGGTTACAGCTTCGCCATGGCCGTGGTCAAGGGCGGCCTCAAGCGTATCGGCGAGCGCGTTTTCGCGCCGCTGGTGGACGGCAGCGTGATAGAGGCTGAAATCGTCAGCTCGGTGTTCTACGACCCGAAGGGCGAGCGGCAGAACGTTTGAGGTGGGCGTGAGGCTGGCACGCCCTCCTCACGCTCGATACACCCAGAATTCTACGGCGCCTTGCGGCGCCAGGCAGGTGAACCATGACCGCAGTGAACGTTTACAAACAACGCCCGGATAATCTCGAGGGGCAATCACCGCTGCACCACGCCGGTTTCGCCGAGCTGGTCGGCAAGGGTCGCGGCGGCGCCGGCATACGCCTGCGTGAAAAGAAGCTGCGCGGTCATCTGACCCTGCGCGGCGACGCTCACGATCCGGCCTTTGCCGGGGGCGTCCAGGAAGCCCTCGGCCTGCCATTGCCGGTCGCGCTGACGCTGGTGGCCGAGGGCGAGACCTCCCTGCAATGGATGGGCCCAGACGAATGGCTGCTGATCGTGCCGCGGGGCGAGGAATTCGCCACTGAACAGCGCCTGCGCGACGCCTTGGCGGGGCAGCACATTCAGGTGGTCAATGTCAGCGGCGGGCAGACCCTGCTCGAACTCAGCGGGGAGAAGGTCCGCGAGCTGCTGATGAAGTCGACGCCTTATGACGTGCATCCGAGCAACTTCCCGGTGGGCAAGGCGGTGGGCACCCATTTCGCCAAAAGCCAGCTGGTGATCCGTCACACCGCCGAAGAGGTCTGGGAACTGGTGGTGCGACGCAGCTTCGCCGATTACATCTGGCTCTGGCTGCAGGATGCCAGCGCCGAGTATGGGCTGGCGATCGAGGCGTGAAGCCGTAGGGTGGACGACGCCTCGTTCGTCCACCGCAACAAACCATAAATAGATGGATGAAGCGTGAGCTACGCGCCCCACCCTGCGCCCGCCCAGCTTGGGAGATAAACATGAGTCGCACGCCCGATACCTGGATCCTCACCGCGCACAGTCCGAGCCTGCTCGGCACGGTCGATGTGGTGACACGCTATCTCTTCGAACAGGGCTGCTATGTCACCGAGCATCACAGCTTCGATGACCGCCTGGTTAATCGCTTTTTCATTCGAGTGGAATTTCGCGCGCCAGACGGTTTCGACGAAACGGACTTCCGTTCCGGTCTGATCGACCGCGCCGCGCCGTTCGAAATGCATACCGAACTGACGCCACCGGGCTACCGGCCCAAGGTGGTGATCATGGTGTCCAAGTCAGACCACTGCCTGAATGATTTGCTCTATCGCCAGCGTATCGGCCAGTTGCCGATGGACATCGCCGCGGTGGTTTCCAACCATCCGGATCTGGAGCCCCTGGCGCGCTGGCATGCCATCCCCTATCACCACTTCCCGCTCGACCCGCACGACAAGCCGGCCCAGGAGCGTCGGGTGCTGCAGGTGATCGAGGACAGCGGCGCGGAACTGGTGGTGCTTGCTCGCTACATGCAAGTGCTCTCGCCCGAGCTCTGCCGTACCCTCGACGGCCGTGCCATCAACATCCACCACTCGTTGCTGCCCGGTTTCAAGGGCGCCAAGCCCTATCACCAGGCATACCAGAAAGGCGTCAAGCTGGTCGGTGCCACCGCGCACTTCATCAACAACGACCTCGACGAGGGGCCGATCATCGCCCAGGGCGTCGAGCCGGTGGACCATACCCATTACCCAGAAGACCTGATCGCCAAGGGCCGTGACATCGAATGCCTGACCCTGGCCAAGGCAGTCGGCTATTTCATCGAGCGTCGGGTCTTCCTCCACGCCAACCGTACGGTGGTGTTGTAAACCCAGAAAACCTCGGTCGGGGCGCTACGGGCGCCACTGACGTCGAATCAGCTCCAGAACACCAAGGCCGCTCAGCCGCTCGCAAGCCTTACGGCGAGCCGACCCGGCAACTGACAGCTCCACTACAAGCCCGCGCGGCTTCCCGTCGCGCCTTGTATTCACAAAAACAAAGGAGAAAGGCAGATGGCTGACAATCGTGGCGTTGTTTACCTAGGCGCAGGCAAGGTCGAAGTGCAGAGCATCGACTACCCCAAGATGCAGGATCCACGCGGGCGCAAGATCGAGCACGGCGTGATCCTGCGCGTCGTTTCCACCAACATCTGCGGCTCGGACCAGCACATGGTTCGCGGCCGCACCACCGCGCAGACAGGCCTGGTACTGGGCCATGAAATCACCGGTGAAGTGATCGAGAAAGGCAACGATGTCGAGAACCTGCAGCTTGGCGACCTGGTCTCGGTGCCCTTCAACGTGGCCTGCGGTCGCTGCCGTTCGTGCAAGGAAATGCATACCGGCGTCTGCCTGACCGTCAACCCGGCCCGCCCGGGCGGTGCCTACGGCTATGTCGACATGGGTGACTGGACCGGCGGCCAGGCCGAATACGTGCTGGTCCCCTACGCTGACTTCAACCTGCTCAAGCTGCCCAACCGCGACAAGGCGATGGAGAAGATCCGCGACCTGACCTGCCTGTCCGACATCCTGCCCACCGGCTATCACGGCGCGGTGACTGCCGGTGTCGGCCCGGGCAGCACGGTCTATATCGCTGGTGCCGGCCCGGTCGGGCTTGCCGCCGCTGCGTCCGCGCGCTTGCTCGGTGCTGCGGTGGTCATCGTCGGCGACGTCAATCCGGTGCGTTTGCAGCACGCGAAAGCACAGGGTTTCGAGATTGCCGACCTGTCCCAGGACACGCCGCTGCATGAGCAAATCGCCAATCTGTTGGGCGAGCCGGAAGTGGACTGCGCGGTGGATGCGGTGGGCTTCGAAGCCCGCGGTCACGGCCATGCCGGGGTACAGCACGAAGCGCCAGCAACGGTGCTTAACTCACTGATGGGCGTGGTGCGCGTCGCCGGCAAGATCGGTATTCCCGGCCTCTACGTTACCGAGGATCCCGGCGCAGTGGACGCTGCGGCGAAGATGGGCAGCCTGAGCATCCGCTTTGGCCTGGGCTGGGCCAAGTCGCACAGTTTCCATACCGGCCAGACCCCGGTAATGAAGTACAACCGCGCCCTGATGCAAGCGATCATGTGGGACCGCATCAACATCGCCGAAGTGGTCGGCGTGCAGGTGATCAGCCTGGACGAAGCGCCAAAGGGCTACGGCGAGTTCGATGCCGGCGTGCCGAAGAAATTCGTCATCGACCCGCACAAGATGTTCAGCGCCGCCTGATCGGCCCGCCTGCTCCCCGCGGGCAGGCATCTCGCCTTGCGGATCGGCGCCCGCAAGGTCCTGACATGAAGCACCTTGGGGAGCCTTGCGGCTCCTCTTTTTTATGCGCCGCGATCACACTGGCACCTTGTCCACACTCAGCCTGGCAGACCGATGACCCGCCCGATGTGAATGGGCCTGGGCAAGTCCCGCTGCGTCTCGTACAACCCCTGCACCTGCGCCAGCACCGCCTCGTCGAAGGGTGCCGAACGCCCGACGCGGCGATCGATGTTCATCAGCATCTGCTCGCTGGCCGCCAGCAACTGCTCCTCATCGGGGCGATAAAGGCCTAGATGAACGTGCAGCCGCTTACGATCGTACGCCAGCAAATGGGTACGCACCTCGACCTCGCTGCCGCGCTTTACCTCGTTCAGATAATTGATGTGGCACTCGAGGGTGTAGAGCGTATGCCCGGTGCGGGTTCGACCCGGCTCATCCAGGCCGATTCGATCCATCAGCGCATCCGTGGCGTAGCTGAAGATCAGCAGGTAGAAGGCATCGCGCAGATGGTCGTTGTAGTCGACCCATTCGGCGGGGACGGCGGTGCGGTAGCTGGTCAGGAGCATGGTCATTCTCGGGAGCGAGAGTCGAGTGGCATGAGCCCATGCAGCAGGCCCGAAGAGGTCACGGCCAAATCTAGCAGCGAACGGCGTACGGCTTCACCCCTACACCGCTGCGGCTCTGGCTGCGACATGAAGCGTCGAAGTTGTAGCGTGGTCACTCGGCAAAATCGAAGCCGTGGTGTGCCTTGGTTTGCCTGATCGCCGCCACCACGGCCAGCAGGCAGTCGTCACGATAGCGCTCCAGGTCGGCAATGCTGCGCGTGCCCTGCTGCTCGGCGGTGCCTTCGACCACCTTGTCGATCAACGCGTCGGTCAGCTCCGGCGCCTCCAGATGGGTCCACGGCAACTGCAGAGCCGGTCCGAACTGGGCCATGAAATGGCGCATGCCGGCGTCACCGCCTGCCAGGGTGTAGGTGAGAAATGTCCCCATGAACGACCAGCGCAGGCCAGCGCCGAAGCGAATCGCGTCATCGATTTCGCCAGTGGTGGCGACCCCGTCGTTGACCAGATGCAGGGCTTCGCGCCAGAGCGCTTCGAGCAAGCGGTCGGCAATAAATCCCGGCACCTCCTTGCGCACGTGCAGCGGGCGCATTCCCAGAGATTCATAGACGCCCATGGCGGTTTGGACTGCCTCTGGCGCGGTCTTCTCGCCGCCAACCACTTCCACCAGCGGCAGCAGATAAACCGGGTTGAAGGGATGGCCGACCAGGCAACGTTCAGGGTTCACGGCGTCGGCGAAGAATTCGCTGGGTAACAAACCCGAGGTGCTGGACGCAATCAGTACGTTCGGACGGGCCGCGGCGCTGATGTTCGCATGCAGCTCACATTTGAGTTCGAGACGCTCCGGCGCGCTTTCCTGGATAAAATCGACGTCTGCCACACACGCCTCGATGGTTTCGACCAGGCGCAGCCGGGTCTGACTGGCACCCGGAGCCAGGCCTTGCGCTTCGAGGGCCGGCCAGGCATTGGCAATGCGGGCGCGCAAAGCCGCTTCGGCACCCGGCGCCGGGTCCCAGGCGAGCACATCGAGGCCATGGGCCAGCGCTCGGGCAATCCATCCGGCGCCGATCACGCCGGTTCCGATGGCGGCGAAGGTTTTGATTTCGGTTACAAACGCCATGAAGGCTCCTGCTTGTGTGTCCCGGCAATCCCGGGCTTGTTGATAGGTTGCAGAGACGCGCAAGTCGCGCGAGACATCCAACCCGAAGGTGCGACACCCCGCCCGCTACGCTCGGCACCGACCTGTATTTTCAACGGCGTTTCTTGAGGTTCATCCTGGCGCGGCCTTCGGCGGGGGTCAGGGCTCGCCCGCCCATGCGCTCGATGATTTCGATGGCCCGCTCGACCAACTGACCGTTGCTGGCGTGTACGCCCCGGTCCAGCCATATGTTGTCTTCCAGGCCGACCCGTACGTTGCCGCCCAGCAGCACGGCCTGGGCCACCATCGGCATCTGCGAGCGGCCGATACCGAAGCCTGCCCAGGTCGCGCCTGCCGGAAGGTTGTCGGCCATGGCTTTCATCGTGGTGGTATCGGCGGGTGCGCCCCAGGGAATGCCCAGACAGATCTGGAACAGGGGATCGTCGAGCAGGCCCTCCTTGAGCATCTGCTTGGCAAACCACAGGTGCCCGGTGTCGAAGATCTCCAGCTCGGCCTTCACGCCCAGCTCGGTGATGCGTTTGGCACCCGCGCGTAGCTGTGACGGGGTGGAGACGTAGATGAAGTCGCCATCGCCGAAATTCAGCGTGCCGCAATCCAACGTGCAGATCTCCGGCAGCAGCTCTTGCACATGCTTGAGGCGCTCCAGCGGACCCACCAGATCGGTACCGGCACCGAACTCCAGCGGCTGCTCGCCACGCCCGATCTCCAGGTCGCCGCCCATGCCGGCGGTCAGGTTGATGATCACATCGGTATCACTTTCGCGGATGCGCTCGACCAGCTCGCGGTACAGCGCCACATCACGGCTCGGCTTGCCGGTCTGCGGGTCGCGCACATGGCAGTGCGCGACCGTAGCGCCGGCTTTGGCCGCCTCGATGGCGGCGGCGGCGATCTCTTTGGGGCTGACGGGGATGGCCGGATGCTTGCCGACTGTGTCGCCGGCACCGGTCACCGCACAGGTGACGATGACTTCGTAGTTCACGGTTATGTCCTTGTTTCAGGCGATGGAAAGCCGTACGCGGTAAACCGCGCACGGGTGCAACGTTGCATTAGGGAAAGCGGGCTACTGGAGCGAAGCGATCACCGCATCAGCATCGTTCTTGCCATCGAAGCTGGTGACGCCGGCCAGCCAGGCCTTGACCGCCTCGGGGTTGGCCTTGATCCATGCGCGGGCCACCTGATCTGGCGCTTGGCGGTCCATGATCGGCGCCATCAGCTCGGCCTCCTGGGCACTGGTGAAGCGCAAGCCTGTGAGCAGCCGATCGGCATTCGGGCAACGCTGAGCGAAGTCTGGCGCCGTGACGGTGGAAACCGTGGCAGCACCATCATCGGGGCCGAACACATCCTCACTCCCGGTCAGGTAGGTAATCGGCATCTGGATATTCATCGGGTGCGGCTTCCAGCCGAAGAACAGCACTGGTTTGTTCGCCCTCACGGCTCGGTTGACCGCCGTCAGCATGGCGCCCTCGCTGGATTCGACCAAGGTGAACTCACCCAGGCCGAACTGATTGTCATCGATCATTTTCTGAATCGCGGTATTGGCACCGGAGCCGGACTCGATACCGTATATCTTGCCATCCAGCTGCTCCTTGAATTGAGCAATGTCGGCGAAGGTTTTCAGACCCGCCTCGGCGGTATAAGTCGGCACGGCGAGTATCGCGACGGCGTCATTCAACGATGGATCGGGAGCAACCTTGACTGCGCCTTTGGCCAGAAACGGCTCAATGTTGTCATCCATGATCGGCTTCCAGTAACCGAGAAAAGCGTCGATCTGCTTTTTCTGAATGCCGGCGAATATGATCTGCTGCGAGGCTTGAGTCTGGGTGGTTTCATAGCCAAGACGCCCCAGCAGCTCACTGGCCACCGCCGTGGTGGCGACGACGTCGGTCCAGCCGACCGCGCCCAGGCGAATCTTCTGGCAACTGGCGTCATCGGCAGCCAGCAGGGATGAACTGAACAGGCTGAGTAAACAGCAACCGGCGACTGTGCTAAGACCTTTCATTGGCGCTCCCCTACGGAGGTACGATTTATCAGGACGCTTACGCCCTGTTTGTTTTTGTGCAGAGCCTCTCTTCCATGTCGGGTCGGGATGTCTGCTCACGGGCCGAGTTGCCAGCGAAACAGGCATGTATTGCGCCCGATGTGGCCACATTACGCAGCGGCGCAGGCCGAAAAACGAACTAAAGCGACCAGCTGTTGAACGGCAGCGACCAATCGGCTTGCAGCGTCGTCCGACCTGCCCTTTAGTAACGGCGATAGAACAGGATTTCTCATGCCTCAGTCCCTATGGTTTCTTCTGCTCCCGGGCTTTTCCATGATGGGCCTGATGTCGGCTATCGAGCCGCTGCGCGTGGCCAATCGCTTTCGCGGCGAGCTGTATCGCTGGCGGCTGCTCAGCCAGGATGGCGCAGCCGTCGCCAGCAGCAATGGCATGTCGCTCAATGTAGACGGTGCTCTAGAGGTGATGGGCGAATGCCACACACTATTCGTGGTGGCCGGTTTTGACCCGCTGGTCACCTTCGATACGCGCCTGGCCCACTGGCTGCGTCGAATCGAACGCGAAGGGGCAATACTCGGCGGCATCGACACCGGCAGCTTCGTCCTGGCACAAGCCGAACTGTTCGGCACGCAGCGCCTGACCCTGCACTGGGAAGCCACTGGCGCCTTTCAGGAGCGCTACCCACGCCTGAACGTGACCCAGGAACTGTTCGAGGTCGACGGCAAGCGCATCACCAGTGCGGGCGGGACGGCCAGCCTGGACCTGATGTTGACGCTGATCGGCCGTGATCATGGCGAAGCATTGGCCGTGGCCGTCTCGGAACAGTTCGTGGTCGGCCGCATCCGCTCGCGCCGGGACCACCAACGAATGCAGATCGCCAGCCGCTACGACGTACACAACAAGAAGCTGGTGCAGGTGATCAGCGAGATGGAGCGGCACAGCGAACAACCGCTCTGCTCCCAGGAGCTCGCCGAGCTGGTCAACGTCACGCCGCGGCAGCTGGAACGCCTGTTTCGCCAGCACCTCAACGAAACGCCGTCGGCCTTCTATCTCGCCCTGCGCCTGGACAAAGCTCGACAGTTGCTGCGCCAGACCGACATGAGCGTACTGGAGGTCGGCGTGGCCTGTGGTTTCGAATCGCCCTCTTATTTCTCCCGTTGCTATCGTTCGCGCTTTGCCACCAGTCCCAGCCAGGATCGCCACGAGCTACCCGCGACGGTGCGCTGAGCGATTCCCACAAGCGCGCGCCGGCTCCCGGCCAGACGTCCACGGTCGGACCTGCCCATTCACGACCGCGCTGTGACGTTTTCGGCAATACCCCAGTCGCTTTTGCATCGGGTCGCCCTGCCCCCCAGGGATATGCTCACCCCAAAGCGCCGACAAACGATTCGCTGCGCCACACTGGGGAAGTGACCTGATGAGCCCAACCGAACTGCACGCCGACAGCATCGTCATCGATGGCCTGATTATCGCCAAATGGAGCCGCGAGCTCTTCGAGGATATGCGCAAGGGCGGTTTGACCGCGGCCAACTGCACCGTTTCGGTGTGGGAAGGCTTCCAGGGCACGATGAGCAACATCGCCGCCAGCCAGAAGCTGATTCGCGAGAGCAGCGATTTGGTCATCCAGGTCCGTACGACCGCAGACATTCGTAAAGCCAAGGAATTGGGCAAGACCGGCATTCTTCTCGGCTTCCAGAATGCGCACGCGTATGAAGACCAGATCGGCTATGTCGAGATCTTCAAGCAGCTCGGCGTAGGCATCGTGCAGCTCTGCTACAACACCCAGAACCTGGTCGGCACCGGCTGTTACGAGCGCGACGGCGGATTGTCCGGGTTTGGTCATGAGATCGTTGCCGAGATGAACCGCGTCGGTGTGATGTGCGACCTTTCCCATGTCGGTAGCAAGACCAGCGAGGAAGTCATCCTGGCGTCGAACAAGCCGGTCTGCTACTCGCACTGTCTGCCGTCCGGCCTCAAGGAACATCCCCGCAACAAGTCCGACGAAGAGCTGAAGTTCATTGCCGACCACGGCGGTTTCGTCGGCGTGACCATGTTCACGCCCTTCCTGGCCAAGGGCGTCGACGCGACGGTCGATGATTACGCCGAGGCCATCGAATACGTGATGAATATCGTCGGAGAGGATTCCATCGGCATCGGCACTGATTTCACCCAAGGCCACGACCAAAGCTTCTTCGAGACGCTGACCCATGACAAGGGTTACGCCCGCCGCCTCACCAGCTTCGGCAAGATCATCAATCCGCTGGGCATTCGCACCGTGGGTGAATTCCCCAACCTCACCGAAACCCTGCTCAAGCGCGGAATGCCCGAGCGCACGGTACGCAAAGTGATGGGCGAGAACTGGGTGAGGGTGCTGAAAGACGTCTGGGGCGAGTGATGAATACCTCCGGAGCCTACTGCGCCAATCGGTAGCTGCGTCGCGTCCTCGCGACAAGCTCACCGTACTGCTCTCGCTTGTCGCTGCGGGTCTCCTTGCTCTCGGCGCGCTCGCTACGGCTCCACAGGCATTCATTGGCACTTTTCATATGTCCGGGCGCTGCCCGGCCAAAAAACGCAAAACACGAATTCTGGAGTACCGAACACATGGCTACACACGCCCCCGAGATGCCTATCCAGGTCGACGATGAAACCGGCGTCTGGACTACCGATGCCCTGCCGATGCTGTATGTGCCGCGCCATTTCTTCGTGAACAATCACATCGGCATTGAGGACGTGCTCGGGGCCGAGGCCTATGCCGAAATTCTCTACAAGGCCGGCTACAAATCGGCCTGGCACTGGTGCGAGCAAGAAGCCGAATGCCACGGCCTGGTCGGCGTGGAAGTCTTCGAGCATTACATGAAGCGCCTGTCGCAGCGCGGCTGGGGCCTGTTCAAGATCCAGGCCATCGACCTGGACGCCGGCACCTGCGAAGTACGCCTGGACCACTCGGCCTTCGTGTACGTCTACGGCAAATGCGGCCGCCCGGTGGACTACATGTTCACCGGCTGGTTCGCCGGTGCCATGGACCAGATCCTGGCCGCCAAGGGCAGCACTCTGCGCACCGTGGCCGAGCAGGTCTACGGCGCCTCCCAGGACGGCCACGACTATGGCCTGTTCCGGGTGCAGCCACTCTAAGAAACCCAATTCAACCGTGATTGAAAACGTAGCGAGCGAAGGGTAGGCAAGGCGGAGGCAGAAGCGAAAAGCGGAGTTTACGAGTAGTAAATGAGCATTTTCGCTTCTGCCTCCAACGCCGCATAACCGAGCGCAGTAGTTTTCAGAGGGTGCCGCAATGGCTTTCGAAGCAATGTTCCAGCCGATACAAATCGGCAAGCTGACCATCCGCAACCGTGTGTGCAGCACCGCCCACGCAGAGGTCTATGCCACCGACGGCGGCATGACCACCGAGCGTTACGTGCAGTATTACGAAGAGAAGGCCAAGGGCGGCATCGGCCTGGCGATCTGCGGCGGCTCCTCGGTGGTCGCCATCGACAGCCCGCAGGAATGGTGGTCTTCGGTGAATCTGTCCACCGACCGGATCATTCCGCATTTCCAGAATCTGGCCGACGCCATGCACAAGCATGGTGCCAAGATCATGATCCAGATTACCCACATGGGACGTCGCTCGCGCTGGGACGGCTTCAACTGGCCAACCCTGATGTCGCCGTCGGGTGTCCGCGAACCGGTACACCGTGCGACCTGCAAGACCATCGAGCCGGAAGAGATCTGGCGGGTGATCGGCAATTATGCCCAGGCCGCACGCCGCGCCAAGGAAGGTGGCCTGGATGGCGTCGAGCTGTCCGCCGTGCACCAGCACCTGATCGACCAGTTCTGGTCGCCGCGGGTGAACAAGCGTACCGACGAATGGGGCGGCACCTTCGAGGGGCGCATGAAGTTCGGCCTGGAAGTGCTCAAGGCCGTGCGTGCCGAGGTGGGCGACGACTTCTGCGTTGGCATGCGCATCACCGGCGACGAGTTTCACCCGGACGGCCTCACCCATGAGGACATGAAAGAGATCGCCAAGTACTACGATGCCACCGGCATGGTCGACTTCTTCGGCGTGATCGGCTCGGGCTGCGATACTCACAACACCCTGGCCAACGTCATTCCGAACATGAGCTACCCGCCGGAGCCGTTCCTGCACTTGGCCGCCGGGATCAAGGAAGTGGTTAATGTCCCCGTGCTGCATGCGCAGAACATCAAGGACCCGAACCAGGCCCAGCGCATCCTCGAAGGCGGTTACGTGGACATGGTCGGCATGACCCGCGCGCACATCGCCGACCCGCACCTGATCGCCAAGATCAAGATGGGCCAGGTGGACCAGATCAAGCAGTGCGTCGGCGCCAACTACTGCATCGACCGCCAGTATCAAGGCCTGGACGTGCTCTGCATCCAGAACGCGGCCACCAGCCGCGAATACATGGGCTTGCCGCACATCATCGAAAAGACCACCGGCGTGAAGCGCAAGGTGGTGATCGTCGGCGGCGGCCCGGCAGGCATGGAGGCGGCACGCGTCGCGGCCGAGCGCGGCCATGATGTGACCCTGTTCGAGAAGAAGGACAGCCTCGGCGGGCAGATCAGCCTGGCCGCCAAGGCGCCGCAACGTGACCAGATGGCCGGCATCACCCGCTGGTTCCAAATGGAGATCGCCCGCCTCGGCGTCGATCTGCGCCTGGGCACCGGCGCGGACGTCGAAACCATCCTCGACCTGCGTCCGGACATCGTGGTGTTGGCCAACGGCGGCCACCCGTTCATCGAGCAAAACGAACACTGGGGCGCGGAAGAAGGCCTGGTGGTCAGCAGCTGGGACATCCTCGACGGCAAGGTGGCGCCCGGCAACAACGTGCTGGTCTACGACACCATCTGTGAGTTCACCGGCATGTCGGTGGCCGACTTCATCGCCGAGAAAGGCGCCAAGGTGGAGATCGTCACCGATGACATCAAGCCCGGCGTGGCGATTGGTGGCACCAGCTTCCCGACCTACTACCGCAGCCTGTACCCGAAGGAAGTGATCATGACCGGCGACCTGATGCTGGAAAAGGTCTACCGCGAGGGCGACAAGCTGGTGGCGGTGCTGGAGAACGAATACACCGGCGCGAAGGAAGAGCGGGTGGTCGATCAGGTGGTGGTGGAGAACGGCGTGCGGCCTGACGAGAGCCTGTACTACGCACTCAAGGAAGGCTCGCGCAACAAGGGCCAGATCGACGTCGAGGCGCTGTTTGCCATCCAACCGCAGCCTTGCCTGTCGCAGAGCGGCGACGGCTATTTGCTGTTCCGTATCGGCGACTGCGTGGCCCAGCGCAATACCCACGCGGCGATCTACGACGCGCTGCGGTTGTGCAAAGACTTCTAAAAAAAGCTTGAAGCTGGAAGCCAGAAGCTAGAAGTAAAAAGCGGCCCGAACCGCTTCCAGCTTCTTGCTTGCTGCTTCCAGCTCCCCACAGGGTGAGCTGCAATGCTGAATACTATTCTTCCCATCCTGCTGTTCGCCGCCCTCGGGCTTGCCGTACTCGGCGCAGGCAGGCGCTTCGCCATGTGGCGCCGCGGTCGCCCTTCGAAGGTCGATTGGCTCAGTGGTCTCATGGCCATGCCGCGGCGCTACCTGGTGGATCTGCACCACGTGGTCGAGCGTGACAAATACATGTCCAAGACCCACGTCGCCACGGCTGGCGGCTTTGTCCTGGCGGCGTTGCTGGCCATCGTCGTGCACGGCTTCGGCCTGCAGAGCCGGATTCTCGGCTTCGCCCTGCTGGCTGCCTGCGTACTGATGTTCGTCGGTGCGCTGTTCGTCGCCAAACGCCGCCGCAACCCGCCGGCACGGCTGTCGAAAGGCCCATGGATGCGCCTTCCGAAGAGCTTGCTGATGTTCTCGTTCAGCTTCTTCATCGCCACCCTGCCGGTGGCCGGCATCCTGCCGGCAGATTTTGGCGGCTGGATCCTCGCCGCCGTCCTGGCGCTCGGTGTGGCCTGGGGCGTGTCCGAGATGTTCTTCGGCATGACCTGGGGCGGGCCGATGAAGCATGCCTTCGCCGGCGCCCTGCACCTGGCCTGGCACCGTCGCCCTGAGCGTTTCCGCACTCCGCACAATGCCAGTGCGGCCCGCTCCAGCGGCCTGAAGGCACTGGATCTGACCGACCCGAACGCACCGCTGGGCGTGGAAAAACCCAAGGATTTCACCTGGAACCAGCTGCTCGGCTTCGATGCCTGCGTGCAGTGCGGGCGATGC
Source organism: Stutzerimonas stutzeri (assembly GCF_000590475.1). Classification (NCBI taxonomy): domain Bacteria; kingdom Pseudomonadati; phylum Pseudomonadota; class Gammaproteobacteria; order Pseudomonadales; family Pseudomonadaceae; genus Stutzerimonas; species Stutzerimonas stutzeri. Next base: position 761,725 of record NZ_CP007441.1, on the reverse strand, counting down.
GAAGCGGCTTGCCCAGCCTTCGCCGCCGGCCAGCCGCTGAACCCGAAGAAGCTGATCCAGGACATGGTCGTCGGCCTTGCCGGCGGCAGTGACAAGGGCTATTTCGGCAGTCCCTACCCGGGCATTCCGGTGGGCGAGCACGGCGGCAATCCACACCAGCCCATCGTGTTCGCCGCGGGCAAGGGCCTGGTCGAAGCGGAAACGCTGTGGTCCTGCACCACCTGCCGCGCCTGCGTCGAGGAGTGCCCGATGATGATCGAGCACGTAGATGCCATCGTCGACATGCGCCGCCACCTCACGCTGGAAAAGGGTGCCACGCCGAACAAGGGCGCCGAGGTGCTGGACAACCTCATCGCCACCGATAATCCGGGCGGCTTCGCCCCCGGTGGTCGTCTCAACTGGGCCGCCGACCTGAACCTGCCGCTGATGAGCGAGAAGCAACAGGCCGACGTGCTGTTCTGGGTCGGCGACGGCGCCTTCGACATGCGCAACCAGCGCACCCTGCGCGCCTTCGTCAAGGTACTCAAAGCGGCGGACGTCGACTTCGCCGTGCTCGGCCTGGAAGAGCGCGACAGCGGTGACGTGGCACGCCGCCTCGGTGACGAGGCGACCTTCCAGACCCTGGCCAAACGCAACATCGAGACCCTGGCCAAGTACCGCTTCAACAAGATCGTCAGCTGCGATCCGCACAGCTTCCACGTACTGAAGAACGAGTACGGGGCACTGGGCGGCGAGTACCTAGTGCTGCACCACAGCACCTACATGGAAGAGCTGATCAGCGGACAGAAACTCAGCCTGGGCCAGCACCCCTTGTCTCAACAGAATGGCGGCAGCGTGACCTATCACGACCCCTGCTATCTGGGCCGCTACAACGGTGAGTACGAAGCCCCGCGCAGCGTACTCAAGGCCATCGGCATCGAAGTCAAGGAAATGGAACGCTCGGGCTTCCGCTCACGCTGCTGCGGCGGTGGCGGCGGTGCGCCGATCACAGACATTCCCGGCAAGCAGCGGATTCCCGACATGCGCATGGCCGACATCAAGGAAACCGGCGCCGAACTGGTGGCCGTCGGCTGCCCACAGTGCACCGCGATGCTTGAAGGCGTGGTCGAGCCGCGGCCGCAGATCAAGGACATCGCCGAGCTGGTGGCGGATGCACTGCTAGAAGCACCCGCCCCGGCAAAAAAGCCCGCAGTGGCCAAGCCTGAAGTTCTGGAGGTGCACTGATGAGCGACATCATCCGCCGCGACCCACGCGCCGAGTGGATCGCCCGTAACCGCCTGCATCCGCTCCATGCGGCCATGCAGACGGCCGAAACCAGCTGGATGGGCCCGCACGGTGTCATTCGCAAGAACGTCCACGCGGTCGGCTTCATCGGTCCCAACGGGATCAAGCGCATCGACCGCAGCGGTGCCCAGCAAGGTGGCAGCGCCAAACGCAATGCCGTAAGCGCCGTGGTTCAGCTGCCGCTGCATGTGGTCGAACAGCCGGACTTCTATATCGCTGTGGTGCCGGACATGGTCGGCGGTCGCCTGAGCAGCCACGACAAGGACTTGCTCGGCCTGGCCAACAAGCTGGCCGGTGAAACAGGCGCAGTGGTTGCCGTGGTCTTCGGCGACTACAAGGAGATCGCCTTTGACACCACTGGCGTCGACCGCCTGTTGCACATCGAGGGCGAGGCGTTCGACGGCTACGCGCCGGAAGCACGGGTGTTGGCCCTCAGCGCGGTGGAAAGCCAGCTGGCGCCACGCCACTGGCTGCTACCGGACAGCCGCACCGGCGGTGGCGAGCTCGGTCGGCGCCTTGGTGCCAAGCTCGGCGAGCGCCCCGCCACCCGCGTCTGGCAGGTCGCCGACGGACAGTGCATCGGCCGCGCCGGCGCCGGCCAGCAGGATTTGGTACGCAAGGCGCCGCGCCTGATCTTGGCCGCCGTCGAGTGTGCCGATCCGGTCAGCGAAACCCGCCACGAAGTGCGCGCGCTGCCGCTCGAAGACAAGATCACCCGTTGCCTGCCGCGCATCGAAGACCTCGGCGCGGTGGCGGTCGACCCGGCCCTGATCCCCATGGCCGAGGCCGAGTTCATTCTCTCCGGGGGCAATGGGGTCAAGGACTGGGCCCAGTTCCACCAAGCCGCCGAGGCACTCGGCGCCACCGAGGGCGCTTCGCGGGTGGCGGTCGACGACGGTTTCATGCCGCGCGACCGTCAGGTCGGCGCCACCGGCACCTGGGTCACCGCGCGGGTCTACCTGGCCATCGGGATTTCCGGTGCCATCCAGCACCTGCAGGGCATCGGTGCCTGCGACAAGGTCGTGGCCGTGAACAGGGATCCTGGCTGCGACATGATCAAACGCGCCGACCTATCGGTGATCGGCAATTCCACCGAGATCCTCGCTGCGCTGATCGAGCTGGTCACGCAGTACCGCCAAGGAGGCGCTCGCGATGCGGCATAAACAGCGGGCTCACGAAAGAACCGTAGGGTGGATGACGCTTCTCCCATCCACCGGGAAAGACCGCACATTGATGGTGGAAGAAAAAGGCGTCTTCTACCCTACGGAGTCGCGCCATGACTGACCTGAACATCATCACCCTGGTCTCGGTCGGCGCCCATCCGACTTCTGGCCGTGCCCGTCGCGCCGAGCAGGACGCCCGCGCCGTCGAGCTCGGCCTGCGCCTGGCCGGCGACCGGCTGCAGGTGCTGCACGCCGGAGATCCGCAAGAGCAGGCCCTGCGCGCCTACCTGGGCATGGGGCTGAGCGGAATGACCGTGCTCGAACAACCCAGCCACTGCGATGCGCTGCCGCTGTTGAACAACTACCTGCAGGATGCTGGCGCCCACTTGGTGCTGACCGGCAGCCAGGCGGAAACCGGCGAAGGTTCAGGGCTCTTGCCCTATCTGCTGGCCGAACGTCTGGGCTGGCCCCTGGTGGTCGGTCTGGCGGAGGTGGAGAAAGTCGACAACGGCGTGGCGCAGGTGCTGCAGTCCTTGCCGCGCGGCCAGCGGCGCCGACTAAAGGTGCGATTGCCATTTGTCGCCAGCGTCGACAACGCTGCGCCGACGGCGCGCCAGTACGCCTTCGGTCCGGCCCGCCGTGGCGAGCTGCGGGCTGAGGACGTCGTGGTAATCGAAGACAGCCTGCTGTCCGAGGCGCAGCTGCAACCGGCGCGACCGCGGCCCAAACGGCTCAAGGTGATCAAGGCCAAGACCGGCGCCGAACGGATGAAGGCGGCCACCGCCAAGGCCTCCGGTGGCGGCGGCCAGCTACTCCAGGACGTGTCGCCGCAAGCCGGCGCCGAGGCTATTTTCAAATTATTACTGGACGAAGGTGTGCTGCGCTAAGCGCAGCGCCGCCTCGCCATATTGAAATCAAAGGAGCGAACACGATGATGTATGCCGATCTGATCGACCAGGACGATTTTCGCGATCGCCTCGTGGCACTGGGCTTTGAAATTCCCAGCGGCGCCACCGCTGAACAAGCCTGCGAACGCGCCGTTATCGGCCTGTCCAAAGAGCGCGCGCAGGCGCTACGCCGATTGGTCGAGGACCTGCTCGGCGGCTCCGCGACCTTGCTGCCTGCGGTGCGTGAGGCCATCAGCCGGAATCTGCTTCCAGCTTTGGTGCGCACGTAGAAGAAAACAGAGGCTGCTTCCGCAAAGGACCTTTCATGGCCATCCAACATACTGACGTTGGATGGCAATGTCCCAGCTACGCTGGTCACGTCCGCAAATTTAAGCAAAGCGATACGCGACTGCTGGCGAAAGAGCGGGTGACGCCGCACCCACCCTTTTAAAAGGTGGGAGTTACGTCAGATGCGCACGCTGGCGAAGGTCGACTCGCCCTGGGCGCGTTGCAACGCAGCCATGGTGGCGGGATTTCTGTTGCCATCATCGGGGCGAGGTATCAGCGCGACCACCTGCGCCGATTGCTGGCCCGAGCGCTCGTCACGCGGCGGAATACCGAAGAACTCTCGGTAGCACTTGGAAAAATGCGGGGTCGAGACGAAGCCGCAAACCGAGGCCACCTCGATGATCGACATGGGCGTCTGCTTGAGCAGCTGGCGGGCACGTATCAGCCGCAACTTGAGGTAATAGCGCGACGGCGAGCAATGCAGGTATTTCTGGAACAGCCGCTCGAGCTGGCGCCGGGACACGTTGACGTAGCAGGCCAGTTCGTCCAGGTCGATCAGCTCCTCCAGGTTGGCTTCCATCAGAGCCACGATCTCCAGCAGTTTCGGCTGGTTAGTGCCCAGCATGTGCTTGAGCGGCACGCGCTGGAGGTCCTGTTCGCTGCGAATACGCTCGTACATGAACATATCGGAGATTGCCGCAGCCAGTTCACGCCCATGCTGGGCGCCGATCAGTTGCAGCATCAGATCCATCGGTGCGGTACCGCCTGAAGCGGTATGCCGATTGCGATCGATGGAAAACAGCCTGGGCGTGACCGTCGTGCGCGGAAAGGCTTCCTGCATCGAGGCCAGGCATTCCCAATGCACGCTGCAATCGTAGCCATCGAGCAATCCGGCTTTGGCCAGCGCCCAACTACCGGTGCACACCGCACCGAGCTGACGTCCGTGGCGGGCTTGAGCCTGCAACCAGTGCAGATGCTCGCGATTCACGCTGTGCTGGATATCCACCCCGCCGCAGACGATCACCGAATCGAGGCTGGGCGCCGTCGCGAAGCCCGCATCCGGACTGATCTGCAAGCCGTCACTGGCGGTCACCGGCTGTCCGGCTTGGGTAACGGTGAACCAGCGATAGAGCTCTTTGCCGGACAGCTGGTTGGCCATTCGCAATGGTTCCACGGCCGAGGCCAGGGAGATCAGTGTGAAGTTGTCCAGCAGCAAGAAGCCGATGGTCTGTGGGAGCCGGTTTGGGGGCTGCGACCCGGAATTGATCTGTGACAAAGGCGGACCCTCACGCTAGGCGTTTGAACCTTCGACGAGGTTCTTCTTTTTGTGTTCCGACTCGTAACGATGTCGGATCTTGCATATCTCAAGGCAAACCGCATGCCTATATTGATTGAGCGTTCAATAAAAAAGTCGATCCTGCCGAAACGCCCACGGCACATGGCTCGCCAGAAGCAAAGGAGGCGACATGAAGTCGCCTGGCAGCCTTGCTTTCCGCGGGTTTGAGCACTTTCGTAGCAGTGCCTGGGACGGTTGGTGCTCCTATCTGGAATTTCGAATCGGCGGTAACAGAAGACGGTAACGAGGAGCGGTGCCAGAGCAGACGAACCGGACCACGACACCTGACCCTGGCCCGCCAGCTCAACGCACCGCCAGCAAGCATCGGAGCGGTGCCGATGCACACATTCGGGTCAGCATTCGATGGCGTTGACCGCCAGGCCGCCACGGGAGGTTTCCTTGTATTTGTCATGCATGTCAGCGCCCGTATCGCGCATCGTGCGGATGACCCGATCAAGGGAAATGAAATGCTCGCCGTCGCCACGCAGCGCCATCTGCGCGGCATTGATCGCCTTCATCGCGGCGATGGCGTTGCGCTCGATGCATGGCACCTGCACCAGACCGCCGACCGGATCGCAGGTCAGCCCCAGATTGTGCTCCAGGCCGATCTCGGCGGCATTTTCAAGCTGCTCGGGCGTGGCGCCCAGGAGCTCTGCCAGGCCAGCCGCCGCCATGGCGCAAGCGGAACCGACCTCACCTTGGCACCCCACCTCGGCGCCGGAAATCGACGCATTTTTCTTGCACAGAATGCCAATCGCCGCGGCGGCGAGGAGGTAATCGACCACGTCGTCGTCGCTGGCTTGCGGGTGGAACTTCATGTAGTAGTGCAGCACCGCCGGGATGATCCCAGCCGCTCCGTTGGTCGGCGCCGTCACCATCCGCCCGCCCGCCGCGTTCTCCTCGTTCACCGCCAGCGCGAACAGGTTCACCCACTCCATCGCGCTCATGGTCGAGCCGATAACGTTCGGCTTAGTTAGCTCCAGCAGGTTGCGGTGCAACCTGGCGGCGCGCCGGCGCACATTCAAGCCGCCAGGCAGCACGCCTTCGTGGCGTAGTCCGTTGGTTACGCACAGCTGCATCGCTTCCCACAGGCGCAGCAGACCGCCGCGAACTTCTGCCTCGCTGCGCCAGGCCATTTCGTTGGCCATCATCAATTGGCTGACGCGCAGTCCGTGGCGCTTGCACAGCTGCAGGAGTTCGACGGCGCTGGAAAAGTCATAGGGCAGCGCGGTGTGGTCTTGATCCAGCTGCCCGGCAGCCGCCTGCTCGGCATTGACCACGAAACCGCCACCAACGGAATAGTAAGTGTCCTGATACAGCTCGCCAGAGTGCCCTTGCGCAATGAAGGTCATGGCATTGGGGTGGTAAGGCAGGCTTTCCTCAAGGAGCAACAGATCTTCAGTCCAGTCGAATGCAACCGGCCAGTGCCCATCGAGCTGCAGCTGCCCACAGGATCGAAGCGCAGCGATACGAGGCGCGATCTGTTCCGGATCGATAAGGTCCGGCCGCTCGCCCATCAGGCCCATCAGCACGGCGTTATCGGTGCCATGTCCGACCCCGGTGGCCGACAGCGAGCCGTACAGCCGTACTTCGACACGGCCTACCCGCTCCAGCAGTTTGCGTTCGCGCAGGGCGCCGACAAACAACGCCCCAGCGAGCATGGGGCCAACGGTATGCGAGCTGGACGGCCCAATGCCGATTTTAAAAAGATCGAATACGCTGATCGCCACACTGAACGCTCCACAGGATGCTCCAAGACAAGGCTCATCATCGGGGTTTTGCCGATAGGCAGGCGTCTGACACCGACGCGGCCATGCTCAAATCCGCCACGACTTGCTGGGCCGGTTAGTGGCTACCGCGCGGAAAATCTTCGACGCCATTCCATTACCGGCGGACCCGCGAACCACCCCCGGCACGAGGGCATTAGCACATTCATTTGTCGGGTTCATGAACGAAGTGTGCGGCGCAACGTCGCATGCGCAGACATCGGCTGCAGATCGTCATTCTGCGCGTCAGTCCTGGGCAACATCACGATGCCGTCCCGCGCTGGCAGGTCCCGTTCAATGGAGCAAAACCTCTTGCCGAGGTTGATACGGAAGAAAAGCACATCGGCTCCGTGAGTTTTTTTCATGTTTAAGCTGATGGCGCCAGGCCACGGCATGACCGGTCTCCAAGCAAATCGCGCCTTGCAGGTCGACCCCGCATGAACACCGCAGCGGTGCCATGATGAATTTTTTTCTGTTATGGTTTTTTTAGCGGTGCATGTCGCCGTTCAGTACGTAAGCGTCGTAACCCGACAATTGCCGCCGCCAGAGGGGAATATCGTTAAACCATATTCCTCAGCCTCCAGCCGGACAGCGTCGGCAACTGAGAGCTTTGTGGACATAGCTACAGCCGTCCCAAGCGGGTGTGCGCATAACAATAACGGGTACCGGTTCCGCTCCGTACGGAGCGTACGAATCACGATGAGCTTACTAGCACTGCCAAAGGATGGAAGCGGTTACGACACTACGGTGAATACGCAACGATGCCGAGCCAGCCGATGCCGAGATGAGCACTCATCTCGCCTGCACAGCTGCGGCCCGTCGAGCACCGCGACGCCGCTTCCGTCCAAGAACATGTCAACCCAAAAGCCATAGCAGTTGGCACCAGCCGACAGCGTCGCAAGGCGCTTTCGGCCTCCGTTTAGCTGATCTGGATGTCTACTGAGGGGAACCATCCCATGCAGTCTGGAAAAATCGTCGTCGAGAACCTGTACAAGGTATTCGGCTCACAGGAACAGGAAGCCATCGCCTTGCTCAAGCAAGGCTGGAGCAAGGACAAGATCCTTGCCGAACGCGGTGCGGTCATCGGCGTGAGCGATGTTTCGTTCAGTGTCGAGGAAGGCGAGATCTTCGTCCTGATGGGCCTGTCCGGCTCCGGCAAATCCACGCTGATACGCCTGATCAATCGCTTGATCGAGCCCAGCGCCGGAGACGTCTTCATCGATGGGCAGAACGTCGCGAAACTGCCCCACGCCCAACTCATCGATTTGCGCCGCCGCGACATGAGCATGGTCTTTCAGTCCTTTGCGCTGATGCCTTCGCGCTCGGTTCTGGACAACGCGGCCTTCGGCCTGGAGGTCGCTGGTGTTGGGCGCAAAGAGCGCGAGGAGCGCGCCATGGCGGTGCTCACGCAGGTCGGCCTCGACACCTTTGCGCAAAAGTATCCGCACGAATTGTCCGGCGGCATGCAACAGCGGGTCGGCCTCGCCCGAGCACTGGCGGTAAACCCCTCGATGATCATCATGGACGAAGCCTTTTCCGCCCTCGACCCGCTCAAGCGGCGGGAAATGCAGGACGTATTGCTGGAGCTGCAAAAGACCCATCGACGCACCATCATCTTCGTCTCCCATGACATCGAGGAGGCCATGCGCATCGGCAACCGCATCGGCATCATGGAAGGCGGCAAGCTGATTCAGGTCGGCACGCCGCAGGAGCTGATCGACAACCCCGCCAACAGCTACGTGCGCAATTTCTTCGACACCGTCAACACCAGTCGCTACCTCACCGCCGGCCAGCTCAAGTCCGATAGCGTTCCGCTCTACGTGCACAACGGCAAGGCGCCGGACGCCCAGCAGGTCTGCCAGGAACTGCAGGCGATGGACAAGCACTACGCCTTCGTAGTCGACGAAGACAACAAGTTCCGTGGCTCGATCAGCCTGGAACGGATCGCCCTGCTGGTCGAAAACGGCCAGACCTGCAGCCTCGATGCGCAGGTGTTGAAACAGATTGACCCTTTGACCGAGGACCAGCCGCTCGACCAAGTGATCGAACGCCTGGTGGATAACGAAGGACCCATGCCAGTGGTGGACAGCCAAGGGTTCTACGCGGGCGCCATCAGTAAAGGCCGCCTTCTGACTCGCCTGCAGGAGGATTGATCATGGATAAAGAACTCGATCTGGGAAGCTGGGTGAACGACGTCGTCCAGCATCTGCTGGAAAACTACAGCGGCGCCTTCGACAGCCTCGGCGGCGTGGTCAGTGGGTTTTCCGAGGGTATCGAAGCGCTGCTGATGTTGCCGCCGGCCTGGCTGCTCATTGCCATCTTCGTCGGCCTTGGCCTATGGCGCATTGGTGTCCGGTTCGCCGTCTTCACCGCCGTTGCCTTCATTCTCATCGTGCTCACCGGCTTCTGGGAGCAAACCGTGGTGACCCTCGGCCTGACCTTCTCCGCCACGTTGATCAGCCTGGTGCTGGGTGTTCCGTTGGGCATCTGGTCGGCACGCAGTGAACGAGTCGCCACCATCACCCGGCCGATCCTGGACTTCATGCAGACCATGCCGGCATTCGTCTATCTGATTCCGGCAGCGATGCTGTTCGGCCTCGGCCGCGTGCCCGGCATCATCGCCACGGTGATATTCGCCATGCCGCCGGCAGTTCGCTTGACCAACCTCGGCATCCGTCAGGTCAACAAGGAAATCGTCGAAGCCGGACAGTCCTTCGGCTGCAACGGTCGGCAGCTGCTGTTCAAGGTGCAATTGCCCAACGCCATGCCCTCGATCATGGCCGGGGTCAACCAGACCATCATGATGGCGCTGTCGATGGTGATCATCGCCTCGATGGTCGGTGCCGGCGGCCTGGGCAACGACGTATTGGCCAGTATTCAGCGACTGGACATCGGCCTCGGCTTCGAAAGCGGCATGGCCGTGGTACTGCTGGCAATCATCCTCGATCGCATCACCGAGAGCTTCGGCACCGCCAAGCGGGCCACGCAGAAAGCCACCTGGTACACCTGGGTAGCTACCAAGCTCAGGCCGCAGGGCCAGTAATCGTTACGAACCCGCAGACATAGGAAATCAGGATGACTAGATTCAAGACGATAACGGGTATCGGCCTGCTCTCCTGCGCCCTTTTGCAGAGTGCGTGGGCGAAAGAGCCCGCGAGCTGCGAGAAGGTGCGCTTCGCTGAAATTGGCTGGGCAGACATCGCCGCCACCACTGGTGTGGCGATGGTGCTGACCGAAGGCCTGGGCTACGACCCGAGCAAGGTGATGGCCTCGGTGCCGATCGCTTTCACTGGCGTAAAAAACAAGCAGATCGACGCTTTTCTCGGTTACTGGTCGCCGTCGATGGACGCGGTCATCGAACCCTTCTCCAAGGACGGCGGCGTCAAGGTGCTCGAGTCGCCCAATCTGGAAGGTGCCAAGTACACCCTGGCGGTACCGACCTACGCGGCTGACGCTGGGCTTAAAAGCTTCCAGGACATTGCCAAGTTCAAGGAACAGTTGGGCGGCCGAATCTACGCGATCGAACCGGGCAACGACGGCAACCTGCTGATCGAGAAGATGATCAAGAGCGACCAGTTCGGCCTCGGCGACTTCCGCATGATCGAGTCCAGCGAAGCCGGCATGCTGGTCCAGGTACAACGTGCGATTCGCAAGAAAGAGCCCGTGGTCTTCCTCGGCTGGGCGCCCCACCCGATGAACACCCAGTACGACCTGACCTACCTGGCGGGCGGTGACGAGGTGTTCGGCCCGGATTTCGGTGCGGCCAAGGTGTTCACCGTCGTGCCGCCGGATTATATGGAGCGTTGCGCGAACGTAGGGAAGCTGCTGCAGAACCTGCAGTTCACCGTCCCCATCGAGAGCGAGCTGATGGAAATGGCGCTCGAAAGGGACGATCCGCAGACCGTGGCGAAGAACTGGATCAAGGCCAACCCGGACGCGCTCGATCAGTGGCTGGCCGGCGTAACCACTTATGACGGCCAGGATGCGGTCGCGGCGGTGAAGCAATTCGTCGGTCTCTGACTGGCTGAACGCTATCGCGCAGAACAGGGCCAGGCCAGAGTAGCCAGCAGGCCCGTCTCGGCCCACACGCCGCGACGCGCCTGCCCTGCAACCACAACACAACCGATCACGTTTCATTCCGCCGGTGCGCAAGCAGAACCAGCGCGCCGAACCGTGCACGGGAGCTCGCTTAACCGCTGAGATCCCTGCAACAAACCGCAGTCCTCGCAGAACGGGACCACGGTCGGCATCACTGCCATATTCCTGACATGGAGCTAAAACGCATGAGTCTATTCAAGCACCTTCTTTGTGGTCTCGGCGCCGCCAGCATGGCGCTCGGCATGGCCACCAGCATGGCGGCGGACAAGCCCGAACTGAAAATCGGCTACGTCAACGGCTGGGACGACAGCGTCGCCACCTCCCACCTGGCCGCTGAAGTTCTTCAGAGCAAACTGAACTACCCGGTGAAGCTGCAACCGGTCGAGCCGGCCATCATGTGGCAGGGCGTCGCGCGTGGAGACCTCGATTTGACCCTTACCGCCTGGCTGCCCGCCACGCATGGTGAGTACTTCGAAAAGATGAAGGACAAGGTCGTAGTGCTTGGCACCAATTATCAGGGCGCCAAGATCGGTCTGGTCGTGCCTGAATATGTCGAGGCCAAAAGCATCGAGGACCTCAATCAGTACAGCGATGCGTTCGACGGCAAAATTACCGGTATCGATGCCGGTGCCGGCATCATGCGCCGCACAGAAGACGCCATTAAGCAGTACGAGCTGAACCTCCGACTGATGCCAAGCTCCGGTCCTGCCATGACCACCGCCCTCACCCGCGCCGAAAAATCGAAAGAACCCATCGTCGTCACCGGGTGGATCCCGCACTGGATGTTCGCCAAATGGAAACTGCGCTTCCTGGAAGACCCGAAGAAGGTCTTCGGTGATGAAGAGCACGTCGACACCGTCGCCAATCCTGCGCTTGCGGACAAAGCGCCAGAAGCGGTGGCATTCCTGAAGAAATTCAACTGGGACGCGGAAGAAGTCGGTGAAGTGATGCTGGCGATCCGCGACGGCGCCAAGCCGGACGCTGCCGCTCGCGACTGGGTCAAGAACAACCCGGAACGCGTCGCCGGCTGGCTCGAATAACCCCAACCGCCCTACCAAACCTCATCCCGACCGGCGCCTTCAACGGGCGTCGCTCGAAGCAACGGAGCCGTGTATATGCACGCGATCAAATGGACCACCCTGGCGCTGGCCGTCACCGCTGCTGCCAGTCAGTCGGCCGTGGCCAGCGAACAGTCCGAAGCCACCGGTTTCGTCGATGGCAGTGACCTGACACTGTTGAACAAGAACTACTATTTCGCCCGCGACAACCACGCCTCGGCAGCCAACCCGAGCCGCATCGAAGAGTGGGCCCACGGCATGCTGCTAACGTATGAGTCCGGCTTCACCCAGGGCACAGTCGGCTTTGGCGTCGACCTCCATGCCGGTGGCGCGATCAAGCTCGACAGCGGTCGAGGCACCAGCGGCACTGGCCTGCTGCCAGTGGACAGCGATGGCCGCGCCGCCGACGAGCTCGGGTTCGCCGGCGGCGCAGTCAAACTGCGTATATCCAACACCACCCTGAAGTATGGTGACCTGACCCCGGTCGCCCCGGTCTTCTCCCCGGGCACCGGACGCATCTTTGCCAGCACCGCCAACGGCTTTCAACTGACGTCCAGCGAGCTCGAGCGACTCACCGTTGACGCGGGTTACTTCACTTCGCTCCGTGATCGCAACCGCTCACTCAACCGCGACGGAGATATCTCGTTGGTCTATGCCGGCGGCATCGATGCGGAAACCGTCGGGTACTTGGGCGGCACCTACCAATTGACCGACAGCCTCAGCGCCACTCTCTATGGTTCTAAGTACGACGATGTCTGGACCCAGTACTACGGCAATCTGAACTATGCGTTACCGCTCTCGGAAGACCAGGCGCTGTCGTTCGACTTCAACGTCTACGATACCCGTGACGAAGGCTCCGCCCAGGCTGGCGACATCAACACCACGGCCTGGTCGCTGGCCGCGGGCTATTCGATCGGCGCCCATACCTTCAGCCTCGCCCATCAGCAGGTGAACGGTAACGCGCCGATGGATTACATCAGCATGGACGGCACCAACGCCGGCGACTCCATCTACCTGGCCAACTCTTCGCAGTGGTCGGACTTCAACGCGCCCGGCGAGAAGTCGGTACAGGCCCGCTACGATCTCAACATGGCGACCTACGGCGTGCCGGGGCTGAGCCTGATGGCCCGGTACATAAAGGGCGACATCGATGGCGCGAGCGTCGATCCCGATGGTGCGTACGCGTACTACGCCGGAGACGCCGGCAAAGGCAAGGAGTGGGAGCGCGACCTCGAAGCCAAGTACGTGGTCCAGGACGGCGACCTCAAAGACCTCTCCTTTCGCGTGCGTTACGCCACGGCGCGCGGGTTCGCCGGTGATATCGATGAACTGCGCGTGATCACCGAGTACCCGCTGGACATCCTGTAAGCACCTGCGGACGGGCATTCATACGCCCGCTCCGTATTGGCCGAAGGCCGCCGCGGCAATGCCCGGCGGCCTTCGGTTGGTCCGGCGGTGGAACGGAACACGGGCACAGCAAAGGCTTGCAGGCTGCCCCGGCCCGCCTTCGGGCTCGCACACCTCTTCCGCGCCGCCGGTCGCACGACATTTCCATACCCATTCCCGACAGCGTTCTCTTTATTGATTGATCGTTCAATCAATAAAAATTAGGGTGTACAGCATTCACTACTGTCCCGGAGCTCCTCAATGCCCAAGGTTGGAATGCAACCCATCCGACGCAAGCAGTTGATCCACGCCACCCTCGAGGCCGTGGACCAGGTCGGCATGAGTGACGCCAGCATCGCCATGATCGCGCGCCTGGCGGGTGTCTCGAACGGGATCATCGCGCACTACTTCCAGGACAAGAACGGCCTGCTCGAAGCCACCATGCGGCACCTGATGAAAGCCCTCAACCAGGCCGTTCGTGCACGCCGCGAGGCACTTGGCGATGACAGCCCGCGCGCGCATCTGAAGGCGATCATCGACGGCAACTTCGACGATAGCCAGGTGAACGGCCCCGCGATGAAAACCTGGCTGGCGTTCTGGGCGTTCAGCATGCATCAGCCTGCCCTGCACCGGCTGCAACGGGTCAACGACCACCGCCTGTATTCCAACCTCTGCTGCGAGTTTCGCCGAGCCCTGCCGCAGGAGCAGGCACGGTCGGCGGCGCGAGGGATGGCGGCGCTGATTGACGGCCTTTGGCTGCGCGGCGCGCTGATCGGCGATGATTTCGACATCGAACAGGCGCTGCAGCTGGCCTACGAGTATCTGGATCAGTTACTGGCCAAGCAGCCGAGCTGATCGTCTTTTTTTCAACCGCGCACGAGGATGACCATGCCCCGTTTCGAACAGCAAAAACTCTATATCGATGGCCGCTATGTCGAGGCTACCAGCGGCGACACGTTCGAGACTGTCAACCCGGCGACTGGGGAGGTGCTCGCCGAGCTCCAGCGCGCATCGCAAGGCGATGTCGATAAAGCCGTCGCCAGCGCCACCGCCGGACAAAAGCTCTGGGCTGCGCTGACTGCCATGCAGCGTTCGCGCATCCTGCGCCGCGCGGTGGATATCCTGCGCGAGCGCAACGACGAGCTGGCCGAGTTGGAAACCCTCGATACCGGCAAGCCGCTGGCGGAAACCCGCGCAGTGGACATCGTGACCGGTGCCGATGTGCTCGAGTACTACGCCGGGCTGATCCCCGCCATCGAAGGCGAGCAGATCCCCTTGCGTGACACCAGCTTCGTCTATACCCGCCGCGAGCCGCTGGGTGTGGTGGCGGGTATCGGTGCCTGGAACTACCCGATCCAGATCGCCCTGTGGAAATCCGCGCCGGCATTGGCGGCTGGCAATGCGATGATCTTCAAGCCCAGCGAGATGACGTCCCTGAGCGCCCTGAAGCTGGCCGAGATCTATACCGAAGCAGGCGTACCGGACGGCGTGTTCAACGTACTCACCGGCAGCGGTCGGGAAGTCGGCACCTGGCTCACCGAACACCCAGGCATCGCAAAGATTTCCTTCACCGGCGGCACCAGTACCGGTAAGAAGGTCATGGCCAGCGCGTCCAGCTCGTCGCTCAAGGATGTCACCATGGAGCTGGGCGGCAAGTCGCCGTTGATCATCTTCGAGGACGCGAACCTCAACCGTGCTGCGGACATCGCGGTCATGGCCAATTTCTTCAGCTCGGGCCAGGTCTGCACCAACGGCACCCGCATATTCATCCATCGCTCGCTGCAGGCGCGGTTCGAAGCCAAGGTGCTCGAACGCGTCAAGCGCATCCGTCTGGGCGACCCGCTGGACGAGCAAACCAACTTCGGCCCGTTGGTGGGCTATGCGCACATGGACAGCGTGCTCTCCTACATCGAATCGGGCCGGGCCGAAGGCGCGCGCCTGCTCTGTGGCGGGACGCGGGTGACCGAGGGTGCATACGCCAAAGGCGCCTATGTGGCGCCGACCGTGTTCAGCGACTGCCGTGACGACATGCGCATCGTGCGCGAGGAAATCTTCGGCCCGGTGATGAGCATCCTGGTCTTCGATGACGAAGCGGAAGTCGTCCGCCGTGCCAACGACACCGATTACGGGCTCGCCGCTGGCGTGGTAACCAACGACCTGGCCCGTGCCCACCGCGTGATTCACAGCCTGGAAGCGGGCATTTGCTGGATCAATACCTGGGGCGAATCGCCAGCCGAAATGCCGGTCGGCGGCTACAAGCAGTCCGGTGTGGGCCGCGAGAACGGGCTGATGACCCTGACGCATTACACCCGCACCAAATCGATTCAGGTCGAGCTGGGCGATTTCGCCTCCGTGTTTTAGAACGGCCTCGAGCGTTAAGTCACCGCTGCAAGCCGAAAGCGCCACGTACTTGCAGCTTGAGGCTCAAAGCCCCCATCCGAAGGATGCTGCTTTATGGAATTCGACTACATCATCATCGGCGCGGGCTCGGCCGGTAATGTTTTGGCGACTCGCCTGACCGAGGACGCTGATGTCAGCGTGCTGCTGCTCGAAGCCGGAGGTCCCGACTACCGGATGGACTTCCGCACCCAGATGCCCGCCGCGCTCGCCTTCCCGCTGCAGGGCCGACGCTATAACTGGGCCTACGAGACCGATCCCGAACCGCATATGAATAACCGCCGCATGGAATGCGGTCGCGGCAAGGGCCTGGGTGGTTCCTCGCTGATCAACGGCATGTGCTATATCCGCGGCAACGCCATGGACTATGACGGCTGGGCCAAGGCGCCTGGCCTGGAGGACTGGAGTTACCTAGACTGCCTGCCCTACTTCCGCAAGGCAGAAACCCGCGACATCGGCCCCAACGACTACCATGGCGGCGAGGGCCCGGTGAGCGTGACCACGCCCAAGCCCGGTAACAACCCGTTGTTCCGCGCCATGATCGAGGCCGGTGTGCAGGCCGGATATCCAGAAACCGACGACCTCAACGGTTATCGGCAGGAAGGCTTCGGCCCGATGGATCGCACGGTCACGCCCAAGGGGCGTCGCGCCAGCACCGCGCGCGGCTATCTGGACATGGCCCGCAGCCGACCCAACCTGACCATCGTGACCCATGCACTGACCGATCGCATCCTGTTCAGCGGCAAGCGAGCCATCGGTGCGGCTTACCTGCAGGGTAACAGCGACACGCCGGTGATCGTCCATGCCCGGCGCGAGGTGCTGTTGTGCAGCGGTGCCATTGCTTCGCCGCAAATTCTGCAGCGCTCGGGCGTCGGTCACGGCGCGTTGCTCCGCGACCTCGACATTCCGATCGTGCATGAGCTACCTGGGGTCGGTGCCAATCTGCAGGATCATCTGGAGATGTACCTGCAGTACGCCTGCAAACAACCCGTCTCGCTCTACCCAGCCCTGCAGATACACAATCAGCCGAAGATAGGCGCCGAATGGCTACTTCTCGGTTCAGGCGTCGGTGCCAGCAACCAGTTCGAGGCCGGCGGATTCATTCGCAGCCGCGCCGGGTTCGAGTGGCCGAATATCCAGTACCACTTCCTGCCGGTGGCGATCAATTACAACGGCAGCAACGCGGTGAAGGAACACGGCTTTCAGGCCCATGTCGGCTCCATGCGCTCGCCCAGCCGTGGCCGCGTGAATACCCGCTCGAAGGACCCGCGCCAGCATCCCAGCATCCTGTTCAATTACATGTCCTGCGAGCAGGATTGGCAGGAATTCCGCGATGGAATCAGGATCACTCGGGAAATCATGGCGCAGCCTGCTCTAAACGCTTATCGCGGCCGCGAGCTGAGCCCCGGCGTCAACATCAACAGCGATGCCGAGCTGGATGCGTTTGTCCGCCAGCACGCCGAAACCGCTTTCCATCCGTCCTGCTCCTGCAAAATGGGCGAGGACGACATGGCCGTGGTCGACGGCCAGGGACGGGTGCACGGCCTGGACGGGCTACGGGTGATCGATGCGTCGATCATGCCGCTGATCACCACCGGCAACCTCAACGCACCGACCATCATGATGGCCGAGAAGCTCGCCGATCGGATTCGCGGCCGCGCGCCCCTGCCACGCAGCACGGCACCTTACTACGTCGCAGGGACCGATCCAGTTCGCAAGGCGGCGCAGACACAGCCGGTTGCCGCGCATAAGGCGCCAAGCGTTCAGGTCTAGGGGGTCGATGTAGGGTGGATGACGCTCTTTTCATCCACCGTTGCCTTCGCTCGATGGAGCGCCATCCGGTGGGCCGCCACCCGGTGGATCGGTGAAGCGTGATCCACCCTACGGAGCTAAACCTCAGAGCGAGGCTTTCACGGCTGCCAAGCCGTCTTTACCATCTTGGGTCGTGACGCCTTGCAACCAGCCTTCGAGCACCTCGGGATGGGCCTGCACCCAGGCCTTCACCGCCGCGTCGTTGCTGGCGTTTCTGGCCAACACCTCGTCCATGATGGCGTTCTCCATGTCCTGGGTGAATTTAAGATTGCTCAGCAGCTTGCCGACATTCGGACATTGCGCGGCATAGCCCTTGCGCACCAGCGTATTGACCGTCCCGCTCTCGCCGAAATAGGCCTCGCCACCCTTGAGGTACTTGATATCGTGCTGCACGTTCATCGGGTGCGGCGTCCAGCCGAGAAAGACCACGCCCTTGTCACGCTTCACCGCACGCCCGACCTGCACGAGCATCGCCTGCTCGCTGGACTCAACCAGCCGCCAGTCGCCCAGCCCGAACTCGTCCTGGTCGATCATCTTCTGGATCGACAGATTCGCCGGCGCACCGGCGGCTATCCCATAGATGGTCTTATCGAACTTCTCAGCATTGGCATCGAGGTCTTCGAAACGCTTTACGCCGGCATTCCAGACCGAAGCCGGCACCGCCAGTGTGTATTCGGTGCCGGTCAGGTTGACGCTGTGCTCGTCAATTTCACCGGTCGCCACGAACTTGTCGTAGTTGTCCTGTTGTGCAGGCATCCAGTTGCCGAGAAAAACATCGAGCTGATTCTTGGTCAGCCCGGCGAAGATGATGGGCACGCCCAGCGTCATGACCTGCGGCTTGTAGCCGAGGCCCTCAAGCAGCAGGCTGGCGATGCCGTTGGTGACGGCGATATCGCTCCAGCCCGGATCACCCAGGCGTACCGTGGCGCATTGTTTGTCTTCGACCAGGCCTTCAGCATGGAGGCTCGTGGCGGCTAACAGCACGCTACCAGCAACAACCGCGTTCATTGTTCTTCTCATATCCGTCTACCTTCCTCTGTGGAAAAGATTCCTTGGTTACGGCTGGCTCGCCGCCTCGTTAAGTCTCAAGGCCTAGGGTAACGTGCCTTACGCTCGAGATCGTCCAAGTCGATGTGGTTACGCATGTATTGCTGACTGGCATCGACCCAGGGCTGATGGTCCCAGCTGGTCAGCTTGCCCAGGCTCAACGCTTCGCTGACCAACCGCCGGCGCCGCTGGCTGGCAAGCACTTGATCATGGATGACGGGGATGTCCCAACGCTGCCGCGCCTCGGCCATAAACGCTTCGGCGAGCGTCCGATGGTCTGCGCTGTTCATCAGGTTTTCGCTTTCCGATGGGTCGTTAACCAGGTCGAACAACATGCACGGATCCTGCTCCGAATAGATGAACTTGTAGGCTCCGCGGCGAATCATCATCAAGGGGCTGGTGGTGCCTTCGGCCATGTATTCGCCGATCACTTCGTCATGGCCCTCATGGCCGGTCAGGTGCGGCAGCAGCGAGCGCCCATCGAGCGGCAGGTTGGCCTCCAGCGTGCCGCCCGCCAATTCGACCAGGGTCGGCAGCAGGTCGGCCGTCGACACCGAAGCGCCGACCCGTGCCGGATCGATTCCCGGAGCACGGATGATCAGGGGCACGCGAGCGGCCATCTCGAACCAGTGCATCTTGTACCAGAGGCCACGCTCGCCTAGCTGATCGCCATGATCACCGGAGAACACCACGATGGTGTCCTCGGCCAGGCCGCACGCCTCAAGTGTTTTCAGCAGCTTGCCGACGTTGTCGTCGATGTAACTGCAGGCGCCGAAATAGGCACGGCGGGCATCGCGAATTTTCGCTTCGGGCAATGATTTACCCCACAGATCGACGACCTTGAGCAGGCGCTGCGAGTGAGGGTCCTGATCGTCCTGGGCGATATTCTGGCGCGGCAGCGGGATGTCCTCTTCCTGATAGCGGTTCCAGTACTCCTCGGGAATGGTGTAGGGATCGTGAGGATGGGTCATCGATACGGTCAGGCAGAACGGCTGACCATCGTCCGCTCGAACGAAGTCGTAGAGGTACTGCTGCGCCTTGAACACCACCTCCTCATCGAAATCCATCTGGTTGGTACGTACGCTGGGCCCGGCCTGCAGCACCGAGGACATGTTGTGGTACCAGCTCAAGCGCACCTCCGGCTCGTCCCAGTTCACCGCCCAGCCATAGTCGGCCGGGTAGATGTCGCTGGTCAGCCGCTCCTCGTAGCCATGCAACTGGTCAGGGCCGCAGAAGTGCATCTTGCCGGACAGCGCCGTGCGATAACCGAGCCGCCGCAAATAGTGAGCATAGGTCGGCACGTCGGCAGGAAAGTCGGCGGCATTGTCGTAAGCACCGATCTTGCTGGGCAGCTGGCCGCTAACCAGAGTGAAGCGCGACGGCGCGCAGAGCGGGCTGTTGCAATAAGCCGAATCGAACACCACGCCTTCAGCGGCCAGGCGCGCCAGGTTCGGTACCTTGATCGGGGACGCCGGGTCATGCATCGGCAGGATGGGCGCGGCCATTTGGTCGGCCATGATGAACAGAATGTTGGGGCGTTTCATAATGCGATTGGTCCATTCCGTGTTTTTATGCGAGATTGCTTGGAACACAGTCTGAACCCTGTAACGCTGCGGTAAACCCGGCTGCAACATATGCCTAGGATAAGAAAAGCTAATGCCAAACCGGATCGATCAGATTCCTCTTGATGCGCTACGGGTATTCGAATCCGCCGCACGTCAACAAAGCTTTACCGCAGCCGCTCTGGAGCTGGGTAGCACTCAGCCGGCGATCAGTCAGCAGATCAAACGCCTGGAGCAGCAGTTGGCGGTCCGCCTGTTCGACCGCGTCTACCGCGGCATCGTCCTTACCGAGGCCGGCGAAATGCTATTGGGTTATGTGCAGCAGGGCCTGGGTGCGCTGGACGCTGGCCTCGCCGCGGTGACCGCGAAGCAGCAGCACGAGGTGCTCCAGGTCGCCACCGATTTCGCCTTCGCCGCGTACTGGCTGATGCCGCGCCTGGAGCGTTTCCATCAGCTTCACCCCGAGGTAGATGTCAGTCTGGTCACCAGCGAACGCGGCCTGGGAGTGCTGCCATCGGAAACCGACGTGGCCATCGTCTTCGGCGACGGGCGCTCCAAACATGGCGAGGCGCACCTGCTGTTTCACGAAGAGGTCTATCCCGTCTGCAGTCCGCTGCTGCTCAAAGAGCAAGAGCGGACCGCATCCCTGCCGCCAGCAGCGCTGGCGCGGCTGCCGTTGCTGCATCTGCGACCAGAAAGCCGCTCGCGCTGGCTCGACTGGAGCAGCCTGTTCCGTGCACTCGGTATCACCGAGACACCCAGCTCGGGCATGCTGCGCTTCGACAACTACACCTTGCTGATCCAGGCGGCGATTGCCGGCCAGGGCGTCGCCATCGGCTGGCGTCATTTGGTCGATGAGCTCCTGGCTCAGGGGCTGCTCTGCCGGGTCGGCAGCGAAAGCGTGCTAACGAAATTCGGCTATTTCGTCGTGCTGCCCGAGCGCAAGCGCCGACAGCGGCTGATCGGCAGCTTCGTGGACTGGCTACAGGCCGAACTGACCGAAGACGGCCTGGAGAACTGATCCCGCCAGGCTGTTACCAATAATTTTCCACCGCCACTTGCCCGGGTCGCCGGGTCAGGCTGAGATTGAGATCACGTGCCTTCAGCATGGCGCGGGTGTCCTCGATCATTTGTGGGTTGCCACACAGCATCAGCCGCGAATGCTCGGGTTCCAGTTCCAGCTCGGCGGCACGTTCCAGTTCGCCGCTCTCGATCAGAGTGGTGATACGCCCACGCAATGCGCCAGATGCGTCTTCACGGGTGATCACGGGCAGGTACGTC
Organism: Stutzerimonas stutzeri; assembly: GCF_000590475.1. Lineage (NCBI taxonomy): Bacteria > Pseudomonadati > Pseudomonadota > Gammaproteobacteria > Pseudomonadales > Pseudomonadaceae > Stutzerimonas > Stutzerimonas stutzeri. Next base: position 740,360 of record NZ_CP007441.1, on the reverse strand, counting down.
AGCTTGCCGCCCAGCCCTTCCAGATAGTCGCGCTGCGGCAGCTCGCGAATCAGATCCTGATAGGCCAGCTCGGATGCCGTACGGGCGCTATAGACGAGAATGATCCGCTCGAAGCGCTGCCAGACCTCGAAGTCCTGGAGAATCGAAAGAAACGGCGCGATACCGGTGCCGGTGCCCAACAGCCACAGGTCGCGGCCATCGATGAAGCGATCCAGGGTGAGAAAGCCGAACGCCTGTTTGTCCACCAACAATTCGTCGCCGGGCTTCAGCCGGCTCAGTTCGCTGGTGAACTCACCGTCCGGCACCACGATAGAGAAGAAATCGAGAAACTCGTCATGGGGCGCCGACACCATCGAATAAGCGCGCCAGACGATGCTGCCGCTGGATTTTCGCACGCCCAAGCGAGCGAACTGCCCGGCGGCAAAGCGAAAGCCGGGATCGCGGCTGGTGCGCAGCGTGAACAGATTGGGGGTTAATGTCTGCACCTCGAGCAGACGCTGGCGGGTGAACTTCTCTTCGCTGACGGTCATACTTCGCTCCTTCCGAACATCGGTGGACACCAGCGTGTCCGGGCCGCGGAAAACGTAGGCGAGGCAGGCAAGACAAGGCAGAAACAGCGAAGAAGCGGACCGGGCTCGCGTGCGAGTTTAGGCGTTCTAAATGAGCATTCTGAGGCTGTTTCTAACGCAGTATTGCCAACGCAGGTAGTTTTCCGCGGCCTGGACCCTTGATACTCCTTTCTGACGCATGTAAACACCGCCAGTTCTTATGCCTATTCTCGAATCGCCCTATGCCCGCCTCGATCTGATCCGCCAGCCGGAACAGCCCAACGAACCCTTGCAGGCCTTCGATGCGGCCGATGAATACTTGCTGACTTACCTGCACGATCAAGGCTTGCCGGCCGGCAGCCGGGTGCTGGTCCTCAACGACAGCTTCGGAGCACTGGCCTGCTCGCAGGCGGAAAAGGCGCAGGTGACCAGCAGCGGCGATTCGCACCTGGCGCACCTCGCCCTTGAGAAAAACCTTCAACGCAACGGGCTGGCGGCCGACAGGGTGACCTTCGTCCCGGCCAGCGAAGTCGCCCAGGGCCCCTTCGATCGAGTGCTGATTCGCGTGCCCAAGACCCTGGCGCTGCTGGAGGAACAACTGATCCGCCTGCACGGCCAGCTAGCCCCGGGCGCGCAGGTGATCGCCGGAGCGATGATCAAACACCTGCCACGTGCGGCGGGCGATCTGCTAGAAAAATACATTGGCCCGGTGCAGGCTTCGCTGGCCGTGAAGAAGGCGCGCCTGTTGATCGCCACACCGAGCGAAAAGCCAGCACCCGCGTCGCCCTACCCGACCCGCTACCGCCTCGATCAGCCGGCCGTTGAATTGATCAACCATGCCAACCTGTTCTGCCGTGAAGACCTGGACATCGGTACGCGCGCCTTTCTGCCGCACCTTCCGAAGGCGCTCGGTAATCTGCGCGTCGCGGACCTCGGATGCGGCAACGGTGTGCTCGGCATCGTCTATGCGCTGAGCAATCCCCAAGCGCAGCTGACGCTGGTGGACGAAAGCTACATGGCGGTGCATTCAGCACAGGAAAACTGGCAGGCGATTCTTGGTGAGCGTCCGGCCGAGATCCGCGCTGGCGACGGGCTCGCCGAACAGGCGCCGGCCTCGCTCGATCTGGTGCTGTGCAATCCGCCCTTTCATCAACAGCAGGTGGTCGGCGATTTCCTCGCCTGGCGCATGTTCACTCAGGCCAAGTCGGCGCTCGGCAAGGGCGGCGAGCTGTGGATCGTCGGCAACCGTCACCTGGGTTATCACCTCAAGCTCAAGCGACTGTTTGGCAAGGCCGAGCAGGTGGCCGCGACGCCTAAGTTCGTCATCCTGCGGGCGATCAAGGCATGAGCGAGCCGCGCGAAGTGATGAGCATCCGGCAGTTCGCCGCACGCACCGGCCTGTCGGCGCATACGCTGCGCTATTACGAGAAGCTCGGGCTGCTACGCCATGTCGCGCGCGACGCCAGCGGCTTCCGGGTGTTCGGCCCGCGCGATCTGGAATGGGTCGGGTTCATCCTGCGTCTGAAGGAAACGGGCATGGCGCTGGAAGACATCATCGCCTACGCCGACCTACGCGAGCGCGGCGAATCGACGCTGGCGGCGCGCAAGGCGCTGCTCGAACATCACGCGGCCACCCTTCAAGCCCGCCTGGAACGCGACCGGGCGCACCTACAGGCGCTACAGACCAAGATCGCGTTCTACCAGCAGCAACTGCCTGCTTGACTTAGAGTTCACTCAAACCCGCAGGCTCTTTCCTCCACCCAATCGAGAGGACAGATTCATGCCCGCATCAACCCGCTATACCAATGGCCTCGCCGCGCTCGAGCGGATCGACGGCGAAGCCGGCCGCAAGGTCATCGAAAGCCTGCAAGCCATCGCCCCGGACCTGGCGCGCTACGTCATCGAGTTTCCCTTCGGCGATATCTACCAACGCCCAGGCCTTGACCTGCCGCAGCGTGAACTCGCCACGGTCGCAGCACTGGCGGCCCTCGGACACTGCCAACCGCAGCTGGCCGTGCACATCCACGGGGCGCTGAATGTGGGCTGCACGCCGGAGCAAGTGGTCGAGGTGATCATTCAAATGGCCGTCTACGCCGGTTTTCCCGCCGCGCTGAACGCTATGGCGACCGCCAAAACGGTGTTCACCGAGCGCGGGCTGCTGCCTGGCTCACCGGGCGATAGCTGAACGGGGCGCGGGGAGGCTCGGCCAGCGCTCAGAGTTAGCGCATCAGCAATTTTCAGCATCACGCCATCGTGGTGGGCTACAGCCCACCAGAGACACTAAGGTTCGCCCCACCGGTGGCATGAAGCGGAACGTTGTTCGGCCTACCGCAGGGATTGCTCCGGCAGCGAGTTGAATCGGTGCGAACAGCGAACACTGCCGTGGGGCGTGCCCCGGCGGCGTGCTAATCTGGCCGGCCCTGCCGTTTTTGCGCCTGCCTGATGTCCACTCACGCCAAACTTCTGCTTCGCCACCAACGTCCCTTTATCAAGTTCTGGTTCGCCCGAGTGTTCACCGCCAGCGGATTCCAGATGCTCGCCGTGGCGATCGGCTGGCACATGTACGAACTGACCGGCAGCGTGCTCGACCTCGGCCTGGTGGGGCTGGCGGAGTTCTTTCCGCGTTTGCTGTTCGTGCTCTGGACCGGGCATGTCGCTGATCGTTTCGATCGGCGCCAGGTCGCGGCGTTGTGTCAGGGCTTGCAGGGGTTGATTGCCCTGTCGCTGGTGCTCGGCGCCGGCGGGCTCGGGGTGACGCGCGAGATGATATTCGTGTTGGCTTTTCTGCTCGGTACGGCCCGGGCCTTCGAAGGCCCGGCGACCCAAGCGTTGCTGCCAAGTCTGGTGCCCACACAGCTGTTTCCGGCCGCGGTCGCGGCCTCGTCGTCGGCGATGCAGACGGCGACCATCGTTGCGCCGGCCCTCGGCGGTTTGCTCTTCGCCATCGGCCCGCTGTGGGTCTATGGCCCAGTGGCGCTGCTGTTCGCCCTCGCCTGCAGCCTGATGCTGAGCCTGCCGAAACGCCCTGCGCCACCCAAACAGACCGGCCCGGCCATGGACAACCTGCTCGCCGGGATACGTTTTATCCGCAGCCGCCCAGACATCTTCGGTGCTATCTCGCTGGACATGTTCGCCGTGCTGCTGGGTGGCGCCACGGCGCTGCTTCCGGTATTCGCCAAGGACATCCTGCTCACCGGTCCCTGGGGCCTCGGGCTGCTGCGCTCGGCGCCAGCAGTGGGCGCACTGCTGATGTCACTGTGGTTGGCGCGCTATCCGATCAACAGGCAGGTAGGCCGGGTCATGTTCGCGGCTGTCGGGGTGTTCGGCCTGGCGACCATCGCCTTCGGCTTGTCGACGTCGTTCTGGCTATCGATGGGCGTGCTGGTGGTACTCGGCGCGGCCGACATGATCAGCATGGTGATCCGCGGCGCTTTCGTGCAACTGGAAACGCCCGACGCGATGCGTGGCCGTGTCAGCGCCGTGAACGGGTTGTTCATCGGCGCATCGAATCAGCTCGGCGAGTTCGAATCAGGCCTGACCGCGCACTGGTTCGGCACCGTGCCGGCAGTGGTGATCGGCGGCATTGGCACACTAATCATCACCGGCACCTGGATGAAGCTGTTCCCAACCCTGACCAACCGCGATCAGCTGCACCGGGATCTGGACTGAAGCTGCAAGCCCGTAGAGTGGGCCGGACGGCGCTCCGCTTCAGCCGACCATCGCCAATTGGTGGGCTGAAGCCCACCCTACATTGACAGGCCGCAAGCCAATCAGCCGTAGGGTGGAAAACGGCGAAGCCTTTGCCACGCGTCACTCCCTTACAACAGCTTGTCCAAGGTAATCGGCAGGTCTCTGATGCGTTTGCCGGTGGCGTGGTAGATCGCGTTGGCGACTGCGGCGGCAACACCGACGATGCCGATCTCGCCGACGCCCTTCGAGCCCAGCGCATTGACGATCTCGTCTTTCTCCTCGACGAAGATGACGTCGATCTCACCGATATCCGCATTCACCGGCACGTGATACTCGGCCAGGTTGTGGTTCATGTAGCGACCAAGGTTGTGGTCGATCATGGTTTCCTCGTGCAAAGCTTGGCCGATGCCCCACACCACGCCGCCCACGACCTGGTTACCGGCAGTCTTGGGATTGACCACCCGCCCAGCCGCCACGGCACTGACCGCCCGGCGCACCTTGACCGTACCCAGCGCTTCGTCCACCCGTACTTCGACGAACACGGCCGAATGCGTAGCGGTTGAATACTCATCGCGCTTCTCATCAGGTTTGGCGCTCGCCTCGGCTTCAACTACACCGCCGACTGCAACAATCTGCGCTATCTCGATGCTATGTGCAGGCGATGCCTTCAAGCGCATCTGGCCGTCGACAAACTCCACATCGTCGAGCTTGGCTCCGGTGAAAGGCGACACTGGCGACTGTTGGGCCGTATCCAACAATTTTTGCTGCAACGCGTCGCAGGCCTGCTGCACGGCAGTACCGACAGACGAGACCGTGAACGAGCCGCCTTCCAGCGGTGCCTGGGATAGATTGGAGTCACCCAGCCGGAACTCGACCTGCTCCATCGGCAAGCCCATGGCCGCCGCTGCAATCTGGGTCATCACCGTGTAGGTGCCAGTGCCGATGTCTGACGTGGCGCTGCTGACAACCAGGCGCCCGTCGGGCTCCAGACAGGCCTTGGCGGCGGCGGGCATCTGCATGGCTTCCCATACACCAGTGGCCATGCCCCAGCCGATCAGATGGTTGCCGTCGCGCATGGAACGCGGCTCCATCGTGCGACGCGACCAGCCGAAACGTTCGGCACCTTGCTCATAACACTGCCGCAGCTCCTTGCTGGAATACGGCTTGCCTTCGTTGGCGTTGCGCTCGGCAAAGTTGGTCAGACGCAGCTGCACCGGATCGACGCCCGCTGCGTAGGCCAGTTCATCCATCGCACTTTCCAATGCATAGACGCCAATAGTCGCGCCGGGCGCGCGCATGTCGAGTGGGGTGTACACGTCTAGCGGCACCAATTGGTAGTCCAGCCGAACATTTGGGCATTTGTACAACATGCCGGACCACTCCACCTCGTGTTCGGTGAAGTCTTCGAAGCGGGAGGTCTGGCCAATCGCCTGATGAGTGATTGCCTCCAACTGACCATTGGCCCCTGCGGCAATGGCGAGGCGCTGCACCGTCCGCGGGCGGTAGCCGAAGGTGAACATCTGCTGCCGTTTGAGCGCGACACGCACCGAGCGCTTGAGCTTGAGTGCAGCCATCACCGCCAGGGTCAGCTGATACTGAGGCCGTAAACCGGAGCCGAAGGCGCCCCCGACAAAGGGCGAGAGGATGCGGATTTTGCCCTCCATGTCGAAGACACCTTCCAGATAGCGCATGCAGTTTTGTACGCCCTGGGTCTTGTCGTGGATCTCCAGATTGCCTTCCGGGAAGTAGTGGACGGTGGAGGCATGCGGCTCCATCGGGTTGTGGTGCTCGACCGGCGTGCTGTACTCCACGTCCACCTTGAACCGGGCGCGCGCCAATGCGCCATCCGCATCACCGCGCGGATCAGGCAGCTCGGCCGGCGCCTTGTGCATGGTTTCCAGCTCGCTGATCAGGTCGGTCCGATGCGGCTCGCGTTCATATTCGACACGGACCAGACTGCCGGCGTAACGGGCCAGTTCGAGGTTGTCCGCAACCACCAGCGCGATCGGCTGGCCGCTGTAGAGAATGCGATCGTTGTACAAGGGGCGAAACGGCGAGCCCTCAGCGGCATCGTCATCTTCGTAGGGCTCGTCGTAACTGGCGATCGGCGGGCGGTTCTGGTGAGTCAGCACCAGCACCACGCCCGGCACCGCCTCCGCCGCGCTGGAATCGATGCGGACGATCCGGCCACGGGCGATGCTGCTGTTGACCACGCTGCCATAGAGCAGTCCAGGCAGCGGGAATTCCGCCGCGTACTGTGCCTGGCCGGTGACTTTGAGCGGGCCGTCGACGCGATCGAGCGGCTGGCCGAACGGGGAAGATACAGGTTTCATCGGGCGACTCCTGTGGCGGCGTCGGTCAGGGCGCGGACGATGGCGCGCCGGCCGAGTTCGATCTTGAAGGCGTTGTGCTCGAAGCCACGGGCGCCTTCGAGCAGGATGTCCGCAGCGGCAGCAAACGCGGCTTCGTCGGCCGGCTTGCCGACCAATGCCGCCTCCGCTTCGGCTTTTCGCCAAGGTTTGTGCGCCACCCCGCCCATGGCGATGCGGGCGTTGCGGATGCCGGCACCATCCATCTCCAGCGCTGCCGCCACCGACACCAGGGCGAAGGCATAGGACGCGCGGTCGCGCACCTTGAGGTAGTTGCTGTGCGCGGCGAAACCTTGCGGCGGCAGCTCGACTGCGGTGATCAGTTCGCCATCGACCAAGATGTTGTCGCGCTCAGGCGCGTCGCCAGGCAAGCGATGAAAATCGGCAAAGTCGATCCTCCGCTCGCCCTGAGGGCCTTGTACGTGCACCACCGCTTCCAGGGCCGCCAGCGCCACGCACATGTCCGATGGATGGACGGCGATGCACGCCTGGCTGTGACCCAGAATCGCGTGAATACGGTTGAGCCCCTCGCGCGCCGGGCAGCCGCTGCCGGGCTCGCGCTTGTTGCACGGCGTGGTGCTGTCGTAGAAGTAGTAGCAACGGGTGCGCTGCAGCAGGTTGCCGCCAGTGCTGGCCATGTTGCGTAGCTGGGGCGAGGCACCGGCGAGGATCGCCTGGGACAGCAGCGGATAGCGTTGCTGCACCAGCGGATGCCAGGCCAGATCAGCATTGCTGACCAGCGCACCGATGCGCAGGCCGCCTTCGGCCGTCTCCTCGACATCGGTCATCGGCAGGCGGGTGATGTCGATCAGTTGCTCTGGCCGGGTGACGTTTTCCTTCATCAGGTCGAGCAGATTGGTCCCCCCGGCGATGTAGCGACTGTTGGGCCGGAACAGGCCAACCGCTTCGTCGATTGCAGCCGGACGCGCATAGCTGAACGGATTCACGGCTTCACCTCCCGCACGGCAGTGAGGCGATCGCGGGTCTTCGGCATAGCCTCTTCGATCGCCGCGAGGATGTTCGGGTAAGCGCCGCAGCGGCAGAGGTTGCCGCTCATCTGTTCGCGCAGCTCGTCGCGGGTCTGCGCTCGCCCTTCGGCGACCATGCCGACCGCCGAACAGATTTGCCCCGGCGTGCAATAGCCGCACTGAAACGCGTCGTGGCTGACGAAGGCGGCCTGCATTGGATGCAGCTCTTCATTCTGCGCCAGCCCTTCGATAGTGGTCAGCTCGGCACCATCGTGCATCACCGCCAGGGTCAGGCAGCTATTGATCCGTTTGCCGTTGAGCAGCACCGTACAGGCCCCGCATTGGCCGTGGTCGCAGCCCTTCTTGGTTCCAGTCAACCCCAGCTGTTCACGCAACAGATCGAGCAATGTGGTCCAGGGGTAGACCTCGAGTTCGCGGCTTTGGCCGTTCAATTCAAGGGTGATCGAACAGGCGGCAATCCCACCTGCAGGAGAAGATGTTTCGCTCATGGCAGCCTCACGGTTGGGGGCCGTCCGGTACCTGTTCTACGCAGGTTCGCCGAAGACCTCAGGCATTGGGTGCGCTGTCCGTGCGTCTAGGGGTACGACTGCCACGGGCGAAAGAATGTTCAGCGGAGGTTACAAGCGGGGGCGGCGAAGCGGAGAAAAGCTAAGCATCGTTGGGGTATTGATTGACCGAGGGATTCCCCCATAGCCCACCGGGCTGCGGGCTTCGGGGACGCATCAACGGATACGGCGGTCTTCCGGGCGATCGATGTCCTGCAGCACGCCAGGATCGTCCACCTCAATCTCCTCCACCGCCGTACTTGCGAACAATTCCTGCGCTCCTCGATCACCCTCCAGAGCGAGCAACCGATCGAGATAATCGGCACCGATCCCCCGTGGATTACCCCGGCGACCTTGATATGTCGGCACCATCAGCCGTTGTGGCTGGATGGCAGCGACGAGGCGGGCAATGCTGTCGCGTTCCACGTAGGGCATGTCGCCCAGCGCCACCAACCAGCCGCGGCGAGCCGACCGGTGCGCCACCGCCTGCGCCAGGCTGTGGCCGAGGCCATTGGTCCGCACCGCCAGAATTTCCGCGTTGAATCTCCCAGCCTGCCGTTCGAGCCAGGCCAGCAGCTGGAGGTTGTCGTCCCGGGTGACCACCAGCAGCCGTTCGGTCATGCCAGTCAGCGCGCTCAGCGTCTCGGCCAGCACAGGAGGCGCGCCAATGGCGCCGCTGCTGGAGACGAGCAGCTTGTCCTCGTCGCGACGCTCGCGATACCGACGGCCCTCTCCGGCGGCCAGTACGATGGCGCATACGCCCTGGATCGAGTCAGGCACAACGGTGCCCCGCTGCAAACTGCCGGAGGCGCGTGCCATGTTCAGACACGTGCAGGCAGGTCAGCGGAGCGGTTTCATCACAATCGCCAGATGGCGGCTGCAGCGCCAGATTCATGCTGTTCATCTTCATCTCTTTCAGTCGATGCGCGCCAATGACTGATCTGCATCGGTGCGCAGACCATAGCGCAGCAGCCAAGCAGGCGAAACCCGCCAGTCACGCAACGGGAAATTCAACCCAGTGCAGGGGCGGTGTAAGATGCGCGGCCTTTGCGAGCAAGGCCTCGATAGGCTTTGCTATAGCGAATGAACTGCCCCGAGAGGCAGACAGACCAACCGCCAGCCCCTGACCGGCACACACGAGGATTGACCATGCTGGAGAAGCTGTTTCAACTCAAGGCGCACAACACCACGCTGCGCACCGAGATCCTCGCCGGTCTCACCACCTTCCTGACGATGGCCTACATCCTCTTCGTCAACCCGAGCATCCTTGCCGAAACCGGCATGGACCACGGCGCGGTGTTTGTTGCGACCTGCCTGGCTGCCGCCATCGGCTCGGCGATCATGGGCCTGGTCGCCAACTACCCGATCGCCCTGGCACCGGGCATGGGGCTGAACGCCTTCTTCACCTACACCGTGGTGCTGACCATGGGCTACACCTGGCAGACGGCGCTGGGCGCGGTGTTTCTCTCCGGCGCGATCTTCTTCCTGCTGTCGATCTTCAAGATCCGTGAATGGATCATCCACAGCATCCCGATGGCGCTGCGTTCGGGCATTGCGGCGGGTATCGGCCTTTTCCTGGCAATCATTGCGCTGAAAAACGCCGGTATCGTCGTGGATAATCCAGCCACGCTGGTGGGCCTGGGTGATCTGACCGCTGGCGGCCCGCTGCTGGCCTGTCTGGGGTTCTTCCTGATCGCTGCGCTGGCCTATCGCAAGGTCACAGGGGCGGTGATGATCGGCATCCTAGTGGTCACTGCCCTATCGCTCCTGTTCGGCCTCTCCGAACTCAACGGCGTGGTGTCGATGCCGCCTTCGCTGATGCCGACCCTGTTGCAGCTGGACATCGCGGGCGCGCTGGACATCGGTCTGCTCAGCGTAATTTTCGCGTTCCTCTTCGTCGACCTGTTCGACACTTCCGGCACCCTGATCGGCGTAGCGCAGAAGGCCGATCTGCTGGACAGGGACGGCCGCATGCCGCGCCTGGGCCGCGCGCTACTGGCGGACAGCACCGCGACCATGGCAGGCGCCGCGTTGGGGACCTCGACCACCACCAGCTACATCGAATCGGCGGCTGGCATCAGTGCCGGTGGGCGTACCGGCCTGACCGCCTGCGTGGTGGCGCTGCTGTTCCTGCTCAGCCTGTTCTTCGCGCCACTGGCCGGGGCCGTGCCGGCCTACGCCACCGCGCCGGCATTGTTATTCGTCGCGGTATTGATGATGAGCAGTCTGGCCAATATCGACTGGGACGATCTGACCGTCGCTGCGCCGGTGGCCATCGCTGCACTGGCTATGCCGCTGACCTTTTCCATCGCCAACGGGATCGCCTTCGGTTTCGTCGCCTGGACTGCGATCAAGCTGCTCGCCGGCCGCTGGCGCGACCTGAGCCCTGCGATGTGGGTTTTGTCGATTCTGTTCGTGATCAAGCTGGGCTTCTTTAACGGCTAACTTTGCAGGGTGGATGACGCTTTTTTCATCCACCTTCGGTCTGGCAATGGTGGATGGATGAAGCGTCAGCCGCGCGCCCCGATCCACCCTACGACTTACATACCCTTCTAAGAGATTCCATGAGCCGTCCGCAATTCGATCCAGCTACCTACGATGCCCAACTCGCCGAGAAATCCGCCCGGCTGGTCGAGCTGCTGGCGCCTTTCGACGCGCCGGATCCAGAAGTCTTCGACTCACCGCGCGAGCATTACCGGCTGCGTACCGAGTTCCGCCTGTGGCGCGAAGACGGCCAGCGGCATTACGCGATGTTCGAGCCCGGCGACAAGCACACACCGATTCTGATCGATGAATTTCCCATCGCCAGCCGCCGCATCAACGAACTGATGCCGCAGCTCAAGGCTGCCTGGCAAGCCAGCGAGGCCTTGAGCTTCAAGCTGTTCCAGGTCGAATTCCTGACCACGCTCTCCGGCGATGCGCTGATCACTCTTGCCTATCACCGCCCGCTGGACGCCGCCTGGCAGGCCGAAGCCGAACAGATGGCAGCCAGCCTCGGCGTGAGCATCGTTGGCCGCTCCAAGGGCAAGCGCATCGTCATCGGCCGAGACTACGTGACCGAGCAACTGACCGTTGCGGGCCGCGTCTTCCGCTATCGCCAACCCGAAGGCGCCTTTACCCAGCCCAACGGCGAGGTCTGCCAGAAGATGCTCGGCTGGGCCTATGACGTCCTTGGCGAGCGCAGCGACGATCTGCTCGAACTCTATTGCGGCAACGGCAATTTCACCCTGCCGCTGGCAACTCGCGTACCCAAGGTGCTGGCCACCGAGATCAGCAAATCCTCGGTGAACGCCGCGTTGGCCAACCTCGAGGGCAACGGTATCTACAACGTCAGCCTGGTGCGTCTGTCCGCCGAGGAGCTGACTCAAGCCTTGAACGAGGTGCGCCCGTTCCGCCGCCTGGCCGGCATCGACCTGAAGAGCTACAACTTCGGCAGCGTCTTCGTCGACCCACCGCGCGCCGGCATGGACCCGGACACCTGCGAGCTGACCCGCCGTTTCGAGCGCATCCTCTATATTTCCTGCAACCCGGAAACCCTGGCCGCCAACATCACCCAGCTGCAGGACACCCACCGCATCGAGCGCTGCGCCCTGTTCGATCAGTTTCCGTATACCCACCACATGGAAGCGGGGGTGCTGCTGGTCAGGAAATAATCGGGCGAACGCCGTTGGCCGAACTCTCCAACGATCCCAGGCAATGCCGTACCGCCTGGATAGATCGCATCGCTGACGCGATGGTTCACCTCTCCATCCGCTCTCGATCGTTAATGAGGCAGAACCTATAACTAGCCTTGGCAGGCTCGTTATAGGTCGTCGGAGATCAGCCCTTGGTTGCTGACGGCGGCTTCACCGGCGCGGCGTGTGGCTTCAGTTTTTCTGGCGTTGCCCCCACCGTACCGCGTGCCTTGATCACTCGCTCGCGGTCGCCCAGTGTGTTCGCCAGTAGACCTAGAGTAGCGGCTTGCAGATAGGCTTGTAGTTGCTCGCCCATGACCTTCCTGGCATCAGGCGAGTCCAGCCGTTCAGCCTTAAAGTTGTGGCCAAGGCTATAGCGGTAGAGGCGCGGGTCGAGCCCATCGGGCTGCACCAGTATCTTGTCGTCTCGGATCATCGCTACGGTCTGGTCGCTCCCTGACGGTTTGATGAAGCCGAAGCCCCGGTCATCCGCGTCCAGTGCGAGCAAGTCGCGGCCCCAGCATTGGTGACGGACTTCATTGCCCAGCCGGCCCATGATGGTCGGCACCATGTCGACCTGGGTACCGACCACATCACGACGAGCCCCGAAGGCTCCCTGGGCGCCGGGTGCGATCAACAGCATCGGCACATGGAAGCGGAACAGGTCCATTTCGGTCAGCTCCTCGGGCGCACCAAAACCATGATCACCGAGTATCACGAACAGGGTTTTGTTGAACCAAGGCATTTGCCGTGCCTTGTCGAAGAACTGCCCCAACGCCCAGTCTGAATAGCGCATGGCAGTCAGGTGCTGATCCAACGACCCATGGCCAGCGACGGGCTCGACCGGCAGCTCTTTGGGCAGTGCGTAAGGCGTGTGGTTAGACAGCGTCTGAAGCAGCGCATAGAAAGGTTGCTCACCGTCGAGCTGCTGGAGCTCCGTGAGCGCGCGGCCAAACATGTCCTGGTCGGAAACGCCCCATGTCGGGTCCTGCACCACCGGATCGACATAGTCGCCGCGTCCGATGAAGCGGGTCATGCCCTGGTTGCTGAAGAAGCCCAGCTGATTGTCCCAGGCGAAATCACCGTTGTAGACGTACACATCCTTGAACTGGCGGGCACTGAGCAACTGCGGCAGGCCGGAAAAACGGTTTCCGCCTTCAGGCGTCTGCATCAAGTACTCGAACCCCGGCACGTTCGGGAAGCACGCCATGCTGGCGAACATCCCCTGGTGAGTATGGGTCCCGTTGGAGAAAAAGCGATCGAACAGTACGCCTTGCTCGGCCAGACGGTCGAAATTCGGCGTAATGCCATCCTGACTCCCGAGCGCGCCAACGAAGCGTCCGGCGAAGCTCTCCATGAGGATGACCACCACGTTCTTCACCGGCAGTCGACCCTCGGCGGGGGGCTGGTAATCACGGCGTACCGGTGCGAGGTCGGCATCGACCAGATGCTCGTGGCTGCCCAGCAGCAAGCTGCGAGTGACGTCACGGGCGTGCTCCGCTGGCATGCTGGCCTTAAATGCGTTGTCCCGATCGCTGGATAAACGGTGCTTGGCCGCATCATAAAGGCTCAGCGATGCGTTCAAGCCAAGGTGGTTGGCGAACATCGAATCGGTGGTAAAGGCATCGCCCCAGCGTAGCGGCGGGCCCTGGCGCAACGTGCCGCGCACAGCAATCACCGAGATCAGCACCAGCGACAGCAACACCGCCCCGCGCCAATGCCAGGCCAGCTTGGCTGCACGCACCGGCCTGGCAGTGTTCATGCTTGGGCATGTCAGGCGGTCCAACCACCTGAACAGCAGATACATAAGCCCGCTCATCAATCCCCAGGCGCCCAACAGTCTGAGTACCGGAAAGCCATGCCAGAGCATGCTCAGGACGGTGACGGGATCTTCCTGAAGGTACTGAAACACCAGGCTGTTGAGGCGTTGGTGGAACTCGGCATAGAAATTCAGCTCGATCAGGCCAAGCAGGATCGCCACGCTGGACAGGGCAGTCAGCCAGACGCGAAGGACCCGCCGGGCCGCCATCACACGCATGCTCAGCGGTGCCAGCAGCAACGGCAGCAACATGAACACCACGGCACGCAAGTCGAAGCGCATACCGTTGACGAGTGCCTCGGCAAAGGTCGGCATGGGTGTGCTGCCGATTAGCTCGCGGTTGTACCCGAGCAAGCCCAAGCGCAACAGGGTGAACATCAGCAAGAGCGACAAGGCGACGGCCGCGGTGAAGAGCAAATGATGGCCGATGCCGATGGGCGCGCCCGGCGTCCCACGATGGCCGTGAGACGTTTGGAAAGTATTCATGGATGGTCCTTGAAGCCAAGCGAAGTCAGAGCAGGATTACGCCCCAGGTGATGACGGTCAGGGTCAGCGCCAGCATTTGCGCGGCGCTGCCCATGTCCTTGGCCTGCTTGGAAAGCGGGTGCAATTCGAGGGAAATGCGATCGACTGTCGCCTCGATCGCCGAGTTGAGTAGCTCGACGATCAGGCCCAGAAAAACCACGGCGATCAGCACGGCGCGCTCGACGCGACTGACGTTGAGCATCATTGCTACCGGTATCAGTAGAAGATTGAGGCCCACCAACTGTCTGAACGCGGCCTCACCTATGTAGGCGGCCTTGAGCCCAGCTGCCGAGTGGCCGGAGGCATACCAAATCCTGGAAAGCCCGGTACGTCCTTTCATTAATTGTTCATCTTTTGGTGTTAAGGAGTGAGCGCGCCATTCTGCGTGGGTTTGCCTAGATCGGTAAAGCATTGCCTGTGCGCCTCCTGAAAGCGACACCAGTCCTCATCCGACATGCCGTCTCGATGGCGGTTGAGCTGACGCAGGTCGTGCCTTGCGGCATCCGCCTGGCGGAATCGGCGGCGGCTTTTTTCCAGATCGAGCACAGCCACTTCGATTCGGCAGTTTTGATTCGGGTGTACCTTGATGAACAGGTGCTTGGGTAGCAGCAGCCGTGTTGCCAGCGCGCTCGGTGAAAACGCGCCAGCGTCGCCGCAACATTTCCGAGCATCCGCCGATGGACCGCCTCGCCCCACTGCTGCCGACAATCGTCTTGATACCACTGATCGAGACTGATAAAGCCTTGCAAGGCTTCGGTGATTAACAGTGCACGCCACTGACCGGCGTCCCGCTGAGCGGCGCAATAGATTAGCCGCGGCACCCTTAGGCCAAGGGCGGCGAATGCATTCAATGCCTGTTGCTCTCGCAACACGGTAGGACGGCCGAAGGGGTATCTCAGCGAACGATAGAGGTGCCCGACCTGGCGCTTGCTATAGAGCATCCCTAGCGCCGAGTCATGACGTAGCAAGCGCTGCACGCCACTTTCACCCTCGCGACGCTGGTTGGCGCCTCGACCCACTCGCCGCGGGAATCCCACCAACGCTGAAAAGTGGTGGTCTGGATATCACCGCGCGGTAGAACAAGCGATAAGCCCATGCTTAGCTCCCCTTGCGCAACACGTAAACCCGCCACATCGCGTAGCCGGGCAAAAAATCGCTGTGTCCGACGATATCGAATCCGGCCTCACCGAACTCGGCTTCGATCTGCGGACGCGCAACGACAAACCTATTCTTATTTTCCTTGGCCGGACGCCGGCGCTCGAGGCGCCTGCGC
Organism: Stutzerimonas stutzeri; assembly: GCF_000590475.1. Lineage (NCBI taxonomy): Bacteria > Pseudomonadati > Pseudomonadota > Gammaproteobacteria > Pseudomonadales > Pseudomonadaceae > Stutzerimonas > Stutzerimonas stutzeri. Next base: position 724,928 of record NZ_CP007441.1, on the reverse strand, counting down.
TTCCAGGCTTTATAGTTGCCATCGACCCAGAGCGAGAGGATCACAGTGTCACGGCTGACCCGGTGGAACTCGCGCAACATTACCAGACGATGCACCGGATCGGCGATGTGGTGCAGCAGGCGCATGCAGAAGATGCAGTCCACCGCGTTGGCGCTCATGTCGATGGCAAACGCCGAAGCCTGGAAAGTTTCCACTCGTTTGACCACCTCCAGCGGCTGCGCGGCCTCGGCGATCGCCAGCATGTCGATGGAGTTATCCGCGGCGAAGATCATTCGGCTCGGATGCTCGGCCAGCAGCGGCCAGAAACGTCCGGCGCCACAAGGCAGGTCGAGGACCAGATCGGGATCGCCGGCCAACTTCAGCGCGTGACGAGCCAGCTGCTCGTCACGCCAATGAGACAGACGCCGGGCGAGGCCGTCGTGATGCTTGTTGAAATATTGGCGGGCGTGCTCGCGGTCGTACTTGCGCGAGAACTCCAGTTCGATCGGGCTTGAATCGCTCATGGCGGGCGCTCCTTCTGGAAAGCAGAGCGCCACACTAGCCAGACGCGCATCAAGCGGACGTCAAAACCATGTGAAAAAAACGTCAAAGGGTCTCGGGATGGAAGCGCACCTGAAAACAGCTTCCCTGTGGCGAGCGTTGCTGCAGACTCACCGACCAGCCCTGATGCGCACAGATCCGCCGCACCAGTGACAGACCGAGGCCGAGCCCCTCGCCACGAGTTGCAGGCCCTCGCACGAATGGCTGAAATATGCGCTCTTGCTCCTCCGGTGGCACGCCGACGCCGGTGTCTTCGACACGAAAGCCGCCGTTCTCGATCACCAGCCGGACCGTACCGCTCTCGGTGTAATGCAGTGCGTTGCGCAGCAGGGTGGACATCACCGAGCCGAGCAGCGTGAGGTTGTATTCACCGTTGTCGCTACCCTCTTCGACCATGGAAAAGCTCAGGCCCTTTTCCCGAAACAACGATTCCCAACGTTCGGCCTGCTCCTGTGCGACGCAGGCCAGGCGGGTTGTTCCGAGAAAGGCAGTTTGCTCCGGGCGGGCGCGCGCAAGCGTCAGGAAAGTCTGCACCAGCTCGTTCATCTCCTGCGCGGCACGCTCGATGCGTTGCGCCTGAGTGCGGGACTTGGCCGGCAGCTCCGTCTGCTCAAGCAGCTCGCAGGCCCCAATGATGACCATCAGTGGGGCACGCAGCTCATGGCTGACATCGCTGGTGAATAGCCGCTCGCGCTCCAGACTTTGGCGCAGCTGGCCGAGGTACTGTCGAACGCCGCGGCGAGATGACCCACCTCGTCGTCGGGGTATTGCATTGCCAGTGGCGGTGCCAGCGGATGCAGCTGATCGCGGTGGCGTACCTGCTGGGCCAATCGCGATACCGGCGCCATCACTTTGTCAGCCATCAGCCGACCCAGGCCCCAGGCGCCGACGATGCTCAGCAGGAAGCCAGCAAAAACCACACCGAACAGCGCCGTTTCGCGGGCCTCGAATTCCTGCTGCTCTTCGATCAGCATGTATTGCTCGCCGTCGATCTCTCGCAGGTAGACGTAGTAGGCGTCATCGTCGCTCACGACTTCGGTGAAACCTTTCTCCATTCCTCGAAACGCTTCAGGAATGAGATATCCGGGCATGTCCGAGGCGAAGAAGCGAGTGGCGGCATCGAGCCGCGGCGTAGTCCCCAGTACCAGTACATCGTTGAGCACGGTGTCCAGTTCGCCGCTCAGTTCCTGCGTGACCAGGTGTTCTTCGATGAAATGCACCACCGCCACGATACTCAGCGAAAACACCCCACTGACCACCAGCGTCATGAGCGTGAAAGCGATGACGATGCGCCGAGCGAACGGCTGCTTAGCCAGCATGGTCGATCTCCGCAAGCCGGAAACCAACGCCGTGCACGGTGTGCAGCAGTGGTTTGTCGAAAGGTTTGTCGAGTACCTGACGCAATTGATGAATGTGACTGCGCAGGCTGTCACTGTCGGGAATATCCTCACCCCAGAGGGCTTCTTCGAGTTGCTCGCGGCGCACCACCGCCGGGCTCCTTTGCATGAGGATTGTCAGTAATTTGTGGCCGATGGGGTTCAGCCGCAGCGATTGGCCGGCGCGAGCAGCTTGCAGCGTGTCGAGGTCGTATTGCAGATCGCCTACCTGCAGCTTGTTTTTGCGCGAACCCTGGCTGCGTCGCAGGATCGCCTCGATGCGCGCAACCAGCTCCGACAGTGCGAAGGGCTTGATTAGATAATCGTCGGCGCCTGCACCCAGCCCCTGCAGTCGATCGGCGAGCGCATCCCGCGCGGTGAGCATGATGATGGGGGTGTCGCGCCCCGCGTCGTCGCGCAGACGCTTGCAGACCTGATAGCCATCGATGCCCGGCAGCATGGTGTCCAGCACGATCAGGTCATAGTGCTCGGTGGCGGCCAAATGTAGGCCGCTGAGGCCATCCTGGGCGCAATCGACCACGAAACCCTTGAGCTCGAGGTAATCCAGGACGTTAGCCAGAATGTCTCGGTTGTCTTCGATGACGAGGATGCGCATATCGGCTCGCTAGCAGCACTATGACGGGATTTTCACGGCTTCTTTGAAAGGGCTCACAGGCGGTATGAAGGCCCCAGCGCGTTCATCTTGCCCGCGGATCATACGATGACATTCTTCCGCCGTGCTCAACTTGATATCCGTCGCCGTCGCTTGCGGCCCAGGGTTATAGGCATGCCTTGCTGAGGTATAAATTTTGTCTGGGCGGCTACCGTTTGGTGCTGTACCGGCGAGCCCTGCTGCTGGACGCTCTGACAACCCGACAGCTGAGGCCGGCCAGCACCAACATTAGCAACGCATGAGGCGACTAACCGCTCTTCGTCGCAGGGCTTGCGCGCTGTGCTTCGCTTAAGTTACATCCCTTAGATCGCCTGTTTGAAGTGACCTTCCTCGTCCACCGACACGCTATCAGGGTGCTGGATCGTCGGGGCGGAACGGCTGCGGCATCGGCCCGAACGACGTGTCCGGCTCCGGTTGAGCATCGCCCCGACGGAACGGCTGCGGCGGTTCGTCCACTAGCCTACGGGTCGGCGGCTCGACCCGTTCCGCCAGCGCCTCGGGCGCCACCCGCTCGCGCATGACCAGCAGCGCAACCGCGGCAAGTAGTGCGGCACAGATCCGATAGATCAGCGAGGCCAGATCGAAACCGATCAGTTCGCCGCCATCGAGCCACAATGACCCTAGCCGTCCAGCGGCCAGTGCTAGCATGGTGATTACCAGCATGACCAGCGCCGCCCTTGCACGCTCCGGCCCGCGGATAGCCCAAAGCAGGAACAGCGCCAGGCCCAACTGCAACCCGCCGTAATAGACGCGCATATGGCTGACCGAGGCGGTCTCCATCAACAGCATCCCGTTCAGATTGGCCATCTCATAAGGGCGCAGCCAGTAGGCGAGGCTGAAACCGATCATGATCACGGCCTGGACAACCAGAACGAAACGAGCAAAACGCATCGAAAACTCCCCTGATAGCGGCTGCGCACCACGATAGATATCCGACCGAAGCGGGAGGCGTTGGTTCGACCGGCTGGCACGTAGCATTGCCCGGCGAACCGACTGAAAAATAGACGAAACGCTAAGCAACGGGATGAATTAGCGGACGGCATAACGGGTCTACCGGCGGCAGACATCGATAAAGGACACGGATATGCGTTGGAAGAAGGCGCGTCGCAGCGACAACGTGGTGGATGCCAGAGGTCGCAGCGGCGGCATCGGTGGCGGGCGCCTGAGCCTGGCGGGCGTCGCGATCGTGGTGGTGATCGGGTTGTTGTCCGGCCAGGACCCCATGCAGATCCTCGGCCAGCTGGCCAATCAGACCGGCTCGGCACCGACCCAGCAAAGCAGCACACCAGCGCGCGGCGACGCCCCGCAAGTGGCCTTCGTCCAGGCGATTCTGGGCGATACCGAGGATACCTGGCAGGCATTGTTTCAGCAGTCCGGCGAGCAGTACCGCGACCCGACACTGGTACTCTTCCGCGGCGGTGTCAGTTCCGCCTGCGGGTTCGCAAGTTCCGCAGGCGGCCCTTTCTATTGCCCGGGCGATCAGCAGGTGTACCTCGATCTGCAGTTCTTCGATGAAATGGCCTCGCGCTTCTCCGTCGCCGGGGATTTCGCCCAGGCCTATGTCATCGCGCACGAGGTCGGCCATCACGTCCAGACGTTGCTAGGGGTCTCGCAGCAGATGCAGGCCGCACGTCAGCGCGGGGCCCGTATGGAAGGGGATAATGGCTTACTGGTTCGCCAGGAATTGCAGGCCGATTGCTTCGCCGGCGTCTGGGCATACCATGCCCAACAGCGTCATGAATGGCTTGAGGAAGGGGACCTGGAGGAGGCGCTGAATGCCGCCAACGCTATCGGCGATGACCGGTTGCAAAAGCAGAGTCAGGGCCGCGTGGTGCCGGATGCGTTCACCCACGGTACGTCTGCGCAACGGGTGAAATGGTTCCGCACCGGATTCGACAACGGCGACCCGACCCGCTGCGATACTTTCCAGACGCAGCGCCTGTAATCCGGGTGCCGTCGATGGCTCAGTCGACCCAACGGTAGACTGGCGCATCCGCCCCGCTGTCAATCTTGACCTGCGTGCTGTGGCGCAGGCGCACCAGCAACCGCTTGCCCGCCTGGGCGCTGCCCGCCAGCGCTTGCAGCTCCGCCAACAGCTGCGGACCATCCACTCGCCCTGCCTCACGCAACAGTTGTTGCGCCGCCTGCCAATGAGTATCAGCCGTCGCTTGGCCAACCGCTTGCGCCTGCGGTTGAGCAGCCTGAACAACCGGCAACTGGCGCGCCAGCTGTTCCCAGTCGTGATCGTCCATCTCAATGCTGAGGTCCACCGGCAGCTCACCGACATGGCCACGAATTCGAATCATCGTCACTCTCCTAAACATCTGGCCGGCATCCTCCCACGCTCCAAGCAGGCTGGCCAGCCGCGCCCAATGTTTGTTATAACGTAACCATATCTTACCAAGCCCACTGGAGTCCGTTATGCGCCGTCTGCTGCTCGCCCTGCCCTTTGCTCTGCTGCCCGGTTTCGTTCTGGCCGCCGAGCAGCATGATCATGATCACCACCACCATGACAGCCTAGGCGCCCATGAGCACGGCGCTGCCGAGCTGGACGCCGCGCTGGATGGCTCGATGCTGGACATAGAACTCCGTAGCCCGGCGATGAACCTGGTGGGCTTCGAACACGCACCGAGCAGCGAAACGGACAAGCGTACGATCGCCGCCGCCCGCAAGCGCCTGGAGCAACCTGGCACCCTGTTTGGTCTGCCAGCCGCGGCAGACTGCAAGCTGGCCGAAACCGAGCTGGAAAGCCCACTGTTCGAAGGCGCGACTCATGACGACGCGCATGAGCATGAGCATGAGCATGACGGCGACCATGAAAGCCAGCACAGCGACATCCACGCTCATTACCACTTTGATTGCACCACGCCCCAAATGCTGCAAGCGCTTGATCTGCAGGAGCTGTTCAAGGCATTCCCCGGCACTAAAAAAATCCAGGCACAGCTGATCGGCCCGAACGGTCAACGCGGTGCGCAACTCGACTCCAGCCAGCCACGCGCGACGTTCTGACCCCGCTGTCTGCCGCCACCCGGCCCGACGCAGTAAACTTACCGGCTCGCCTGAAACGGATCATTTCGATGACCGCACCGTTGCTCGATCTCCACCAACTGGGTTTTGCCTGGCCCGGCCAGGCAGAACTGCTCGACATCCCCAGCTTCAAGCTGGAACGAAACCAGAGCCTGTTTCTCAAAGGCCCGTCCGGTAGCGGCAAGACCACCTTGCTCGGCCTGATCGGCGGTGTGCATAAAGCGCAGCGTGGGACGGTTCGCCTGCTCGGCAGCGATCTCGCGTCGCTCTCGGCCGGCGCGCGAGACTGTTTTCGCGTCGACCACACCGGCTATATCTTCCAGCAATTCAACCTGCTGCCCTTTCTCTCGGTGGCCGAGAATGTAGGCCTGCCCTGTCACTTCTCGAAGGCTCGCGCCGAGCGCGCGCGTCAGCGGCATGGCAGCGTTGCGCAGGCAACGGCAAGCCTGCTCCAGCATCTCGGACTGCCCAGGAACCTGCTCGATCGACGTGCCGAAGCATTGTCGATCGGACAGCAACAGCGCGTCGCTGCGGCACGCGCGCTGATCGGTCAGCCGGAGCTGGTGATCGCCGACGAGCCCACCTCGGCGCTCGATGCCGACAGTCGAGAAGCCTTCCTGCAGCTGCTCTTCGCCGAATGCCGGGAGGCCGGTTCGAGCCTGTTGTTTGTCAGCCACGACCAGAGCCTGGCGCCGTTGTTCGACCGCAGCCTTTCATTGACAGACCTCAATCGCGCCGCTCGCGCCCCGGAGATATAGGCCATGTACCTGCTGCGCCTGGCCTTGGCGAGCCTGAACAACCGCCGCTTCACCGCCCTGCTCACCGTCTTCGCCATTGCCCTCTCGGTATGCCTGCTGTTGGCCGTCGAGCGCGTGCGCACCGAAGCCCGTGCCAGTTTCGCCAGTACCATCAGCGGCACGGATCTGATCGTCGGTGCCCGTTCCGGCTCGGTGAATCTGTTGCTGTATTCGGTGTTCCGCATCGGCAACGCCACCAACAACATCCGCTGGGACAGTTTCGAGCACTTCGCCCAGCATCCCCAGGTCAGCTGGGCCATTCCCATATCGCTGGGTGACTCCCATCGCGGCTATCGAGTCATGGGCACCAGCAGCGCCTACTTCGAGCACTATCGCTACTGGCGTAAGCAACCGCTGCAACTCGCGCAAGGTCGGCCGTTCGGCGAGGATCCGTTCGAAGTGGTGCTGGGCGCCGAAGTGGCCGAGGCATTGAAATACAAGCTGGACGACCAATTGGTGCTGGCGCACGGCGTCGCCACGGTCAGCCTGGTCAAGCATGACGACAAGCCGTTTCGCGTGGTCGGCATCCTCCGGCGCACCGGCACACCGGTGGATCGCACGTTGCATATCAATCTGGCCGGTATGGAAGCGCTGCACATCGACTGGCAGAACGGCATGCCGGCCCGCGGCGCGGCGCGCATCGACGCCGAACAGGCGCGTCATATGGATTTGCAACCCAAGCAGATCACCGCCTTTATGCTCGGCCTCAACAGCAAGATCGCCACCTTCAGCCTGCAGCGCGAAATCAACCAGTATCGCAGCGAGCCGCTGCTGGCAATTCTCCCGGGCGTCGCCCTGCAAGAGCTCTGGAGCCTGATGGGCACAGCGGAAAAGGCCCTGTTCGTGGTATCGCTGTTCGTCGTACTGACCGGATTGATCGGCATGCTCACGGCAATCCTGACCAGCCTCAACGAGCGGCGTCGGGAAATGGCGATTCTGCGCTCGGTGGGAGCCCGACCCTGGCATATCGCAAGCCTACTAATGCTCGAGGCATTCAGCCTGGCGCTGGCAGGCGTGCTGTCCGGACTGCTGTTGTTGTACATCGCGATTGCGGCCGCGCAAGGTCCGCTGCAGAGTCACTACGGACTCTATCTGCCGCTGGCCCTACCCAGCGCCTATGAGTGGTCATTGCTTGCCGGCATACTGCTCGCCGGGCTGCTGATGGGTGGCGTGCCGGCCTGGCGCGCCTACCGACAGTCCCTGGCCGACGGCCTGTCGATCAGACTATGAGGAGCGCCATGTCTCGCCTGTTATTCGCCACCCTGCTCAGCCTTGCGGTTCCCTTCGCCGCCGCCGATGTCCGTGAGCTGCAGTGGTCGGACCTGATTCCGGCAGACGCCCCACCACCTCCGCCACCGATGGCGATGCACGATATGTCGCAGCTGGCCGATGCGCTCGCCGCCGAAGCGGGCCCAGCAGCGGCTCAGCAGTCACCTGTCGAGCCGGTCGTGGAAGAACTCGATGGCGTGCAGGTCAAGCTGCCGGGGTATATCGTGCCGCTGGACATCGGCGAGGACGGGCGGGTGACCGAGTTTTTACTGGTGCCCTACTTCGGCGCCTGCATCCACGTGCCACCGCCGCCGTCGAACCAGATCGTCCACGCCACCAGCGAGCTGGGGGTCAAGGTGGATGAGTTGTATCAGCCGTTCTGGATCGAAGGCCCGCTGAAAGTCGAGCACGCCAGCAGCGAACTGGCCGAAGCGGGCTATCGCATGGAAGCCCAGAAGATCTATCTCTACGAGCTGGAGTGAGCCATGGGCTGACAGGCCCGGCGTCGCCGGTCAGGAACCCTCGACGGAACGCATCACCGGAGCAGGAGCAGTATCAGGCGGATCTGTCAGATGGATCCGCACCGTCGACGATGCGGGCCCAATCAGACGCGCCCATGCATCGAGCTTAGCGAACACTGGCAATTTGGCGCTGCCGTTCGAAGCTCAGTTCACCTTCGGCCCAGTCCCGCCAGGCCCGCACCTTGCGCCGCTCGGCGCCGGCGCGCTCAGCCTGTTTCAGCGCATCAAGGCCTGCCTGCCAGCGGGCTTGCTCCAGCTCCAGCTGGGCAACATTCAGCCAGAACTTGGCGCTGCCGGACTGGCTCGCCAGGTCGCGGTAGATCTGCGCCGCTTCCGAGCGCTCGCGTGCCTGCCACCAGAGCATACCCAAGCGCTCGCGCCGCTTGGCATCGCTGGATAGAAGGCGCGACTCAAGCATACCTTGCAGCAACTTTGCGCCCTGCCAGGGCTGGCCGGCCGCACCTGCCAGAAGCACCAGGTTGTCCAGCTCAGCTTCGCTGAAACGCAGTCCCTTGGCGTGGGCGGCACGCAGGGTCGCGAGCGCCTTGTCCTCGTCACCCGCCATCTGCTGCAAGCCCGCCAACTGGCGCCAGCTCTTGACCTGATCCGGATGCCGCGCAAGCAGCCGGCTTTGCCAGCGCTCGGCGGTCTCGTAGCGCTTCAGCTCGGCGTTGCCCGCCACCAGGAACTGCAACCAGGTATCGGCCGCGTTGGGGTTCGCCTGAACATAGCGCTCTGCCAACGGCAGCGCCTTGGCGTGCTGCCCGAGCCCCTGATAGGCCTGGACCAGCATTTGCAGAACTTCTTCGCTTGCCTGGGCAGGCGAACCCAGCAGGCTGATCACCTTGGCATAGCGGCGTTCGATCAGATTGAGTTTCGCCAGGTTGAGCCGCTCGTTCGGCAACATCGTCTCGTCCAGCTTGCCGCTGGCGATCGCCCTGTCGAGCAGTTCGAGCGCTTGTCGGTTGTTGCCTTCAGCCCAGGCCAGATAGGCCTCACTGCGCCATAGCAATGCTTGCTCCGCGCTGCGTGGCTTGGCCTCGGCCTGTTGGAGGGCACGACGTGCAGCGACGTAGTCGCCCTTCTCCTGCGCGCTCTGGGCACGTTCCAGCGCCTTGAAAACCGCTGGATCGATGCTCTGGGCGGCTTGAACCGATACAGCGAACAACAATGAGATCAGTAACAGCAAACGGGGCATGTCAGCGTTCTCCTTGCAGGCGGAAATGCAAAGTTTTGACGGCTTCGCGCGATACCGCGGAGCCATTTTCGGTACGCGGCGCAAAGCGCCAGCGAGCGGCGGCACGACGTGCCTCGCGGTCGAAAACATTCGGCGGCGAGGCGTCCAATACCCGGATATTTTCGACCTTGCCCGCTGCCGTGATGGTGAAGGCGAGCTTGATATGGCCTTCGATGCCGCGCTGACGTGCCCGATAAGGGTACTCGGGACGGACGTCGTTAAGCGGCATGACTTCCTGCTCGGGGCCGGACTGGCCTGCCGTCTCGGCGGCCGAAGGGGCCGCTGGTGCCGGGGGCGCTGCCGGGGCAGATGCGGCCGTCAAACCCGCAAGGCTGGGCGCTGGCGCGCTGGCGACCGACACGCCGGTATCGATGTTCGGCAGCGGCAGATCGAGCTTGGGCAGATTGGCACTCGGACTGGTCATGCTCGGTGTCGGCGGCGTGGGTGTCTGCGGTGACTTCGGCTGCGGTGGTTGCGGAGCCTGCTGCCGCGAGCGCGTCGCGGCGCTTTCGTTGCGGTTGTCCATGCGCACGAAGTTGGCGATGGCCACTGGATCGTCCGTTACCTCGCTACGGGGCGGACTGACCATGTTCAACATCAGCGCAAACAGCAGCAACGCCACCACGCAGGCGGCGATGAAGGACAACCCGACGCGGGTCAGTCCGCGAACCATCACGGCGTTCCCGACGTGGCGGCAAGGGCCACATCCTGAACCCCGGCCAGACGCGCCTGATCCATGACCTGAACCACCAGGCCGGTTCGGGCATCCTGATCGGCCTGCACCACCACGGCGCCTTCGGGCTGGTCGACGCGCATACGTTCTACGCGCGCGCGCACGCTGCGCACATCCACAGCCTGCTTGTCGATCCAGACCTGACCCTCGGCAGTCACCGCGATCAGAATGTTGCCCTTGTCCTGGGCGCTTGCGGTGTCGGCCTGCGGCCGCTGAACCTCGACACCGGATTCCTTGATAAAGGAGCTGGTGACGATGAAGAAAATCAGCATGATGAAGACCACGTCGAGCATCGGCGTCAAGTCGATGCCGGTGTCTTCTTCCTGCTGGTAATGATGGCGACGCATACGCATCCGGTAATCCTCAATCGTGACGCAGCTGGTCGGCCAGCCGGTCGAGAGCCTGGCGCGAAATACGTTCGAGACGCGCCAAGCTGAACAGTCCAGTGATGGCCAGCACCATGCCGGCCATGGTCGGCAGGGTCGCCTGCCAGACGCCCGCGGCCATGCCGCGAGGATTGCCGGTGCCGTTGAGCGCCAGCACATCGAAAACCGCGATCATGCCGCTGACGGTACCGAGCAGTCCGAGCAGTGGGTACATAGCCACCAGGGTCTTGCTCATTCGCAAGGGCCCGGCGAGTTGCTGCTGGGCTTGGGCCAGCCAGGCGCTGCGCACCGCACGCTGCCAGTTGCCGGACTCGTCGCCCAGTTGCGCCCAGGCCTGGCGTCGGGCTTCGACCCAGCGTGGGAATACCCGGCGCATGAACCACAGGCGTTCGAACACCAGCGTCCAATAGAGCACGCACAAGGCTGCCAGCGCCCACATCACCGCGCCGCCCGCCGCCATGAAATCGAGCAGCGTATAAGCGCTGTCGACCATGCGCAGCCAATGACCGTGCAGATCAGTCACGACGTGCGGTCCCCGACAGATGCAGCGCGATCAAGCCAGCACTCTGCTGCTCGAGCAGTTGGATCAGCGCCTTGCTGCGGCTGGCCAGCAGGCTGTGCAGGAACAGCAGCGGGATCGCCACTACCAGCCCGAGAACCGTAGTCACCAGCGCCTGGGAAATACCGTCGGCCATCAGGCGTGAATCGCCACCACCACTCTGGGTGATCGCCTGGAAGGTCACGATCATCCCGGTCACGGTGCCCAGCAGACCGAGCAGTGGTGCGACGGCGCTGAGCAGTTTGAGCAGTGGCTGACCGCGCTCGAGGGGCGGTGTTTCTTGAAGGATCGCCTCGTCGAGCTTGAGCTCGAGAGTCTCGAGGTCCGACAGCTGTGGCTTGGGCCCCAGCACGCCAATGATGCGGCCTAGCGGATTGTCATCGCGCGGCTGGTGGAGCTCACGGGTCTGACGGTTCACCGCTCTTCCCACGCCCGCCAGATAAATCATGCGCCAGACAGCGAGGATCAGGCCGATAGCGCCCAGGACCAATATGACCCAGCCCACCAGCCCGCCTTGCTGAATGCGATCCCACAGCTGTGGCTGACGCTGCAACTGAGCCAGCAGCGAGCCGCGGCTCGGATCGATCGGCAGAGTCGCCAGCGTGTCATTGCTGCTCAGGTAGTCATTGACCAGCCCCATGCCGGCCGGTTGGCGACTGGGCGTCAGCAACTCGCGAGCGTCACTGTCGTAGCGCAGGAAGTTGTCTTCTGTAAAAGCCGAGAAGTTGCCGACACGCAGTACCGATTGCTCGCTGCGCTGCCCGTCGACGCCCACAACCGGCAGTTCTACCCGCTCGATCTGGCCGCTGGCCGTGAGGTCTTCAAGCAGGGTCATCCAGAAGCTGTCCAGATCCTCCGCAGATGGCAGCGTGCGGCTTTCAGCCAGCGCCTTGAGCCGCTTGAGTCGCTCCGGGTATTGCGCGTTGAGTAAGCTGTCCTGCCACTGTCCGGCAATATCGCCAGCACTCTGTCTAACCACTCCGAACAGTTCGCCAAGGTGGCCAACCCGCTGCGCCAGCAGCTTTTCCTGTTCGGCCAGCTCGACTTCCTGGCGATCGAATTCAGCTTTTAAGCGCTCGGCTTCGGCCTTCTGCTTTTCAAGCGCGGCATTGGCTCGCGCTAGCAGTTGCGCTTGCTCGCCGCGGTTCTGGATGAAAGCCTGCTCCCGCGCTTGCATGGCATCGACTTCCGCAGCGCGCTCGCTGCGAATGCGCTGCAGCAGCTGATCAGGGCTCAAGGGCTCGGCTGCCTGAACCATTGCCGGCAACAGGCCGATGAGCAACAACGTCAGCAAACGGCTCATTGCGCAGCCTCCTTGGCCAGGGTCTTGATGGGCAGTTCGAGCCAGCTAGGGGCTTGCTGTTGACGGGCGACGGCGATGGCCTTGGTGATTGGCCGGCGCGCGTTGCCATCAAGCACTTCCCAAGCCCTGGATTGCGGATTCCACCAACCGCTCTCATGGGCATCCAGCGTCTGGTAATACAGCATGCTCCGCCCCAGGCGCAGGAACTCGACGCTGCGGCTCCCGCCCTCGACCGGCAGCTCGCCCCGCCAGGCCTCCAGCGTTCTGCCGTAATCACTCTCGATCTGATAGGCCTCGAGGATCCGCCGGTATTTCTCAGCCAGGCTGATATCGGCCCGGCCTTGCATGTCCTGCAGGCTGGCCAGGCGATCAGCGCGCTCGTCGGGCAGGAACGGTAAATCCGCTGCGATGAATTCTTCGAGCACCTCGATCATCCGCCCCATCTGCGGCGCAACGGCTTCCTGGGTGCGTTCGATGCTGTTCAGTTGGCGCTGGAAGCCATCAAGCTCCTTACGCTGCCCCGCGGTGAGTTCAGCCAGCTGTTCGTTATAGGCTTTCAGGGCCTCGGCTTGCTGCACGGCGCTGCGATAGTCGTTGAGCATCTGCCGGGTCGCATCATCGAGCTGCTCGATACGCGCTTGCGATGCCTTGGCTTCAGCAGCGAGTTGCTGACTTTCTTCCAGCGCAGCGTCCAGCGAAGCCGCATTAAGCGGCAGGCATAACGACAACAGCACGCTTGCGAGCAAGCGAGTCGGGTACTGATTCATGCGGAGCGGGTCCTCGGTTCACGGCGGCTCAAAAGCGTTATGTTATAACGCTTAGCAAGAGTCTCGCAGCTTATCCTTCAACTGCGATACCTACCTGACACCACCGCGGTTCAGAAAGAGAAACATTATCATCCGCAAACAGAGCACAAAGCAACCTGATCAAACAGGTGAAACATAGGCGGAGGCTTTGTTGAGCTAGATCAAAATGGACCCGAGGGAGAGCTCTAACATGGGCGCCAACGCAACACACCATGTCTCGATGGAGTCCCATTATGCGCAACATCCTGTTTACCGCGCCTGTGCTGGCCGTGGTCCTCTTCGCCCCCTTCGCCCAGGCCCATCAGTCTGGTGATGTCATCGTTCGTGCCGGTGCGATTACTGTTGATCCGCGAGAAGAAAGCGGTGACATCTATGTAGGCGCGCTGTCCACCAGCGTTCCGGGAACCAAGGCTACGCTCGATAGCGACACCCAGCTGGGTCTGAACTTCGCGTACATGCTGACTGACAAGGTCGGCATCGAACTGCTCGCCGCAAGCCCTTTCAGCCATGACGTGGGTGTGGCGGGCATGCCCGGCGGTTTTGCATCACTGAATGGCAAGCTGGGCGAGCTCAAGCACCTGCCACCGACCCTCAGCGTCGTGTACTACCCGCTCGACAGCAAGTCAGCGTTTCAACCCTATGTGGGCGCCGGCATCAACTACACCTGGTTCTTCGATGACAAGCTCAGCAGCGAAGCCGAGGGCAAGGGATTCAGCGGCTTGGACATGAAGGATTCATGGGGTCTGGCTGCCCAGGTGGGCATGGACTACATGCTGACCGACAACGTGATGGTCAACGCCCAGGTCCGCTATATCGACATCGATACCACTGGCACCACCAGCTTTGGCGGAGCCAAGGTGAAGGTCGATGTGGACGTCGATCCGATGATCTATATGGTCGGCCTCGGCTACAAGTTCTGACGAATCCGGACAATAGCCGGACCGCAGAGACGACAAAGGCGCTCATGGCGCCTTTGTTTTTACCTTCCGCTAGCGCCTAGCAACTTCGCCAGCCCAGCGCGCATGTCGGTTGCTGGCTCCGGCAGACGAAAGCGCTGTAACAAGCGCGCATTTTCAGCCCGTGAATGGCGGATATCTCCACCACGGGCCGCTTGATAACTGACTGGCGGCAACTGCCCCAATACATCACCGATCGCGGCTAACAACTGGTTCAGGCTAGTAGCGCGATTCAGCCCAACGTTGACCGCGCCGACCTCAACAGCCGGGCGCTCCAAAGCCTGCAGCAGTATCTCAACCAGGTCGCCCACATAGAGAAAGTCGCGAGTCTGCTCGCCATCGCCAAAAACGGCGATCGGCAGCCCCTGTTGCGCGCGCTCGGTGAAGATGCTGATCACCCCCGAATAGGGCGAAGAGGGATCCTGGCGCGGCCCATAAATATTGAAGAAGCGGAACACCACAGGCTCCAGCCCATGCTGGCGCCGATAGAAGTCGAGATAGTGCTCACTGGCCAGCTTGTCCGCTGCATAAGGCGTCAGTGGCGCCTTCGGCGTTTCTTCGTCGATGGGCTGGCCTTCGCCGTTGTTGCCATAGATGGCCGCACTCGAAGCGAAGACGACACGACGCACGTCAGCCTCGCGCATCGCCTCGCACAGGTTCAGCGTGCCCACCAGATTACTCTGGTGCGTCCCGACCGGATCATCGACCGATGCCTGCACTGATGCCACCGCAGCCAGATGCACCACGGCTCGACACCCTTGGACAGCGCGCCGCACAAGCTGCGCATCGGCCACGTCGCCTTCGATCAGCTCCACATTGGCGCTATCCGGTAGGTTGCTGCGCTTGCCGGTGGATAGATTGTCCAGTACCCGCACCGCATAGCCGCGAGCAACAAGCAAATCGACCAGATTCGAGCCGATAAAACCGGCACCTCCAGTAACCAGAATGGGTGAATCAGCCATGACGGTAGTAGCGCTCCAGTAGGCTCGGCAGCCCGGTGCGCCAGGCACGCGGCTTGATACCGAAGGTGTTGAAGATTTTCTTGCAGGCCAGTACGCCATGCTGCGGCTCGTCTGCTGCGTCCGGACAGGCCGCGTGTGCGACGGGCGTTAAGCTGCTGACTTTTAGCTGCCGATGGTGAGCCGCTTCGGCAAGTAGCGCTTGACCGACCACCAGAGGAGTCGACGCCTCATGCCCACCATAGTGGTAGGTCCCCCACAGCGGTGCTTGACAGTCCAGCTGCTTCAGCACGGCCAGAATGACCCGTGCGGCGTCTTCGACCGGTGTCGGATTGCCACGGCGGTCATCGGCGAGACACAGCTCATCACTCTGCTCGAGTCGCTGAAGAAACCGCCCCAGCAAACCGTCCGAGCTGTCATCGAGCAACCAGCCGAACCGCAGCAGAACATGGCGCGGGCAGAGCGCGCGAACGCTCTGCTCGACACGCCAGAGCGCGCGGCTTCGCGCGTCCAGCGGTGCGACTTCGTCCTTCTCGCTATAAGCGGTGGTGCGGGCACCATCAAACACGCGGTAGCTGGAGGGCTGCATCAGGACGAACTGATGGTGCTGGCACAGCTCGGCCAAGCGCTCTACCGCCCGCTCCTGACTGGCTAGCACGGCGTCCTCGACATGACCGCTCTGAAACCAGTCGAAATAGTAGGCAAGATTGATCACGACATCCGGGCGATTGTCGTCGAGCAGATCGGTCAGGCTGGGCGCATCCCATCCCTGATCGGGCGGTCGCGGTGCGAGAAAGCCAATGTCTTCCTCGGCACCCAGGCGGATCAGCGCCTGACCCAGGGCATTACCGCCGCCCAACAGCATCAGGCGCATTCGCATGGAGTGGACTCTAGAACGGGATATCGTCGTCGAAGCTGTCGTAGTCCGGAGCGGGCTGCTGGGCAGGCTGCGGCTGAGACTGTGGGCGCGACTGCTGCTGTGGCTGCGATTCACGCTGAGGACGCGGCTGGGACTGACGCGGTGCATCGTCGGAGCTGCCACCGCGGCCGCCGAGCAGCTGCATGGTACCGCCCATGTCCACTACTATCTCGGTGGTGTAACGCTTAACGCCATCCTTCTCCCATTCACGGGTCTGCAGGCGGCCCTCGATGTAGCACTGCGAGCCCTTGCGCAGGTACTCGCCAGCAATCTCGGCAACCTTGCCGAACAGCACGACACGGTGCCACTCGGTGCGCTCCTGCTGCTGGCCGGTCTGCTTGTCCTTCCAGCTGTCGGTGGTGGCCAGCGTGATGTTGGTCACCGCATTGCCATTGGGCATGTAGCGGGTTTCCGGGTCGCCGCCGACATTGCCGATCAAGATGACTTTATTCACCCCTCTGGCCATGAGGTAACTCCTTAGTTTGAACGTGAATTTGGATAGGCTCACTGTAGAGAACCCCGCAACCGGGGCAAACCAATGACCGTGAATCTTACCTTACCACCCCAGGTCGGCCAACCGGCGCGAGCTCGGGCGCAGGGGCACTGAGCAGCCCGAGACAGTGCGACCCTAGAAAAAACCTCGTCAGGCGACCAGACGATCGAGCGCTGCCCGATCCAGCACCTGCATGTCGACCTTGACGTAGGCGGCCGACTCCTCGGCGATCACCACCGCATCCGAGACACCCGGGACCGCCAGCATCTGCTCGGCGAGAACCGGATTACGCGCAGCTTCCACCGAAAGCGGCAGGCGCAGCCCGGTCACATAAGGTGGCTCCCGCATGCTCCAAGTCACCAGCAGCCAGAGCATGCACAGCGCAGCACAACCGACAAAAACCAGCCCCAGACCGCCCAGCTGATAAAACCAGCCACCGAGAACGCCCCCCAAGCCGGAACCGAGAAACTGACTCGTGGAATAAACTCCCATCGCCGTCCCTTTGCCACCTGCGGGTGCCACCTTGCTGATCAGCGAAGGCAGCGAGGCTTCCAGCAGGTTGAACGCGATGAAGAAAGCGATCATCCCGGCGACCAGCGACCAAAGGCGGTCCCCGAACAGCCAGAAGAACAACTCCGTCAGGAACAGTACACCAACGGCCCCCAGCACGACGCGCTTCATCTGGCGTTTCTTCTCGCCATAGATGATGAAAGGAACCATGCCGAAGAAGCCAACCACCAGCGCAGTGAGGTAGACCCACCAATGCTCATCCTTGGGAAGGCCCGCGTTATTGACCAATGCCAACGGCAGTGCAACGAAACTCGCCATCAGGATGGCGTGCAGCGCGAAAATACTGAAATCGAGGCGCAGTAAATCGGGATGACGTACGGTAACGCCGAGCGCCTGCTTCGCGACGCCAGATTCGCGATGGCGCAAATGTCGGTGGGCACGTGGCAGCGTCGCAACAATCAGCGCACCCAACAGAGCCATACCAGCCGTGGTCCAGAACAAGCCTGACAACCCGTACGCTCGAGTCAGCAACGGGCCGACGACCATGGCAACGGCGAACGAAATACCGATGCTCATGCCGATCAGCGCCATCGCCTTGGTGCGATGCTGCTCTCGGGTGAGATCCGATAGCAAAGCCATCACCGCAGCCGAAATCGCCCCGGCACCTTGCAGAATGCGGCCGGCGATGACCCCCCAGATGGAATCAGCCGACGCCGCCAGCACCGCTCCCGCAGCGAAGATCAGCAACCCGAAGTAGATCACTGGTAGCCGGCCGATCCGATCGGAAAGCATGCCGAACGGAATTTGTAGCACAGCCTGGGTCAAACCATAGGCACCGATAGCGAGGCCGATCAATGCCGGTGTGGCCCCCCGCAGCTCCATGCCGTAGGTCGCCAGGACTGGCAGCACCATGAACATGCCGAGCATACGAAACGCGAAAACCAGGGCCAGCCCGGATGCTGCGCGGGTTTCTCTGGCGCTCATGCGCTCGCCATAGGGATCGTGCATTGGGGGTCTCGCTTGAATGAACCGGCGGCGATTCTAGCAGCCATCCTTGGCTCGGCACAGGCTCGCAACTTTGCCGCGATGTCGCCCCTGGCCGTATACTTTCGGGTTTTCGCCCGCCACGCGAGGCTGCTTTGGACAAGATTCTGATTCGTGGGGCTCGCACCCACAACCTGAAGAACATCGACCTCACTCTGCCGCGCGACAAGTTGATCGTGATCACCGGCCTGTCCGGCTCCGGCAAATCTTCGCTGGCCTTTGATACGCTTTATGCCGAAGGGCAGCGTCGCTATGTCGAATCCCTTTCGACATACGCCCGGCAATTCCTCTCGATGATGGAAAAGCCCGACGTCGATACCATCGAAGGCCTCTCCCCTGCCATTTCCATCGAGCAGAAATCGACCTCGCACAACCCGCGCTCGACCGTCGGCACCATCACCGAAATCTACGACTACCTGCGCCTGCTCTATGCACGCGTAGGCACGCCGCGCTGCCCTGACCACGATGCGCCACTCGAAGCCCAGACGGTCAGCCAGATGGTCGACCAGGTATTGGCGTTGCCGGAAGGCCGCAAGCTGATGCTCCTCGCCCCGGTCATTCGCGAACGCAAAGGGGAGCACCTGGCGGTATTCGACGAGTTACGCGCCCAAGGCTTCGTACGCGCCCGGGTCAATGGACGGCTTTATGAGCTCGACGAACTGCCAAAACTGGATAAGCAGAAGAAGCACTCTATCGACGTCGTGGTGGATCGCTTCAAGGTGCGCGGCGACTTGCAGCAGCGCCTCGCCGAATCCTTCGAAACCGCACTGAAACTCGCCGACGGCATCGCGCTGGTCGCCTCAATGGAAGAGGATGACGACGGCGAAGAGATGATTTTCTCCGCCCGCTTCGCCTGCCCGATCTGCGGACACTCGATCAGCGAACTCGAGCCCAAACTGTTTTCCTTCAACAATCCGGCCGGCGCCTGCCCGACGTGTGACGGCCTGGGTGTTAAACAATTTTTCGATGCCAAGCGCCTGGTCAATGGCGAGCTGACCCTGGCCGAGGGCGCCATCCGCGGCTGGGATCGGCGCAACGTCTATTATTTTCAGATGCTCGGCTCGCTCGCCTCGCATTACGGGTTCAGCCTCGATAAGCCATTCGACTCTTTGCCGGCGGATCAACAGAAGGTGGTTCTGCGCGGCAGCGGCAAGGAAAACGTAGACTTCCGCTACTTGAACGACCGCGGCGATATCGTCAAACGCTCGCACCCCTTCGAAGGCATCATCCCCAACCTCGAGCGCCGTTACCGGGAAACTGAATCCAATTCGGTACGCGAAGAGCTGGCCAAGTATCTGAGCACCCAACCCTGCCCGGAGTGCCGCGGCACCCGACTGCGTCGCGAAGCCCGCCATGTTTGGGTAGGTGACAAAACCCTGCCGGCGGTGACCGGGCTACCGATTGGCGACGCCACCGAGTATTTCGGGGGCCTTTCGCTCACCGGCCGCCGTGGCGAAATCGCCGACAAGATCCTCAAGGAGATTTGCGAGAGGCTGCAGTTCTTGGTCAATGTCGGACTCGACTACCTGACCCTCGACCGCAGCGCCGATACACTATCCGGCGGAGAAGCGCAGCGAATTCGCCTGGCCAGCCAGATCGGTGCGGGCCTAGTCGGGGTGATGTACATCCTAGACGAACCCTCTATCGGCCTTCACCAACGCGACAACGAGCGATTGCTGGGAACCCTGCGCCACCTGCGCGACATCGGCAATACGGTAATAGTCGTTGAACACGATGAAGATGCCATACGCCTCGCGGACTATGTGGTCGACATCGGCCCTGGCGCTGGCGTGCACGGTGGCCAGATCGTCGCGGAAGGGACGCCTGACGAGGTTATGAATAACCCCGCGTCCGTGACCGGTGGCTATCTCTCCGGCCGGGTGAAGATCCTATACCCGGAACAGCGCACTCCCCCTGATGCAACCAAGCTGCTCAAACTCAAAGGCGCTCGCGGCAACAACCTGCGCAATGTCGATTTGGAGATACCTGTCGGGCTACTGACTTGCATCACCGGTGTGTCGGGTTCCGGCAAATCGACGTTGATCAACAACACACTCTTCCCAATCACCGCCACAGCCCTGAACGGAGCGACCACGCTTGAAGTAGCGCCCCATGATTCGTTCGACGGTCTGCAGCACCTGGACAAGGTGGTGGATATCGACCAGAGCCCGATTGGTCGTACGCCGCGCTCCAACCCAGCCACCTACACTGGGCTATTCACGCCCATTCGCGAACTCTTCGCCGGCGTGCCAGAGGCCCGCTCGCGTGGCTACGGCCCCGGCCGCTTCTCCTTCAACGTCAAGGGTGGCCGCTGCGAGGCCTGCCAGGGCGATGGCGTGATCAAGGTAGAAATGCACTTTTTGCCGGACATCTATGTGCCCTGCGACGTCTGCAAGGGCAAACGCTATAACCGTGAAACGCTGGAAGTGAAGTACAAGGGCAAGAGCATCACCGAAGTGCTGGACATGACCATTGAGGAGGCGCGAGAGTTTTTCGATCCGGTGCCGGCCGTTGCCCGCAAACTCCAGACATTAATGGATGTGGGACTGTCCTATATCAAGCTCGGCCAGAGCGCGACCACGCTTTCAGGTGGCGAGGCGCAGCGAGTCAAGCTGTCGCGCGAACTGTCCAAACGCGATACCGGCAAGACGCTATACATCCTCGACGAGCCGACCACCGGCCTGCATTTCGCAGATATCCAGCAACTGCTCGACGTGCTGCACCGATTGCGTGATCACGGCAACACGGTGGTGGTCATCGAACACAACCTGGACGTGATCAAAACCGCCGACTGGCTCGTGGACCTTGGTCCCGAGGGTGGATCAAAAGGCGGGCAGATCATCGCGACGGGCACGCCGGAACAGGTCGCCGACATGCCGCACTCCCATACCGGTTACTTCCTCAAACCCCTGCTAGCACGGGACAGGGCCTGAGCTGCTGGCATAAAAAAGCCGGGCCCAAGGCCCGGCTTTAATGTTTCGACGATCAGCCGATTTCGCTCGGTTCGATTCCCAAACCCCTGGCGATACACGCACCATACGCAGGGTCGGCCATGAAGAAATAACCGAGCTGGCGCAACTGCACGTCACGGGTCACCGGCGTCATGGCGCCGACGATGTTAGCCACCAACAAAGCCTGCTGCTCGGCGCTCATCAGGCGGAACAGCGCCCCGGCCTGACTGAAATAGTCATCGTCCCTGCGGTGATCGTGACGATCCGCAGCCCCAGCCAGCGCCAGTGCGGGCTCAGCGTACTCCGGTGCCTGCTTGGGCGCTTCGGCATAGCTATTTGGCTCGTAGTTGGGCCCCGAGCCACCGTTGCCATCGAAGCGCATCGCGCCATCACGCTGGTAATTCTGATAGGGGCAGCGCGGCGCGTTCACCGGGAGCTGCTGATGGTTGGTGCCGATTCGGTAACGATGTGCGTCGGCATAAGCAAAAACGCGGCCCTGCAGCATACGGTCTGGCGAAAGCCCAACGCCTGGCACCACATTGCTCGGAGCGAACGCCGCCTGCTCAACCTCGGCGAAATAGTTCTGCGGGTTACGGTTGAGCTCCAGCAGACCAACCTCAATCAACGGGAACTCTGTCTGCGACCAGGTCTTGGTGACATCGAACGGGTTCTCCGTACGACTAGCCGCCTGTTCGTCGCTCATCACTTGGATGCACATGCACCACTTCGGAAAGTCACCCCGGTCAATGGCGCTGAACAGGTCCCTTTGCGCATAGTCAGGGTCGGTACCGGCAAGGCGCCCTGCTTCCTCAGGCGTCAGGTTCTTGATGCCCTGCATACTCTTGAAATGGAACTTCACCCAACTACGCACGCCTTCGGCATTGACCAGACTGAAGGTATGGCTTCCGAAACCATGCATGAACCGATAACCGTCCGGAATACCGCGATCCGAAAAAAGTATCGTGACCTGATGCAATGCTTCAGGTGAGTGCGACCAGAAATCCCACATTGCCTGCGGACTCTTCAGATTGTTCCAGGGGTCGCGTTTTTGAGTGTGGATGAAATCCGGGAACTTGAGTGGGTCTCGAATGAAGAAGACAGGCGTGTTGTTACCCACGATGTCCCAATTACCTTCCTCGGTGTAAAACTTCACAGCGAAGCCACGAGGGTCACGCTCGGTATCGGCCGACCCGCGCTCGCCGCCCACTGTTGAGAAACGCAGAAACAGGGGAGTCTGCTTGCCCACCGTGTCGAACAATTTGGCTTTGGTGTATCGAGAGATATCGCCGGTGATCGTCAGCGTGCCATAGGCACCGGATCCTTTGGCATGCACGCGCCGCTCGGGAATGACCTCGCGATTGAAATGCGCGAGTTTTTCAACCAGATGAAAGTCGTCCAACAGAAGCGGCCCCCGAGGCCCAGCGGAACGAGAGTTCTGGTTGTCGGCAACCGGTGCACCAGATGCGCTAGTAAGGACCTGTTTATCGCTCATGCTGTCTCTCCTTCAAATGCCATGTGTTTGGCTTGGAGACGATTCTAGCGAGACGACAGCGACAATCTAATTTATTAAGCGGACCAGCCTGATAGACCATTTCTAATCAGCTGGCGAAAAAAAACCGAGCTGGCGCTCGGCTTTTTTTCAAGTAAGCGACGCTTACTCCGCAGCTTCCACTTCACCGGTAACCGGACGGTCAACCAGCTCGACGTAAGCCATTGGGGCGTTGTCACCAGCGCGGAAACCGCACTTGAGGATACGCAGATACCCACCCTGACGGGCGGCGTAACGCGGGCCCAAATCGTTGAACAACTTGCCAACGATCGCCTTCGAGCGAGTACGGTCGAAAGCCAGACGACGGTTGGCGACGCTGTCTTCCTTGGCCAGAGTGATCAGCGGCTCGGCTACGCGACGCAGTTCCTTGGCCTTGGGCAGGGTTGTTTTGATCAGTTCGTGCTCGAACAGCGACACCGCCATGTTCTGAAACATGGCCTTGCGGTGAGCGCTTGTGCGGCTGAGATGACGGCCACTTTTACGATGACGCATGATTGAAATTCCTTACCAAACGATCAGTTCGGTGACTATGGTCGATCAGGCCGTAGCCTTATCGTCCTTCTTGAGACTGGCCGGCGGCCAATTGTCGAGGCGCATGCCGAGGGACAGACCACGAGAAGCCAGAACATCTTTGATTTCGGTCAGAGATTTCTTGCCCAGGTTCGGCGTTTTCAACAGCTCAACTTCGGTGCGCTGGATCAGATCACCGATGTAGTAGATGTTTTCTGCCTTGAGGCAGTTGGCCGAACGTACGGTCAGTTCCAAGTCGTCAACTGGACGCAACAGGATCGGATCGATTTCGTCTTCCTGCTCGACCACAACCGGCTCGCTGTCACCCTTGAGGTCAACGAACGCGGCCAACTGCTGCTGCAGAATGGTCGCGGCACGACGGATCGCCTCTTCGGGATCCAGGGTTCCATTGGTTTCCAGGTCGATGACCAGCTTGTCCAAGTTGGTGCGCTGCTCAACACGAGCGTTTTCGACAACATAGGCTACGCGACGAACCGGGCTGAACGTCGCGTCGAGCTGAAGACGGCCAATGCTACGGCTCTCGTCTTCGTCGCTCTGACGTGCGTCAGCCGGCTCGTAACCACGGCCGCGAGCGACCTTGAGCTTCATGTTGATCGAGCCATTAGCCGCCAAATTGGCGATCAGGTGATCGCCATTGACGATTTCGACATCGTGATCCAGCTGGATATCGGCAGCGGTCACAGCGCCCGCGCCCTTCTTCACCAGGCTCAAGGTCACTTCATCACGGCCGTGCAGCTTGATGGCGATACCTTTGAGGTTCAACAGGATTTCGATGACATCTTCCTGCACGCCCTCGATAGCGCTGTACTCGTGGAGCACACCGTCGATCTCAGCCTCGACCACAGCGCAGCCGGGCATGGAGGACAACAGAATACGACGCAGCGCGTTGCCCAGGGTATGGCCGAAACCACGCTCGAGAGGCTCGAGTGTGATCTTGGCACGGGTCGGACTGACCACCTGCACATCGATATGGCGGGGGGTCAGGAACTCATTTACCGAAATCTGCATGGATACACCTATTTTCTAGCCCTTACTTGGAGTAGAGCTCGACAATCAGGTTTTCGTTGATGTCGGCGGACAGATCACTGCGAGCCGGAACACTCTTGAAAACACCAGATTTCTTGTCGGCGTCTACTTCGACCCACTCAACGCGACCGCGCTGTACGCACAGTTCCAGGGCTTGGGCGATGCGCAGCTGGTTACGGCACTTTTCACGAACTGCTACCACGTCACCAGCCTTTACCTGAAAGGATGGAACGTTCACGGTTTTGCCGTTAACGCTGATAGCCTTGTGGGATACAAGCTGACGCGACTCGGCACGAGTAGAGCCGAAGCCCATGCGGTAAACCACGTTATCCAGACGGCATTCCAGCAGTTGCAGCAGGTTTTCGCCGGTAGCGCCCTTACGGCTGGCAGCTTCTTTGTAGTAGCCGCTGAACTGACGCTCAAGTACGCCGTAGATACGACGAACTTTCTGCTTTTCACGCAGCTGCGTGCCGTAGTCAGAGAGACGACCACGACGCTGACCATGAACACCCGGTGGGGTTTCGATGTTGCACTTCGATTCGAGCGCGCGCGCACCACTCTTCAAGAAGAGATCGGTGCCTTCACGACGAGACAGTTTGCACTTGGGACCAATATAACGAGCCATTTCTCACTGTCTCCTGATTACACGCGGCGCTTCTTCGGCGGACGGCACCCGTTGTGCGGGATTGGCGTCACGTCGGTGATGCTGGCGATTTTATAACCACAGCCGTTCAATGCACGAACGGCAGATTCGCGGCCCGGACCAGGACCCTTGACGTTGACGTCGAGGTTCTTGAGGCCATATTCCAGTGCCGCTTGACCAGCACGCTCGGCAGCCACCTGGGCAGCGAACGGAGTGCTCTTACGGGAGCCGCGGAAACCGGAACCACCGGAAGTTGCCCAGGACAATGCATTGCCTTGGCGATCGGTGATAGTGATGATGGTGTTGTTGAAAGAGGCGTGGATATGGGCGATGCCATCAACCACCGTCTTTTTGACTTTCTTACGAGGACGAGCAGCAGGTTTTGCCATGATTAGATTCCTGTCGATGCGCTAACGCGATTACTTGCGGATCGGCTTACGCGGACCCTTGCGGGTACGAGCGTTGGTCTTGGTGCGCTGACCGCGTACCGGCAGACCACGACGATGACGCAGGCCGCGATAGCAACCCAGGTCCATCAAGCGCTTGATCTTCATGTTGACTTCGCGACGAAGGTCACCTTCAACGATGAACTTAGCCACTTCACCACGCAGCAGTTCGACCTGCTCGTCGGAAAGATCCTTAATTTTCGCTGCCGGATTCACACCGGTAGCAGCGCAGATAGTCTGCGCACGAGTGCGACCGACACCATAGATGTAGGTCAGCGAGATAACAGTGTGCTTGTTATCCGGAATGTTTACGCCTGCAATACGGGCCATTCAGTGAAACTCCAATTGACAGCTACCCAACGCCCCGGAAGCCAAGAAAAGGGCGCGAGATACTAACGCTGTAATAACAAATAATCAACCCGGCAGCGCACTAGCTGCCGGGCTCGAGCCTTAGCTCACAATCAGCCTTGGCGCTGCTTGTGACGCGGTTCTGCGCTGCAGATCACCCGAACGACGCCTTCGCGACGGACGATTTTGCAGTTGCGGCACAGCTTTTTGACCGATGCACGAACTTTCATGACCAACTCCTGGAACCTTACGGGCTGACCTCAGCGGAGCATTCCGCTGCCATAGCCCTTCAGGTTGGCTTTTTTCATCAGGGAATCGTACTGGTGAGACATGAGGTGCGATTGAACCTGGGACATGAAGTCCATTACAACCACAACCACAATCAGCAACGATGTCCCGCCAAGGTAGAACGGCACGTTCGCCGCCACCACAAGGAACTGCGGCAACAGGCAGACAGCCGTCATGTACAGGGCACCGAACATGGTCAAGCGAGTCAGCACACCATCGATATAGCGTGCTGACTGCTCACCAGGCCGAATCCCCGGGATAAACGCACCGGACTTCTTCAGGTTTTCTGCAACGTCCTTCGGATTGAACATCAATGCCGTGTAGAAGAAGCAGAAGAAGATGATGCCGGCGCTGAACAACAGAATATTCAACGGCTGACCAGGGGCGATCGACTGAGAAATATCAGCCAGCCAACCCATGTTCTCCGACTGTCCAAACCACTGCCCCAAGGAAGCCGGAAACAGCAGGATACTACTGGCGAAGATTGCTGGGATGACACCCGCCATGTTCACCTTCAACGGAAGGTGGCTCGTTTGTGCAGCGAAGACCTTGCGGCCCTGCTGACGCTTGGCGTAGTGCACGGCAATTCGCCGCTGGCCACGTTCAATGAACACCACGAATCCGATGATGGCGACGGCCAGCAGACCAACAGCGAGCAGCGCAATGATATTGACATCACCCTGCCGAGCCGACTCGAACGACTGCCCCAGAGCGCCAGGGAGGCCGGCGACAATACCTGCAAAGATCAGCATTGAGATACCGTTACCGACACCCCGCTCGGTGATCTGCTCCCCCAGCCACATCATGAACATCGCACCCGCCACGAAAGTAGTGACAGCAACGAAGTAAAAGCCGAAGTCAGTGCTGAATGCGACACCCTGGCCAGCGAGACCGACCGACATACCAATGGCCTGCACGATAGCCAACACCAAAGCGCCGTAGCGCGTGTACTGGCTGATCTTGCGACGACCGGACTCGCCCTCTTTTTTCAACTGTTCCAGCTGGGGACTGACAGCCGTCATGAGCTGCATGATGATCGACGCCGAGATGTACGGCATGATCCCCAAAGCAAAGATACTCATGCGCTCCAGCGCACCACCGGAAAACATGTTGAACAAGCTAAGGATGGTCCCTTCGTTCTGACGGAACAGCTCGGCCAACCTGTCGGGATTGATTCCCGGCACCGGGATGTGTGCGCCAACACGATAGACGATAATCGCCATCAGCAGAAAGCGCAGACGAGCCCAGAGTTCAGAAAGCCCGCCACTATTCAGCGCGGAGAGAGCACCTTGCTTAGCCATTTATTCCTCGAACTTGCCGCCAGCTGCTTCGATAGCCGCGCGCGCACCCTTGGTGGCGGCGATGCCCTTCAGAGTTACCGCACGACCAACCTCACCCGACAGCATAACTTTTACGCGCTGTACGTTCTGATTGATGATATCGGCATCCTTGAGGCTCTGCAGAGTTACGACATCGCCTTCAACCTTTGCCAGCTCGGAGGTACGCACTTCAGCACGATCCATAGCCTTCAACGAGACGAAACCGAACTTGGGCAGACGGCGATGCAAAGGCTGTTGGCCGCCTTCAAAACCGGGAGCGATCTTACCGCCGGAGCGGGAAGTCTGACCCTTGTGACCACGACCACCGGTTTTGCCGAGGCCGCTACCGATACCGCGACCCGGACGCAGCTTTTCGCGACGGGCGCCCGGCGCAGAACGCAGATCGTTCAGTTGCATGGCTTAGCCCTCCACACGGAGCATGTAGTAAGCCTTGTTGATCATGCCGCGATTTTCAGGAGTGTCCTGAACTTCGACGGTGTGACCAATGCGACGCAGGCCGAGGCCCTTGACGCACAGCTTGTGATTGGGGATACGACCGCTGACGCTTTTGATCAGCGTGACCTTGACGGTGTTAGCCATGATCAGGAAATCTCCTCAACGCTCTTGCCACGCTTTGCAGCGATCGACTCAGGCGACTGCATGGCCTTCAAACCCTTGAAGGTGGCATGAACCACGTTCACCGGATTGGTAGAGCCGTAGCACTTGGCCAGGACGTTCTGTACGCCAGCTACTTCCAGAATGGCGCGCATCGCACCACCGGCAATAACACCGGTACCTTCCGAAGCAGGCTGCATGTAAACCTTGGAAGCGCCATGCGCCGCCTTGGTAGCGTACTGCAGCGTGGTGCCGTTCAGATCGACCTGGATCATGTTGCGGCGAGCCGCCTCCATGGCCTTCTGAATGGCAGCTGGCACTTCGCGGGACTTACCACGACCGAACCCTACTCGACCCTTACCATCACCCACTACGGTCAACGCAGTGAACGTGAAGATACGGCCACCTTTTACTGTCTTGGCGACGCGGTTAACTTGAACCAGCTTCTCAATGTAGCCTTCGTCGCGCTTTTGCTCGTTATATGCCATAACTTAGAACTCCAGCCCGCCTTCACGAGCAGCATCAGCCAGTGCCTTGACACGACCGTGGTACTTGAAGCCAGAACGGTCGAACGCCACCTGGGTGACACCTGCGGCCTTAGCACGCTCAGCGACCAGCTGACCAACTTTCTTGGCAGCGTCGACGTTGCCGGTGGCTCCGTCGCGCAGTTCTTTGTCGAGAGTCGAGGCACTGGCCAGGACCTTGCCGCCGTCGGCCGAAAGGACCTGGGCGTAGATGTGCTGGGAAGAGCGGTACACACAAAGGCGTACGGTTTCCAGCTCGCGCATCTTCAGGCGTGCCTTGCGAGCGCGACGCAGACGAGTAACTTTCTTTACGCTCATTTGCTATGCCCTACTTCTTCTTAGCTTCTTTACGACGGACCACTTCGTCCGAGTAACGCACGCCTTTGCCCTTGTAAGGCTCAGGGCGACGGAAGTCACGGATTTCAGCAGCCACCTGACCGACCAGTTGCTTATCGACACCCTTGATCAGGATATCGGTCTGGCTGGGGGTCTCAGCGGTAACGCCTTGCGGCAGTTCATATTCCACCGGGTGCGAGAAGCCGAGAGCCAGGGACAGCACTTGACCTTTGGCTTGCGCCTTGTAACCAACACCAACCAGCTGGAGCTTGCGCTCGAAGCCCTGGCTGACGCCGATCACCATGTTGTTAACCAGCGCACGGGTGGTACCGGCCATGGCACGGTTCTGCTGATCGCCATTACGCGCAGCAAAACGGAGCTCACCGGCCTCGTGGATCACTTCCACAGACGAGTGCACGTTCAGTTCGAGAGTACCCTTGGCACCCTTCACCGAAAGCTGCTGGCCGGCCATGTTGAACTCAACACCAGCGGGCAGCTTGACGGGGTTCTTAGCAACGCGAGACATGCTTATCCCCCCTTAGAACACTGTGCAGAGCACTTCGCCGCCAACGCCAGCAGCGCGAGCAGCCCGATCAGTCATCACACCTTTGTTGGTGGACACGATCGAAACACCCAGACCGCCGCGAACTTTCGGCAACTGATCAACGGATTTGTACTGGCGAAGGCCAGGACGACTTACGCGCTTCAGCTCTTCGATGACCGGACGGCCTTCGAAGTACTTGAGCTCGATAGACAGCTGCGGCTTGGCGTCGCTGCTGACGTTGTATCCTGCGATATAGCCTTCACCCTGAAGAACGTTGGCTACAGCCACCTTCAAAGTGGAAGACGGCATGCTTACGACGGACTTTTCGGCCATCTGGGCATTACGGATACGAGTTAGCATGTCCGCTAACGGGTCCTGCATACTCATGGGCGCTTGGCTCCTAATTCAAAAAAATAAGCCCGCTAGGGCTCGTATCGCCATTTACCAGAAGAGCAGACACCTAAAAGGCGCGACTCGGGCGAGCCGAGCATTCTAGAGACTGTTCAGAAACGAATCAAGCCCCATAAGGGGCTTGATTCGACAACCGCGGTTCCGACATCGCGTGCCGGAGCGGCTAATTACCAGCTGGCCTTGACCAGACCTGGAACATCACCACGCATGGCGGCCTGACGCAGCATGTTCCGCGCAAGACCAAACTTGCGATAAACACCATGCGGGCGGCCAGTCAGGCGGCAGCGATTACGCAAGCGAGAAGCGCTTGCATCACGCGGCTGCTTCTGCAGAGCCACCTGGGCCTCCCAACGCGCTTCCGGAGAAGACTCCGGATTGGCGATGACCGCTTTCAGCGCGGCACGCTTCTGGGCGTACTTGGCAACCGTTTGCTGACGCTTCAGCTCGCGGTTCTTCATGCTTTGCTTAGCCATGTGCCTACTCCAATCAGTTACGGAACGGGAAGTTGAAGGCACGCAGCAGTGCGCGACCCTCTTCGTCCGTCCGAGCAGTAGTGGTCAGCGTAATGTCCAGACCACGGAGGGCGTCGATCTTGTCGTAATCGATTTCCGGGAAAATGATCTGCTCCTTCACGCCCATGCTGTAGTTGCCGCGACCATCGAAGGACTTGGCATTGAGGCCGCGGAAGTCGCGAACCCGAGGCAGGGAGATAGACAGCAGACGATCCAGGAATTCGTACATACGATCGCTGCGCAGGGTCACCTTGACACCGATCGGCCAACCTTCGCGAACCTTGAAGCCAGCGATGGATTTCCGAGCATGAGTCACGACGACCTTCTGGCCGGTGATTTTTTCAAGGTCGGCAACTGCATTGTCGATGATTTTCTTATCACCGATCGCTTCGCCGATACCCATGTTCAGGGTGATCTTGGTGATGCGCGGAACTTCCATCACATTGCCAAGCTGAAGTTCTTCCTTCAGCTTGGGAGCGATTTGCTTCCGATAAACTTCTTTTAGTCGTGCCATGGTTATCTACCTAGCAGTCTCAAGCTTCAACCGGCTTTTGGGTCGACTTGAAGACACGAATTTTCTTGCCGTCTTCGACTTTGAAACCAACGCGGTCAGCCTTGTTGGTTTCGCCGTTGAAGATAGCGACGTTAGAGGCGTGCAGAGGCGCCTCTTTTTCGACGATACCGCCCTGAACGCCTGACATAGGGTTCGGCTTGGTATGACGCTTCACCAGGTTGATACCACCGACAACCAGACGGTCGTCAGCGAGAACCCGGAGCACCTTACCGCGCTTGCCCTTGTCTTTGCCGGCGATGACGATGATCTCGTCGTTGCGACGAATCTTTTCCATGCGGCTTCTCCTTACAGCACTTCAGGCGCGAGCGAGACGATCTTCATGAACTTCTCAGAACGAAGTTCACGCGTCACCGGCCCGAAAATACGAGTGCCAATAGGCTCCTGCTTGTTGTTCAACAAAACAGCAGCATTGCCATCGAAGCGGATGATGGAGCCGTCCGGACGACGAACACCGTGACGGGTACGGACTACGACCGCAGTCATTACCTGGCCTTTCTTGACCTTGCCACGAGGAATCGCTTCCTTGACGGTAACCTTGATGATATCGCCGATGCCGGCGTAACGGCGGTGCGAACCACCGAGGACCTTGATACACATGACGCGACGAGCGCCACTGTTATCAGCCACATCGAGCATTGATTGAGTCTGAATCATATAATTTCTCCGACCCTTAGCCCTTAGACTTCGACGGCACGTTCGACGACATCAACCAACATCCAGCACTTGGTCTTCGCCATAGGACGAGTCTCGCGAATCGTGACCTTGTCACCGATACGGCACTGGTTGGTTTCGTCGTGGGCGTGCAGTTTGGTCGAACGCTTCACGTATTTACCGTAGATCGGGTGCTTGACGCGACGCTCGATCAGAACGGTGATGCTTTTGTCCATCTTGTCGCTGACGACGCGGCCAGTCAGCGTGCGGACAGTTTTTTCAACTTCAGCCATGATCACTTACCTGCCTGCTGGTTGAGCACAGTCTTGACACGAGCAATGTCGCGCTTGACTTGCGAGAGCAGGTGAGACTGCCCCAACTGGCCAGTTGCTTTCTGCATACGCAGATTGAACTGGTCGCGCAGCAGCTCGAGCAATTGCTCGTTCAGCTGCTGAGCGGATTTTTCACGAAGTTCATTCGCTTTCATCACATCACCGTCCGCTTAACAAAGGAGGTGGCGAGAGGCAGCTTTGCAGCAGCCAGGGCGAATGCCTCACGCGCCAGCTCTTCGGAAACACCCTCGATCTCGTACAGCACCTTGCCCGGTTGAATTTGGGCTACCCAGTACTCGACGTTGCCCTTACCTTTACCCATCCGAACTTCAAGCGGCTTCTTGGAGATAGGCTTGTCGGGGAAAACGCGGATCCAGATCTTGCCGCCACGCTTAACGTGACGAGTCAACGCACGACGTGCGGACTCGATCTGGCGCGCAGTGAGACGACCACGAGCAACAGACTTGAGAGCGAACTCGCCGAAGCTGACTTTGCTACCGCGCTGAGCCAAGCCACGGTTGTGACCCGTCATCTGCTTGCGGAATTTTGTACGCTTTGGTTGCAACATTTGGCGTACTCCTTACTTGGCAGCTTTTTTACGAGGCGCAGGCGCTTGCGGCTTCAGTTCTTCATGGCGACCACCAATTACTTCGCCTTTGAAGATCCAAACCTTGACGCCGATCACACCGTATGTGGTGTGTGCTTCGTAGGTGTTGTAGTCGATATCGGCACGCAGGGTGTGCAGTGGCACACGACCTTCCCGATACCATTCCGTACGGGCGATTTCAGCCCCACCCAGACGACCGCTCACCTGGATCTTGATGCCCTTGGCACCAATGCGGATCGCGTTCTGTACGGCGCGCTTCATGGCGCGACGGAACATCACGCGACGCTCCAGCTGCTGAGCGACGTTCTGTGCTACCAGCATTGCATCGAGTTCCGGCTTGCGGATTTCTTCGATGTTGATGTGCACAGGCACACCCATTTTTTTGGTCAGGTCCTGACGCAGCTTCTCAACATCCTCACCCTTCTTGCCGATCACGATACCGGGACGAGCAGTGTGGATGGTGATGCGTGCTGTCTGAGCCGGACGATGAATATCGATACGGCTTACGGACGCGCTTTTTAATTTGTCTTGGAGGTATTCACGCACGTTCAGATCTGCAAGCAGATAATCGGCGTACGTACGTCCGTCTGCATACCAGACGGAAGTGTGCTCCTTGACGATTCCCAGGCGAATGCCAGTGGGATGTACTTTCTGACCCATCTGATCGACTCCGTTACTTGTCCGCAACCTTGACAGTGATATGGCAAGACCGCTTGACGATGCGATCAGCGCGGCCTTTGGCACGCGGCATGATGCGCTTAAGCGAACGCCCTTCGTTGACGAAGACAGTGGAAACCTTCAGGTCATCCACGTCAGCGCCTTCGTTGTGCTCGGCGTTGGCCACGGCCGACTCCAGCACTTTCTTCATGATCTCGGCGGCTTTCTTACTGCTGAAAGCCAGCAGGTTGAGCGCTTCGCCCACCTTCTTCCCGCGGATCTGGTCGGCGACCAGGCGGGCTTTCTGGGCGGAGATGCGAGCGCCCGACAACTTAGCGGCTACTTCCATCTTTCCTTACCCCTTAGCGCTTGCCTTTCTTGTCCGCTACGTGCCCGCGATAAGTGCGGGTACCAGCGAACTCGCCGAGTTTGTGGCCGACCATATCTTCGCTCACGAGAACGGGAACATGTTGACGACCGTTATGCACAGCGATGGTCAAACCGACCATTTGCGGCAGGATCATGGAACGACGCGACCAGGTTTTAACCGGCTTACGATCGTTCTTTTCCATCGCCACTTCGACCTTCTTCAATAGGTGAAGATCGATAAAAGGACCTTTTTTCAGAGAACGCGGCACTGTCGTATCCCTCTAGTTACTTGCGACGACGGACGATCATGTTATCGGTGCGCTTGTTAGAGCGAGTCTTCGCGCCCTTGGTTGGGAAGCCCCATGGCGACACCGGATGACGACCACCGGAGGTACGACCCTCACCACCACCGTGGGGGTGATCGACCGGGTTCATTGCCACACCGCGAACGGTCGGGCGAACACCGCGCCAGCGCTTCGCACCCGCTTTACCAAGCGAACGCAGGCTGTGCTCGGAGTTCGAGACTTCGCCCAGGGTCGCACGGCACTCGGCCAGCACTTTGCGCATCTCGCCGGAGCGAAGACGCAGTGTTACGTAAGCACCTTCACGCGCGACCAACTGAGCCGAAGCACCAGCGGAACGAGCAATCTGGGCGCCCTTGCCCGGCTTCAGTTCAACACCGTGAACGGTGGAACCCAGCGGGATGTTGCGCAGCGGCAGGCTATTACCAGCCTTGATCGGCGCGTTCACGCCGGAGAGCAGCTGATCGCCAGCACTCACGCCTTTGGGGGCGATGATGTAACGACGCTCGCCGTCCGCGTACTTCAGCAGCGCGATGTGCGCAGTACGGTTCGGATCGTACTCGACGCGCTCAACGACAGCTGGAATGCCATCCTTGTTGCGACGAAAATCGACCAGTCGGTAATGCTGCTTGTGACCACCACCGATGTGACGCGTGGTGATGCGACCGTTGTTGTTACGACCGCCGGACTTCGACTTCTTCTCGAGCAGCGGAGCATAAGGAGCGCCTTTGTGCAGCTCCTGACCGACCACCTTGACCACAAAACGGCGGCCTGCGGAAGTCGGTTTGCATTTAACGATTGCCATGATGCACCCCCTCCTTACTCAGCGTTGCCGGCGAAATCGAGATCCTGGCCCGGCTGAAGTGCGATATACGCCTTCTTCCAGTCGTTGCGCTTGCCCAAACCGCGAGCGGTGCGCTTGGTCTTGCCCTGAACATTCAGGGTGCTGACCTTGGCAACTTTCACGTTGAACAGGCTTTCGACGGCCTTCTTGATTTCCAGCTTGGTTGCATCAGTAGCAACCTTGAAAACGAACTGGCTCTTGCTGTCGGCCAGCATGGTTGCCTTCTCGGAGACGTGCGGACCAAGCAGGACTTTGAATACGCGTTCCTGGTTCATCCCAGCAGCTCCTCGAACTTCTTCACAGCCGACACAGTAATCAACACTTTGTCATAGGCGATCAGGCTGACAGGATCCGAACCTTGCACATCGCGTACATCGACGTGCGGCAGGTTGCGAGCCGCCAGATAAAGATTCTGATCAACAGCATCGGAAACGATCAATACATCGCTCAGCCCCATACCCGACAGCTTGTTAGCAAGCAGCTTGGTTTTTGGACTGTCGACAGCGAAATCTTCTACGATGACCAGACGCTCGGAACGCACCAGCTCAGAGAGGATGGAGCGCAACGCAGCGCGGTACATCTTCTTGTTCAGCTTCTGCTCGTGATTCTGCGGACGAGCCGCGAAAGTCACACCACCGCCACGCCAGATCGGACCGCGTGAAGTACCAGCACGCGCACGGCCAGTACCCTTCTGACGCCAAGGTCGCTTGCCGCCACCGGACACATCGGAGCGAGTCTTCTGCTGCTTGCTACCCTGACGACCGCCAGCCATATAGGCGACGACCGCCTGGTGCACCAGCGTCTCATTAAACTCACCACCAAAGGTTTGCTCGGAGACTTCGATGGCTTGTGCGCCATTAACATTCAATTGCATGTGAACTCCCCCTTACCCGCGAGCCTTGGCAGCCGGACGCACAACTACGTCACCACCAGTGGCGCCGGGCACAGCGCCCTTGACCAACAGCAGATTACGCTCGGCATCGACACGCACGATTTCCAGGGACTGCACGGTTACGCGCTCGGCGCCCATGTGCCCGGACATCTTCTTGCCCTTGAAAACACGGCCTGGAGTCTGGCATTGGCCAATCGAACCCGGGACGCGGTGGGATACGGAGTTACCGTGGGTATTGTCCTGACCACGGAAATTCCAGCGCTTGATGGTACCGGCAAAGCCTTTACCCTTGGACTGACCGGTGACATCCACCATCTGTCCAGCCTGGAAAATCTCAGCGTTGATCTGGTCACCAACCTGGAACTCCTCACCATCAAGGCGAAATTCCCAGACGCCACGACCAGCTGCTACGTTCGCCTTGGCGAAGTGACCGGCCTGAGCCTTGGTAACACGGGACGCGCGACGCTCGCCTACAGTTACCTGTACAGCGCGATAGCCATCGCTTTCTTCGTTTTTAAACTGAGTGACGCGATTCGGCTCGATCTCAATGACCGTAACCGGAATAGAGACACCATCTTCGGTGAAAACGCGGGTCATGCCGCTTTTACGACCGACTACACCAATAGTCATGTTGTAACCTCATGAGTGTACGGGGCTTTCACCCGCTATGGCCGCCCATTTCAGAGCGTTACACGACTAAAACTCAACGTTTTAGCCGAGGCTGATCTGCACTTCCACGCCAGCCGCAAGATCAAGCTTCATCAGCGCATCGACGGTCTTGTCGGTCGGCTGGACAATATCCAGCACACGCTTATGAGTACGGATCTCATACTGGTCGCGCGCATCTTTGTTGACGTGCGGGGAAACCAGAACAGTGAACCGCTCTTTGCGGGTCGGCAGTGGAATCGGACCACGCACCTGAGCACCAGTACGTTTCGCGGTTTCCACGATTTCCTGGGTTGATTGATCGATCAGGCGATGGTCAAAAGCCTTCAACCGAATACGGATTTGTTGGTTTTGCATTTTGACCTCAGACTCCAATTAGCCATCCCTACCAAACGCAATACGCCCGGTAAAAGGAGGCGCAATTGTACGGATGCGTCCAGGGGGTGTCAATAAATGATCAACAATAGAAAAAGGGCCCCGAGGGGCCCTTTCCGGCATCGAAAATATTATTCGATGATCTTGGCAACCACGCCGGCACCAACGGTACGACCGCCTTCGCGAATGGCGAAGCGCAGACCGTCTTCCATGGCGATCGGAGCGATCAGGGTGACAACCATCTTGATGTTGTCGCCCGGCATTACCATTTCAACGCCTTCCGGCAGCTCGCAGTTACCGGTCACGTCAGTAGTACGGAAGTAGAACTGTGGACGGTAGCCCTTGAAGAACGGCGTGTGACGACCGCCTTCTTCCTTGCTCAGTACGTAGACTTCGCCTTCGAACTTGGTGTGCGGCTTGATGGTGCCCGGCTTGGCCAGAACCTGGCCACGCTCGACGTCATCACGCTTGGTGCCGCGCAGCAGCACGCCAACGTTCTCGCCTGCACGACCTTCGTCGAGCAACTTACGGAACATTTCAACGCCGGTGCAGGTAGTCTTGGTCGTGGCACGGATACCGACGATCTCGATTTCTTCCTGAACCTTGACGATGCCGCGCTCGACACGACCGGTCACAACGGTACCGCGACCAGAGATCGAGAACACGTCTTCGATCGGCATCAGGAACGGCTTGTCGATGGCGCGCTCAGGCTCCGGAATGTAGCTATCCAGAGTCTCGACCAGCTTACGCACGGCCGATACGCCCATCTCGTTGTCGTCCTGGCCGTTGAGAGCCATCAGCGCGGAACCGATGATGATCGGCGTGTCGTCGCCTGGGAAGTCGTAGGTCGACAGCAGGTCACGCACTTCCATCTCAACCAGCTCAAGCAGCTCAGCGTCGTCCACCATGTCTGCCTTGTTCAGGAAGACTACGATGTAGGGAACGCCAACCTGACGGGACAGCAGGATGTGCTCACGGGTCTGCGGCATCGGGCCGTCAGCAGCAGAGCAAACCAGGATCGCGCCGTCCATCTGCGCAGCACCGGTGATCATGTTCTTTACATAGTCAGCGTGGCCCGGGCAGTCAACGTGTGCGTAGTGACGGATCGAGGAATCATATTCAACGTGAGACGTGTTGATGGTGATACCACGAGCCTTCTCTTCCGGCGCGTTGTCGATCTGCGAGAAGTCACGCGCAGAGCCGCCCCAAGTTTCAGCACAGACCTTGGTCAGCGCTGCGGTGAGCGTGGTTTTGCCATGGTCGACGTGACCAATGGTACCAACGTTCAGGTGCGGTTTGTTACGTTCGAATTTTTCTTTAGCCACGACAGTAAACCTCTTACTTAAAGGGCTGAATCAACCTTGTTTTTTAACGATAGCTTCGACGATGTTCGACGGAGCCTCGGAGTATTTCGAGAATTCCATGGAGTAGCTAGCGCGACCCTGAGACATGGAGCGGACGTCGGTCGCATAACCGAACATCTCACCCAGCGGAACCTCGGCACGAATGACCTTGCCGGATACCGTATCCTCCATACCCTGGATCAGACCGCGACGACGGTTAAGGTCGCCCATCACGTCACCCATGTAGTCCTCAGGCGTCACCACCTCGACCTTCATGATCGGCTCAAGCACTACGGCGCCGCCCTTTTGGGACAGCTGCTTGGTCGCCATGGAAGCCGCAACCTTGAACGCCATCTCGTTGGAGTCGACGTCATGGTAGGAGCCATCGAACACAGTCGCCTTCAGGCCGATCAGCGGATAACCGGCGACCACGCCGTTCTTCATCTGCTCTTCGATGCCCTTTTGAATAGCGGGGATGTATTCCTTCGGAATGACACCACCAACTACCTCGTTGACGAACTGCAGGCCTTCTTGACCCTCATCTGCCGGCGCAAAGCGCACCCAGCAATGACCGAACTGACCACGACCACCGGACTGGCGAACGAATTTACCTTCGATCTCGCACGACTTGGTGATCTTCTCGCGATAAGACA
Organism: Stutzerimonas stutzeri; assembly: GCF_000590475.1. NCBI lineage: Bacteria > Pseudomonadati > Pseudomonadota > Gammaproteobacteria > Pseudomonadales > Pseudomonadaceae > Stutzerimonas > Stutzerimonas stutzeri. The sequence goes on along the minus strand of NZ_CP007441.1, from coordinate 686,512 downwards.
CCTGCGGCTTGCCGATGTTGGCTTCGACGTTGAACTCACGACGCATACGGTCGACGAGAATATCGAGGTGCAACTCGCCCATACCCGAGATAATCGTCTGGCCGGTCTCTTCGTCAGTCTTGACGCGGAACGAGGGATCTTCCTGGGCAAGCTTGCCCAGCGCGATACCCATCTTCTCCTGGTCATCCTTGGTCTTCGGCTCAACCGCCACCGAAATAACCGGCTCAGGGAAGTCCATACGCACCAGAATGATCGGCTTGTCCAGAGCACAGAGCGTGTCACCAGTAGTGACATCCTTCATGCCGATCAGGGCAGCGATGTCACCGGCGCGAACTTCCTTGATCTCTTCGCGGCTGTTCGCATGCATCTGCACCATACGACCAACACGCTCTTTTTTGCCTTTCACCGAGTTCAGAACACCGTCACCGGAGTTCAGGACACCCGAATAAACGCGAGCGAAGGTCAGCGTACCAACAAAGGGGTCGGTCGCGATCTTGAACGCCAGCGCCGAGAACGGCTCAGCGTCATCCGCGTGACGCTCCATCTCAATGGTTTCGTCATCGATATCGGTACCCTTGATCGCCGGAATGTCAGCTGGCGCGGGGAGATAATCGATAACCGCGTCGAGAACTAGAGGAACACCCTTGTTCTTGAACGACGAACCACAGACAGCCAGAACGATTTCGCCAGCGATTGTGCGCTGACGCAGAGCGGCCTTGATTTCCTCGGTGGTGAGCTCTTCACCCTCGAGGTACTTGTTCATCAGCTCCTCGGTCGCTTCGGCAGCAGCCTCGACCATGTTGCTGCGCCACTCTTCAGCCAGATCCTGAAGCTCAGCTGGGATCTCTTCCTCACGGAAGGTCATGCCCTTGTCATCGTCGTTCCAGTAGATGGCTTTCATCTTGACCAGATCAATCTGACCCTGGAAGTTATCTTCTGCACCGATGGCAAGCTGAATCGGAACAGGGGTATGACCCAGACGCTGCTTGATCTGCGCGACCACACGCAAGAAGTTGGCGCCTGCACGGTCCATCTTATTGACATAGACCAGGCGCGGAACACCGTACTTATTAGCCTGACGCCAAACGGTTTCCGATTGCGGCTCAACACCCGAAGTACCACAGAACACTACGACCGCACCATCGAGCACGCGCAGCGAGCGCTCAACTTCGATGGTAAAGTCAACGTGACCGGGAGTATCGATGATATTGAAACGATGCTTATCGAACTGCTTCTCGGATCCAGCCCAGAAAGCGGTAGTGGCAGCAGAGGTGATGGTAATACCACGCTCCTGCTCCTGCACCATCCAATCCATGGTCGCGGCGCCGTCGTGCACCTCGCCCATTTTATGGTTTACGCCGGTGTAAAAAAGGACGCGCTCAGTGGTGGTGGTTTTACCAGCATCCACGTGAGCGACGATACCAATGTTACGGTAGCGGTTAATCGGGGTAGTACGAGCCATAAAGCCCTCGCAAGTTGATGACGCTGAAAATTAGAAGCGGTAGTGCGAGAAGGCCTTGTTGGCTTCAGCCATACGGTGCACGTCTTCACGCTTCTTCACAGCAGCGCCTTTACCTTCAAATGCATCCGACAGCTCACCCGCCAAGCGCAGGGCCATGGATTTCTCACCACGCTTACGCGCAGCATCTACCAGCCAGCGCATGGCCAGCGCGTTACGACGGGACGGACGAACTTCGACCGGAACCTGGTAAGTCGCACCACCTACACGGCGGGACTTCACTTCGACCAGCGGAGCGATGGCGTCGAGTGCTTTTTCGAAGATTTCCAGGGGATCGGTGTTCTTGCGCTCCTTGACCTTTTCCAAGGCCCCATAAACGATACGCTCAGCTACGGCCTTCTTGCCGCTTTCCATCACGTGGTTCATGAACTTGGCGAGAATCAGACTTCCGTACTTCGGATCGTCAAGGATTTCGCGCTTGGCTGCTACACGACGTCTTGGCATTGATAAGCCCTCAAACGGTCTTCAGGTTAGCCCGGGACGATAACAACGAGGTTACGCCCGACCTTACTCTTATCGACTCAAATAAATAAAAATACTGATTACTTCGGACGCTTGGTGCCGTACTTGGAACGGCCCTGCTTACGATCCTTGACACCGGAGGTATCCAGCGAACCGCGCACGGTGTGATAGCGCACACCCGGAAGGTCTTTTACACGACCGCCACGGATCAGCACGACACTGTGCTCCTGCAGGTTGTGACCTTCACCACCGATGTAGGAGGCGACTTCAAAACCGTTGGTCAGGCGAACACGACATACTTTACGCAGTGCAGAGTTCGGTTTCTTTGGCGTGGTGGTGTACACACGAGTGCACACGCCACGGCGTTGCGGGCAGTTCTGCAGCGCAGGGACGTCGCTTTTCTCGACGACGCGCTTGCGCGGCTGGCGTACCAGCTGGTTGATCGTTGCCATCTACTAGCTCCACTGTTGTCTTTCGACACAAACGAAAAATGGCAGGGCGCAAAGCCCCGCCAAATTAGGGGTACAAGAGTCTAAAGAGCTTCTTGCACACCGTCAAGGTGCGCCCCGGCATGAACCGGGGCTGCCTCCAATCAGTTGCCGCTGGAATTCAGCGCCTCCGTCAACGCCGCTTCGACCTCATCGGCACTCACACGAACCGGTTTTTCGGCATCACGCTTGCGCTTGCGCTCGCTGTGATACTGCAGACCGGTACCGGCCGGAATCAGACGACCGACCACGACGTTTTCCTTCAGGCCGCGCAGGTAGTCGCGCTTGCCGGTAACCGCCGCCTCGGTAAGGACGCGAGTAGTTTCCTGGAACGACGCCGCCGAAATGAACGACTCGGTGGACAACGAGGCCTTGGTGATACCCAGCAGCACACGCACGTACTTGGAGCCGAACTTGTCGTCCAGGGACAGGCGCTCATTCTCTTCCAGCACCTGGGTCAGCTCCATCTGGTCGCCCTTGATGAAGCTGGAATCACCCGACTCGGCCACTTCTACCTTGCGCAGCATCTGCCGCAGGATGGTCTCGATGTGCTTGTCGTTGATCTTCACGCCCTGCAGGCGGTAGACGTCCTGGATCTCGTTGACGATGTACTTGGCCAGCGCACTGACGCCCAGCAGGCGAAGAATGTCGTGCGGGTTGCTCGGCCCGTCGGAGATCACTTCGCCCTTGTTTACCTGTTCGCCTTCGAAGACGTTGAGGTGGCGCCACTTCGGAATCAGCTCCTCGTAAGGATCGGTTCCATCGGTAGGCGTGATGACCAGACGGCGCTTGCCCTTGGTTTCCTTGCCGAAGGAGATCGTTCCGCTGATTTCCGCCAGGATCGACGGCTCTTTCGGACGACGCGCCTCGAACAAGTCGGCAACGCGCGGCAGACCACCGGTGATGTCGCGGGTCTTGGACGTTTCCTGCGGGATACGCGCGATAACGTCACCGACGTTGATCTCGGCACCATCGGCCACGCCAACCAGCGCGTTCGCCGGCAGGAAGTACTGGGCAGGCACGTCGGTACCCGGCAACAGCAGTTCCTTACCGTTGGTATCGACCATCTTAATCGCCGGACGAATGTCCTTGCCGGACGCCGGACGATCTTTCGGATCCATCACCTCGATGTTGGTCAGACCGGTGAGCTCATCGGTCTGACGCTTGATGGTGATGTTCTCCTCCATGCCCGCGAAGGTCACGACACCCTTCATCTCGGTCACGATCGGGTGCGTGTGCGGATCCCATTTCGCAACGACGGTGCCGGCATCGACCTTGTCGCCTTCCTTGATCGAAATCACCGCACCGTACGGCAGCTTGTAGCGCTCGCGCTCGCGGCCGTAATCGTCCGCCACTGCCAGTTCACCGGAACGCGAAACCGCGACCAGGGCCCCATCGGCACGCTCGACGTACTTGAGATTATGTAGGCGAATGGTACCGCCGTTCTTGACCATTACGTTGTCGACAGCCGAAGTCCGGCTGGCCGCACCACCGATGTGGAACGTACGCATGGTCAGCTGTGTGCCCGGCTCACCGATGGACTGTGCGGCGATAACACCGACGGCCTCACCTATGTTCACCTGGTGACCACGGGCCAGATCGCGACCGTAGCATTTGGCACAGATGCCATAGCGGGTTTCGCAGCTGATCGGCGAACGCACGATCACTTCGTCGATGCTGTTCAGCTCGATGAAGTCGACCCACTGCTCATCGATCAACGTACCGGCCGGAACCAGCACGTCGTCGCTGCCAGGCTTGAGAACGTCACGCGCAATCACACGGCCCAATACACGCTCACCCAACGGCTCGACCACGTCGCCGCCTTCGATGTGCGGCGTCATGTGCAGGCCCTGCTCGGTGCCACAATCGATCTCGGTCACCACCAGATCCTGCGCCACGTCGACCAAGCGACGGGTTAGGTAACCGGAGTTCGCGGTCTTCAGGGCGGTATCCGCAAGACCCTTACGAGCACCGTGAGTGGAGATGAAGTACTGCAGTACGTTCAGTCCCTCGCGGAAGTTCGCAGTAATCGGCGTCTCGATGATCGAGCCGTCCGGCTTGGCCATCAGGCCACGCATACCGGCCAGCTGGCGAATCTGGGCAGCGGAACCCCGCGCCCCGGAGTCAGCCATCATGTACATCGAGTTGAACGAGTCCTGCTCGGCTTCGTTCCCGTCACGGTCGATGACCTTCTCTTTCGAGAGGTTGGCCATCATCGCCTTGGAAACTTCGTCGTTTGCCTTCGACCAGAGGTCGATCACCTTGTTGTACTTCTCGCCCTGGGTCACCAGGCCGGAGGCGTACTGCGACTCGATTTCCTTCACTTCCTCGGTCGCGGCGTCGATGATCCGCGCCTTCTCGTCCGGGATGACGAAGTCGTTCACACCGATCGAGACACCGGAGATGGTCGAATAGGCGAAACCGGTGTACATCAACTGGTCCGCAAAGATGACGGTATCCTTCAGGCCAACGGTGCGATAGCACAAGTTGATCAGCTTGGAGATCGCCTTCTTCTTCATCGGCTGGTTGACTACGTCAAACGGCAGACCTGCCGGAACCACCTGGAATAGCAGCGCGCGACCGACAGTGGTGTCGACGATGCGGGTATTCTTGGTGATCGAGCCGTCGCGATCCTTGATGGTCTCGTTGATGCGCACCTTGACGCGGGCATGCAGCGACGCTTCGCCGGCGCGGAATACGCGGTCGACTTCCTGCAGGTCAGCGAACACACGACCCTCGCCCCTGGCATTGATCGCTTCGCGAGTCATGTAGTACAGACCCAGGACCACGTCCTGCGACGGCACGATGATCGGCTCGCCGTTGGCCGGCGACAGGATGTTGTTGGTCGACATCATCAGCGCGCGCGCTTCGAGCTGAGCTTCCAGCGTCAGCGGCACGTGAACGGCCATCTGATCACCGTCGAAGTCAGCGTTGTACGCGGCGCAGACCAACGGGTGAAGCTGAATCGCCTTGCCTTCGATCAGGACCGGCTCGAACGCCTGGATACCCAGACGGTGCAGTGTCGGCGCCCGGTTGAGCAACACGGGATGTTCGCGGATGACTTCGGCCAAGACGTCCCAGACCTCCGGCAGCTCGCGCTCGACCATCTTCTTGGCGGCCTTGATGGTGGTCGCCATACCACGCATTTCCAGCTTGCCAAAAATGAACGGCTTAAACAGCTCGAGGGCCATCTTCTTCGGCAGACCGCACTGATGCAGGCGCAGGGTCGGGCCGACGGTAATGACCGAACGACCGGAGTAGTCAACACGCTTGCCGAGCAGGTTCTGACGGAAACGACCCTGCTTGCCCTTGATCATGTCGGCCAAAGACTTGAGAGGACGCTTGTTCGAGCCAGTGATGGCGCGACCACGACGACCGTTGTCGAGCAGCGCGTCAACGGCCTCCTGCAGCATGCGCTTTTCGTTGCGCACGATGATGTCCGGCGCCGACAGATCGAGCAGGCGCTTGAGACGGTTGTTACGGTTTATCACCCGGCGATACAGATCGTTGAGATCCGATGTCGCGAAGCGGCCACCATCGAGCGGGACCAACGGACGCAGATCCGGCGGCAACACCGGCAGAACGGTCAGTACCATCCATTCCGGTAGGTTGCCCGAACCATGGAAAGCTTCCATCAGCTTCAGGCGCTTGGACAGCTTCTTGATCTTGGTTTCCGAGTTGGTCTGCGGAATCTCTTCACGCAGGCGACCAATCTCGTGCTCAAGGTCGATTTCGTGCAGCAGCTCGCGCACGGCCTCGGCACCCATGCGAGCGTCGAAATCGTCACCGAACTCTTCCAGTGCTTCGAAGTACTGCTCGTCATTGAGCAGCTGACCCTTCTCGAGCGTGGTCATGCCCGGATCGATCACCACGTAGCTCTCGAAGTAGAGCACGCGCTCGATATCACGCAGGGTCATGTCCAGGAGCAGGCCGATACGGCTCGGCAGCGACTTCAAGAACCAAATGTGGGCAACCGGCGAAGCCAGTTCGATATGCGCCATGCGCTCGCGGCGAACCTTGGCCAGCGCAACCTCGACGCCACATTTCTCACAGATCACGCCCCGATGCTTGAGGCGCTTGTACTTGCCGCACAGGCACTCGTAATCCTTGACCGGGCCAAAGATCTTGGCGCAGAACAGGCCATCACGCTCGGGCTTGAACGTACGATAGTTGATGGTCTCTGGCTTTTTAACCTCGCCAAAGGACCAGGAACGGATCATCTCGGGCGAAGCCAATGCAATCTTGATGGCATCGAACTCTTCGATTTGACCCTGGTTTTTCAACAGATTCAGCAAGTCTTTCAAGGCCTTTCCTCCTCACGGACCGGCGACGACCGGCTGATGCCGGGCGCCGCTTAGGCGGTGCGTGGTTATTCGGTTTCCAGATCGATGTCGATACCGAGCGAGCGGATCTCTTTGATCAACACGTTGAAGGATTCCGGCATGCCGGGCTCCATACGGTGATCGCCGTCCACGATGTTCTTGTACATCTTGGTCCGCCCGTTCACGTCGTCCGACTTGACCGTGAGCATTTCCTGCAGGGTGTAGGCGGCACCGTACGCCTCCAGGGCCCAGACCTCCATCTCCCCGAAACGCTGACCACCGAACTGCGCCTTACCACCCAGCGGCTGCTGGGTGACCAGACTGTAGGAACCGGTGGAACGCGCGTGCATCTTGTCATCAACCAGGTGGTTGAGCTTGAGCATGTACATGTAGCCGACCGTGGTCGTACGCTCGAACTTGTTCCCCGTCCGGCCATCGAACAACTGCATCTGGCCGCTCTCTGGCAAATCCGCCAGCTTAAGCATGGCCTTGATTTCGCGCTCCTTGGCACCGTCGAAGACCGGGGTAGCCATCGGCACCCCACCACGCAGATTCTTGGCCAGATCCAGCACTTCCTGATCGCTGAACTCATCCAGGTTTTCCTGGCGCCCACCGATCTCGTTATAGATTTCGGTCAGGAACTTGCGCAGCTCTGCAACCTTACGCTGCTCATCGAGCATACGATTGATCTTCTCGCCCAGCCCTTTGGCCGCAAGGCCAAGGTGAGTTTCGAGGATCTGACCGACGTTCATACGCGACGGCACACCGAGCGGGTTGAGAACGATGTCCACCGGGGTCCCGTTAGCATCGTGTGGCATGTCTTCAACCGGCATGATCACGGAGACCACACCTTTGTTACCGTGGCGGCCGGCCATCTTGTCGCCCGGCTGAATGCGACGCTTGATCGCCAGGTAGACTTTGACAATCTTCAGCACGCCAGGCGCCAGGTCATCGCCCTGCTGCAGCTTGCGCTTCTTGTCCTCGAACTTGTCGTCGAGCAGCTGACGGCGGTCAAAAATATAGGCTTGGGCCTTCTCCAACTGCTCGTTCAGAGCATCTTCGGCCATGCGCAGCTTGAACCACTGACCGTGCTCGAGCCCATCAAGAACCTCGTCTGTAATGACGGTCCCTTTCTTTAGGCCGGCGCCGCCTTCGGCGGACGCGCCAACCAGCGCGGAGCGCAGACGCTCAAACGTCGCACCTTCAACGATACGGAACTCTTCATTGAGATCCTTGCGAATCTCGTCGAGCTGCATCTTTTCGATCGCCAGAGCACGAGAGTCTCGCTCAACGCCATCACGGATGAAGACCTGCACGTCAATGACCGTGCCCTTGGTGCCGGTCGGCACGCGCAGGGAGGTATCCTTAACATCGGATGCCTTCTCACCGAAGATCGCACGCAGTAGCTTTTCTTCCGGGGTCAGCTGGGTTTCGCCCTTCGGCGTGACCTTACCTACCAGAATGTCGCCCGCGCCCACTTCAGCACCCACATAGACGATGCCCGCTTCGTCCAGCTTATTCAGCGCAGCCTCACCCACGTTAGGGATGTCCGCAGTGATTTCTTCTGGGCCGAGCTTGGTATCACGGGATACGCAGGTCAGCTCCTGAATGTGAATCGTGGTGAAACGATCTTCTTGGACCACACGCTCCGACAGGAGGATGGAGTCTTCGAAGTTGTAGCCGTTCCACGGCATGAACGCGACACGCATGTTCTGCCCGAGGGCCAGCTCACCCATATCAGTGGACGGACCGTCTGCCATGATGTCACCACGCTCGACCACGTCACCCTTACTCACCAGCGGACGCTGGTTGATGCAGGTGTTCTGGTTGGAACGGGTGTACTTGGTCAGGTTGTAGATGTCGACGCCCGCTTCACCAGTTTCGACTTCCGCATCATGTACACGCACGACCACACGGCTGGCGTCGACCGAATCGATTACACCACCACGACGAGCAACGACGCAGACACCCGAATCGCGCGCCACGTTGCGCTCCATCCCGGTACCCACCAATGGCTTGTCCGAGCGCAACGTCGGTACGGCCTGACGCTGCATGTTCGAACCCATCAGCGCGCGGTTGGCGTCGTCGTGCTCGAGGAACGGGATCAACGAAGCGGCAACGGAAACAACCTGCTTCGGCGACACGTCCATCAGTGTCACGTCTTCCGGTGCTTTGACCGTGAATTCGTTCTGATGGCGAACGGCAACCAGCTCGTCGACCAGCTTGCGGTCATCCAGCTTGGCACTCGCCTGGGCAATCACGTGGTCGGCTTCTTCGATAGCCGACAGGAATACGATCTCGTCGGTAACCTCGCCTTCCTTGACCACGCGATACGGGCTTTCCAGGAAGCCGTATTGATTGGTGCGCGCGTAGGCGGCCAGCGAGTTGATCAGACCGATGTTTGGACCTTCCGGCGTCTCGATCGGGCAGACACGACCGTAATGGGTCGGATGTACGTCGCGGACCTCGAAGCCCGCACGCTCACGGGTCAGACCGCCCGGGCCGAGCGCGGAGACACGACGCTTGTGGGTGATCTCGGAGAGCGGGTTGTTCTGGTCCATGAACAGCGACAGCTGGCTGGAGCCAAAGAACTCCTTCACCGCTGCGGCAACCGGCTTGGCGTTGATCAAGTCCTGCGGCATCAGGCCTTCGCTTTCGGCCATCGACAGGCGTTCCTTGACCGCTCGCTCGACACGTACCAGGCCTACACGGAACTGGTTCTCGGCCATTTCACCAACGCAACGTACGCGACGGTTGCCCAGGTGATCGATGTCATCGACTACGCCCTTGCCGTTACGGATATCGACCAGTGTCTTCAGCACCGCGACGATATCCTCACGGCTGAGCACGCCGGAACCTTCGATCTCTGTACGACCGATACGGCGGTTGAATTTCATCCGCCCCACGGCTGACAGATCGTAGCGCTCGGAGGCGAAGAACAGATTGTTGAACAGCGTTTCGGCGGCGTCCTTGGTTGGCGGCTCGCCAGGACGCATCATGCGATAGATTTCGACCAACGCCTCGAGCTGATTGGTCGTCGAATCGATCTTCAGCGTGTCCGAAATGAACGGACCGCAATCGATGTCGTTGGTATACAACGTCTCGAAACGCACCACCTGACCCTTGACCAGCTTGGCCAGGACTTCAACGGTGAGTTCGGTGTTGCACTCGGCAATGATCTCGCCGGTGGCAGGATGCACGATGGCCTTGGCAGTGGTACGCCCAAGCACGTAGTCCATCGGCATATCTAGCGCTTTGATGCCGGACTTGTCGAGCTGGTTGATATGACGTGCAGTAATGCGACGGCCTTGCTCGACGATGACTTTACCGTTTTCATCCTTGATATCGAACGATGCGATTTCGCCGCGCAGACGCTGCGGAACAAGCTCAAGGCTCAACGCTTCACCTTTAACGTGGAACACGTTGGTGTCGTAGAACGCATCGAGGATTTCTTCAGTGCTGTAGTTCAGCGCGCGCAGCAGCACCGAGGCCGGCAGCTTGCGGCGACGGTCGATACGCACGAAGACGGCATCCTTCGGATCGAACTCGAAGTCCAGCCAGGAGCCGCGGTACGGGATGATGCGAGCGGAATACAGCAGTTTGCCCGAGCTATGGGTCTTGCCGCGATCGTGATCGAAGAAGACACCTGGCGAGCGGTGCAGCTGAGACACGATAACGCGCTCGGTACCGTTGATGATGAAGGTACCGTTCTCGGTCATCAGGGGGATCTCCCCCATGTAGACTTCTTGCTCTTTGATGTCCTTGATCGCCTTGCTCGACGATTCCTTATCGAAAATGATCAGGCGGACTTTTACCCGCAGCGGTACCGCGAAGGTTACGCCGCGCAGAACGCATTCCTTGACATCAAAAGCCGGGTCGCCCAGGCGATAGCCAACGTATTCCAGCGCTGCATTGCCGGAATAGCTGATTATCGGAAAAACGGATTTGAAGGCTGCATGCAAGCCAATATCGCGGAACTGATCTTTGGTCGCTCCCGCCTGCAGGAATTCGCGATACGAATCCAGCTGGATGGCCAAAAGATACGGCACGTCCATCACGTGCGGTAACTTGCTAAAGTCCTTGCGGATTCGTTTTTTCTCAGTGTATGAGTAAGCCATCAGCGTTCCCCAGCTTGGTCACCTGCTTGTTTGGCTTCTCCCGACGGGAGCAGCCAGAAAATCTTGCGAATCCCTTGATTCGCACCGCCCATCGGAGCGGTCTTTCCCGTTCCAGCCACGCGATAAACATCGTGCGGCTATAACGGAAAAAGGCCGGTGGCAAAAGCCACCAGCCATCAGCCTTACGCGAGTCGCTTCGGCTGTAGACGCAAGGTCGGCGCTTACTTGAGCTCGACTTTGGCGCCAGCCTCTTCCAAGGACTTCTTGGCAGCTTCGGCTTCGTCTTTCGACACACCTTCTTTGACGATGCCAGGGGCGCCGTCAACAACAGCCTTGGCCTCTTTGAGTCCCAGACCAGTCAGCTCGCGAACCGCCTTGATCACGTTGACTTTCTTTTCGCCAGCTTCAAGCAGCATGACGTTGAATTCGGTCTGTTCTTCAGCAGCGGCAGCAGCCGGGCCAGCCGCAGCAACGGTAGCGGCAGCAGCAGTAACACCGAACTTCTCTTCCATTGCCTTGATCAGTTCTACAACCTGCATCACGGACATTTCGGAAACGGCGTTGATGATGTCTTCGTTGGTCAGAGCCATGACTCTAGTTCCTGTATATAGATGACGACCTACGGCCGTCTAATTCAAAAGAGATTCGAAAGTTGCTGTGCGCTTAGGCTGCTGCAGCTTCTTTCTGGTCACGAACGGCCGCCAAAGTACGAGCCAGCTTGCTGGTAGCGCCTTGAATCACGCTCATCAGCTGCGAAATAGCTTCGTCATAGGTCGGCAGGGTTGCCAAAGCGTCGATCTGGTTGGCTGCGATGAACTGACCCTCGAACGCAGCAGCCTTGATCTCGAACTTGTCCTGACCCTTGGCGAACTCTTTGAAAATACGGGCAGCAGCGCCCGGATGTTCATTGGAGAAAGCAATAAGGGTCGGGCCTTTGAACACGTCGTTGAGCACGTCGTACGGAGTGCCTTCAACGGCGCGACGCAGCAGAGTATTACGTACGACACGCACGTAGACACCTGCTTCGCGGGCCTCTTTACGGAGTCCGGTCATGGCTCCCACGGTCACGCCACGGGCATCAGCCACGACAGCGGACAGGGCAGCTTTGGCAGCCTCGTTGACTTCAGCGACGATGGCTTTCTTGTCTTCGAGTTTGATTGCCACGGGTTTTTACTCCTGGATGTTACCGGTTCGCCCAGCCGAAGCCGGACGGGTTTTGGTGTCTGATTCGGTACGAATCGGGAGCACCTCTGCGTAGGCCTGAAGAAGCGAACTCCAACGGTTTAAGGCTTGCGCCGCCTACGGTCTTGGATAGCCCCCGCCAGGCAGGGACCCCAATTTTGCGCCGCCCCGGCAGCCGGAGCGGCTCGTGTTACGCGTCGAGCGTAGCCTGATCGATGATCAGTCCTGGACCCATGGTGGTGCTCAGGGTTACACGCTTGACATAGATACCTTTGGAAGTGGACGGCTTCAGGCGCTTGAGGTCAGACAGCAGCGCTTCGACGTTCTGCTTCAGCTGACCAGCTTCGAAACCGACCTTGCCCACGGAACTGTGAATGATGCCGTTTTTGTCAGTACGGAAACGAACCTGACCGGCCTTGGCGTTCTTGACCGCGGTCGCAACGTCTGGCGTCACGGTGCCCACTTTCGGGTTTGGCATCAGGCCGCGAGGACCAAGAATCTGGCCCAGCTGACCAACTACGCGCATCGCATCCGGGGAAGCGATAACCACGTCATAGTTCAGATCGCCGCCCTTCATTTCGGCAGCCAGTTCATCCATACCAACGCGATCGGCGCCTGCAGCCAGAGCCGCCTCGGCAGCCGGGCCCTGCGTGAACACAGCAACACGGACGGTCTTGCCGGTGCCGTTCGGTAGAACGGTAGCGCCGCGCACGACCTGGTCGGATTTACGCGGATCCACGCCCAGGTTAATGGCGATATCGAACGATTCGGTGAACTTCACCGCCGACAGCTGAGCCAGCAGGGTTGCGGCGTCTTCGAACGAGTACTGCTTGCCAGCTTCGATTTTCTCGGCGAAAGCCTTCTGGCGCTTGGTCAATTTAGCCATTACACACCCTCCACATTCAGGCCCATGCTGCGAGCGGAGCCGGCGATGGTGCGCACGGCCGCATCAAGATCAGCGGCGGTAAGATCAGCGTTCTTGGTCTTCGCGATCTCTTCCAGCTGAGCACGAGTAACGGTGCCGACCTTCTGGGTGTTCGGACGAGCAGAACCACTAGTGATGCCCGCAGCTTTCTTCAGCAGAACAGCAGCTGGCGTGCTCTTGGTCTCGAAGGTGAAGCTTCGATCGCTATAAACGGTGATAATCACCGGCGTCGGCAGACCCGCTTCCTGGCCTTGAGTACGGGCATTGAATGCCTTGCAGAATTCCATGATATTGACGCCGTGCTGGCCCAGTGCGGGACCTACAGGCGGCGACGGGTTGGCCTGACCGGCCTTTACCTGAAGCTTGATATAAGCTTGAATCTTTTTAGCCATAACTACTCCGTTCTGGGTGCTAGCGCCTCGCGGCTCCCCTACTTACTTGAATATCCCAGTGACGACAAAACCCCGCAGCCAGCAGCTGCGGGGTGTGGGATGCTTTCTTCAGCTAGACCTTCTCGACCTGACTGAACTCCAACTCTACCGGCGTTGAACGACCAAATATAAGGACAGCCACCTGAATGCGGCTCTTCTCGTAATTGACCTCTTCAACCACGCCATTGAAATCAGCAAAAGGACCATCCGCCACTCGGACAACCTCGCCCGGCTCAAACAGAGTCTTTGGCTTCGGCTTGTCGCTACCATCCGCAACACGCCGCAAAATTGCCTCGGCCTCCTTATCGGTGATCGGAGCCGGCTTATCAGCAGTACCACCGATAAAACCCATCACACGAGGCGTATCTTTCACCAAGTGCCAGGCACCTTCAGCCATATCCATCTGGACAAGTACGTAACCCGGGAAGAACTTGCGCTCACTCTTGCGCTTCTGCCCATTACGCATCTCGACCACTTCTTCAGTGGGAACGAGGATCTCGCCGAAATGATCTTCCATCCCAGCAAGCTTGATACGCTCAATTAGCGAGCGCATGACGTGCTTCTCGTAACCCGAGTAAGCATGAACCACATACCAGCGCTTAGCCACGAGACACCCTTAACCTACAACCATGGAAACCAGCCAACCGAGCAGGGAATCAAGCCCCCACAACAGCAGCGCCATAACAAGCACAACAGCCACAACTATCAGCGTGGTCTGAGTGGTTTCTTGACGAGTCGGCCAAACGACCTTGCGAATCTCGACCCGCGCCTCTTTCAACAAAACAAAAAAGGAGCGGCCTTTTGACGTCTGCAGCGCCACAAAAGCAGCAACCACAGCGAAAGCGAGTAACGCGAGAACTCTATACAGAATCGGCTCTGCGGAGTAATACTGATTACCAACCACCGCCACAACCACCAAAGCAGCCACAACAAACCACTTCACCAGATCGAAGCGCGTGTCTTTGGCTTCTGCTTTGATATTCATCTGCTAGAGAACCCTGTAAAAACTGCCAAATTCGATATTGAAGTTGGCAGGCCAGGAGGGAATCGAACCCCCAACCTGCGGTTTTGGAGACCGCCGCTCTGCCAATTGAGCTACTGGCCTAACAAGAGTCAGGCCGACTATTATGCCGGCCCGAATAGATCAGATCAATCGTTTATTCGATGATCTTGGCAACCACGCCGGCACCAACGGTACGGCCGCCTTCGCGAATCGCGAAGCGCAGACCGTCTTCCATGGCGATCGGAGCGATCAGGGTGACAACCATCTTGATGTTGTCGCCCGGCATTACCATTTCAACGCCTTCCGGCAGCTCACAGTTACCGGTCACGTCAGTAGTACGGAAGTAGAACTGTGGACGGTAGCCCTTGAAGAACGGCGTGTGACGACCGCCTTCTTCCTTGCTCAGTACGTAGACTTCGCCTTCGAACTTGGTGTGCGGCTTGATGGTGCCCGGCTTGGCCAGAACCTGGCCACGCTCGACGTCATCACGCTTGGTGCCGCGCAGCAGCACGCCAACGTTCTCGCCTGCACGACCTTCGTCGAGCAACTTACGGAACATTTCAACGCCGGTGCAGGTAGTCTTGGTCGTGGCACGGATACCGACGATCTCGATTTCTTCCTGAACCTTGACGATGCCGCGCTCGACACGACCGGTCACAACGGTACCGCGACCAGAGATCGAGAACACGTCTTCGATCGGCATCAGGAACGGCTTGTCGATGGCGCGCTCAGGCTCCGGAATGTAGCTATCCAGAGTCTCGACCAGCTTACGCACGGCCGATACGCCCATCTCGTTGTCGTCCTGGCCGTTGAGAGCCATCAGCGCGGAACCGATGATGATCGGCGTGTCGTCGCCCGGGAAGTCGTAGGTCGACAGCAGGTCACGCACTTCCATCTCAACCAGCTCAAGCAGCTCAGCGTCGTCCACCATGTCTGCCTTGTTCAGGAAGACTACGATGTAGGGAACGCCAACCTGACGGGACAGCAGGATGTGCTCACGGGTCTGCGGCATCGGGCCGTCAGCAGCAGAGCAAACCAGGATCGCGCCGTCCATCTGCGCAGCACCGGTGATCATGTTCTTTACATAGTCAGCGTGGCCCGGGCAGTCAACGTGTGCGTAGTGACGGATCGAGGAATCATATTCAACGTGAGACGTGTTGATGGTGATACCACGAGCCTTCTCTTCCGGCGCGTTGTCGATCTGCGAGAAGTCACGCGCAGAGCCGCCCCAAGTTTCAGCACAGACCTTGGTCAGCGCTGCGGTGAGCGTGGTTTTGCCATGGTCGACGTGACCAATGGTACCGACGTTCAGGTGCGGTTTGTTACGTTCGAATTTTTCTTTAGCCATCGAGACCGTCTCCCATCGTTGAATTGAGCTAGTCACGCCACCATTAAAACAAAGGCAGATATTCACATATCTGCCTTTGGGTTTTGGAGCTCATGAGCGGATTTGAACCGCTGACCTCACCCTTACCAAGGGTGTGCTCTACCAGCTGAGCTACATGAGCAAATCGTGTCGCGTAAACGCTTAAAACTTGGAGCGGGTAGCGGGAATCGAACCCGCATCATCAGCTTGGAAGGCTGAGGTTCTACCACTAAACTATACCCGCGATAGCCTAGGCCTACGCTAAAATCTGGTGGAGGGGGAAGGATTCGAACCTTCGAAGTCGATGACGTCAGATTTACAGTCTGATCCCTTTGGCCGCTCGGGAACCCCTCCAAAACGAGGCGGCATTTTCATTGCCAACCTCCTGACTGTCAAGCATTTTCTCATTAAAAACGTGAGGTTAGCTGACAGCGCTTAGCGGTATCCCCGAGGGCTATCCTGCTAAGCGGGCGCCATTCTATGTAAACTATTCCGAAGTTGCAATGCTTGAACACGGCATTTGTCGATGTTCGAGCTCAGGAAAGTCTCTCATGAGCGCAGCAAGCAGCGACCCGCTCAACAAGTGCTGCCGAGCGCCTACTACTCGCACCCAATAACGACGATGCGTCCTGGGTAACTCACGAATCAACGCCTTATAGTCAACGCCCTGCAGACGATTGACGACGCTTTCAGCAGAATCCTTACGTGAAAATATCCCGAGAGATATTCCATTAGACAGATCACCAACAGTGATTATGTAACTATCGATATTGCGAGATTGCAGTTCTCGCAGCTGGCGCAGCGATGCTTGCCGAGACACAAGCGGAGGCAGGAATACCCAGTAGTCGACGCCAGCAGCCTCATCGACAGGTGCGACCTCGGAATCGATGTCTAGGCTCAGCAAGCGCTGCTCAATTGCCAAGGCCGTCGACTCCTCATCAAAGCCTCCTAAAAACAGGCAAGCGTTAGCCGTATTTTGCACAGACTCGCGGCGCGCCAAAGGCTTCGTCTCGCTCAGCAGCTTGATGCCGGCCTCTCTTGATAGCGTACGCTGCCCTGCAGCCTCACTTACAACCGGCGGAGCTTGGTTTAGGTGATACAGGTAAAGCAGCAGATTTAGTATCACTAGCAGCATTAAAAGCCAACGCATCGATACCTCTTTAGGGACAGGCTATCGCCAGGCCTCTGAAAACTAAATCCGGCATATATCTTACCCCAGGGAGGTCTGCTGCTATTGCTGCATCGCCCCCGGTGACATAGACAGCAAAGTCGTTACCTAACTGTCTTCTGGCGGAGGAAATCTGACTGGAGAGATAACTACGCACCATGATCAAACAGCCTCGCTCCACGGCTTCGGCGGTACTCCTGCCTGGAGCGACGTCGCTCAACGCAAGCGCAGCTTCTGCCTCGTCGTATCGGATGCGGCGAGTGTGATCGACCAACTGCCCTCGCAGCAGGGCGATTCCAGGCGTTATGTAGCCGCCGAGGTGCACCCCGTCGTCAGCCACTAGATCTACGGTAATAGCCGTGCCTAGATCGATAATTAAACAGGCCGCCTTGCGCAAATCATAGGCAGCAAGGATAGCAAGCCAGCGATCCAACCCTAAACGTTGTTGGTTACGGTATCCATTAACAACCCCAGCAAAACGCTCGACTGGACGCGCTGTGGCTACGCTCACTTTCAGCGACTCAGAGAGCACGCCTACTATTGACGCAGTTTCGGTGTCGCTTCTAACACTAACCAGACGACAGCGTGTGATTTTCCCAATGTTCCTATCGAGCAAATCCTGAATAAGATCAATCGCCTGAGTCGCAATGCCTTCAGATGCCACCAAGCCATCGCCGGTAGAAATAACGCGCCATTTGACGAAGCTGTTACCGCAATCGAGCTCAAGAATCATGATCGAGCCTCAAGCTTAGTTCTCCTCCACTGAAGCGTTGCTCCCCCAGGCCATCAACCAAAAGCCGTAGAGCACCCTGCTCGTCTATGCCAACCATCAAGCCTTTAACCTGCTGGGTGCCGCTGCTTAAGGTGCAGCGCTTGCCCTGCCAGATATTATTTGCCTCCCATTCGCCACGCAGCGAGGAGAACCCTTCCCGCGCATGCATAGCCAAATAATGATGCAGTGACTCACTGACAAAATTCGCCAGCTCACTTCGGTCCGCCAAGACTCCCGTCTGAGCCCTTACTGACGTCCAAGGCTGACCTATGTCCAGACCACCCGAGATCATATTTACATTTATTCCAATGCCGATAATAACGTGACATACATCGGCTGGGTCGCCGGTTAATTCCAACAGGATGCCAGCTATTTTTTTGCCGCCAACGTAAAGATCGTTGGGCCACTTAAGCCCAGCGCCTGTAACTCCGGCTCGACGCAACGCACGGAGAACCGCCAAGCCTACCACCAAGCTCAAACCTGACAGCCCCCCAGACCCATTCACGATTTTCAGAGCTAAAGAATAGTAGAGGTTTTGCGCAGGCGGACTCGCCCATACCCGCCCCCTACGACCTCGCCCATTGGTTTGCCTCTCAGCCAACACAACGAAGGGCGCAACAACGTCTGATCGCAGCAACCTCAACGCTTCGGCATTAGTAGAATCCACCGTCTCGCGGAGACAAAGCTCCCAACGCAGGCGAGCCAATACAACAGAGCAATCCTCGTAGCTCAAGAGCGAGAGCGGCTCCGCTAGCCGATAACCTCTTCCCGGCACTTTGAATAGTTCAATATCGTACTCGCCTTCAAAACTCCGCAGATATTTCCACACAGCACTCCGGCTAACACCTAAAGCAGCACCCAGCTCTTCGCCGGAATGAAAGCGACCATCACTAAGTAGCCGTAATAAGGTATCCATAACTCCCTCAGACCAGCAGCCAGGCATGATAGCGACAGATCCAGAGCCCAGCGAGATTTCTCGCGCCCAAAGACAAACCCCCGGCCATCTTACGATGATCGGGGGTTTGGTGTAGAAGCTTGACGATGACCTACTCTCACATGGGGAGACCCCACACTACCATCGGCGATGCGTCGTTTCACTTCTGAGTTCGGGATGGGATCAGGTGGTTCCAACGCTCTATGGTCGTCAAGCAATTCGGTTGGGGAGTCGGTGTTGAGTCGCTTCCCCTAATTGGGTATGTGATGGTGCTTCGATGTGGCTTTCGCTTTGCGAGCGATGCGTCTTTTCGGTTTGTTTGTCGACTTCAACCGTCTGACACGCAAACATCAAATTGTTTGGGTGTTATATGGTCAAGCCTCACGGGCAATTAGTATGGGTTAGCTCAACGCCTCACAGCGCTTACACACCCCACCTATCAACGTCGTAGTCTTCGACGGCCCTTCAGGGAGCTCAAGGCTCCAGTGAGATCTCATCTTGAGGCAAGTTTCCCGCTTAGATGCTTTCAGCGGTTATCTCTTCCGAACATAGCTACCCGGCAATGCCACTGGCGTGACAACCGGAACACCAGAGGTTCGTCCACTCCGGTCCTCTCGTACTAGGAG
Source organism: Stutzerimonas stutzeri (assembly GCF_000590475.1). Classification (NCBI taxonomy): domain Bacteria; kingdom Pseudomonadati; phylum Pseudomonadota; class Gammaproteobacteria; order Pseudomonadales; family Pseudomonadaceae; genus Stutzerimonas; species Stutzerimonas stutzeri. Next base: position 667,196 of record NZ_CP007441.1, on the reverse strand, counting down.
CAGCCCCTCTCAAATCTCAAACGTCCACGGCAGATAGGGACCGAACTGTCTCACGACGTTCTAAACCCAGCTCGCGTACCACTTTAAATGGCGAACAGCCATACCCTTGGGACCGGCTTCAGCCCCAGGATGTGATGAGCCGACATCGAGGTGCCAAACACCGCCGTCGATATGAACTCTTGGGCGGTATCAGCCTGTTATCCCCGGAGTACCTTTTATCCGTTGAGCGATGGCCCTTCCATACAGAACCACCGGATCACTAAGACCTACTTTCGTACCTGCTCGACGTGTCTGTCTCGCAGTCAAGCGCGCTTTTGCCTTTATACTCTACGACCGATTTCCGACCGGTCTGAGCGCACCTTCGTACTCCTCCGTTACTCTTTAGGAGGAGACCGCCCCAGTCAAACTACCCACCATACACTGTCCTCGATCCGGATAACGGACCAGAGTTAGAACCTCAAAGTTGCCAGGGTGGTATTTCAAGGTTGGCTCCACGCGAACTGGCGTCCACGCTTCAAAGCCTCCCACCTATCCTACACAAGCAAATTCAAAGTCCAGTGCAAAGCTATAGTAAAGGTTCACGGGGTCTTTCCGTCTAGCCGCGGATACACTGCATCTTCACAGCGATTTCAATTTCACTGAGTCTCGGGTGGAGACAGCGCCGCCATCGTTACGCCATTCGTGCAGGTCGGAACTTACCCGACAAGGAATTTCGCTACCTTAGGACCGTTATAGTTACGGCCGCCGTTTACCGGGGCTTCGATCAAGAGCTTCGCTTGCGCTAACCCCATCAATTAACCTTCCGGCACCGGGCAGGCGTCACACCCTATACGTCCACTTTCGTGTTTGCAGAGTGCTGTGTTTTTAATAAACAGTCGCAGCGGCCTGGTATCTTCGACCGGCATGAGCTTACGGGGTAAACCCTTCACCCTCACCGGCGCACCTTCTCCCGAAGTTACGGTGCCATTTTGCCTAGTTCCTTCACCCGAGTTCTCTCAAGCGCCTTGGTATTCTCTACCCAACCACCTGTGTCGGTTTGGGGTACGGTTCCTAGTTACCTGAAGCTTAGAGGCTTTTCCTGGAAGCATGGCATCAACCACTTCTCCTTCTAAAAGAAGGATCGTCATCAGTTCTCGGCATTAAGATCCCGGATTTACCTAAGATCTCTGCCTACCACCTTAAACTTGGACAACCAACGCCAAGCTGGCCTAGCCTTCTCCGTCCCCCCATCGCAGTAACTAGAAGTACGGGAATATTAACCCGTTTCCCATCGACTACGCTCTTCAGCCTCGCCTTAGGGACCGACTCACCCTGCGTCGATTAACGTTGCGCAGGAACCCTTGGTCTTTCGGCGTGCGAGTTTTTCACTCGCATTGTCGTTACTCATGTCAGCATTCGCACTTCTGATACCTCCAGCAAGCTTCTCAACTCACCTTCACAGGCTTACAGAACGCTCCTCTACCGCTCAACTTACGTTGAACCCGTAGCTTCGGTACCTGGTTTGAGCCCCGTTACATCTTCCGCGCAGGCCGACTCGACTAGTGAGCTATTACGCTTTCTTTAAAGGGTGGCTGCTTCTAAGCCAACCTCCTAGCTGTCTGAGCCTTCCCACATCGTTTCCCACTTAACCAGGATTTTGGGACCTTAGCTGACGGTCTGGGTTGTTTCCCTTTTCACGACGGACGTTAGCACCCGCCGTGTGTCTCCCGTGCTGACACTTGCTGGTATTCGGAGTTTGCATCGGTTTGGTAAGTCGGGATGACCCCCTAGCCGAAACAGTGCTCTACCCCCAGCAGTGATACACGAGGCGCTACCTAAATAGCTTTCGAGGAGAACCAGCTATCTCCGAGCTTGATTAGCCTTTCACTCCGATCCACAGGTCATCCGCTAACTTTTCAACGGTAGTCGGTTCGGTCCTCCAGTTAGTGTTACCCAACCTTCAACCTGCCCATGGATAGATCGCCCGGTTTCGGGTCTATTCCCAGCGACTAGACGCCCTATTAAGACTCGCTTTCGCTACGCCTCCCCTATTCGGTTAAGCTCGCCACTGAAAATAAGTCGCTGACCCATTATACAAAAGGTACGCAGTCACCTAACAAAGTAGGCTCCCACTGCTTGTACGCATACGGTTTCAGGATCTATTTCACTCCCCTCTCCGGGGTTCTTTTCGCCTTTCCCTCACGGTACTAGTTCACTATCGGTCAGTCAGTAGTATTTAGCCTTGGAGGATGGTCCCCCCATATTCAGACAAAGTTTCTCGTGCTCCGTCCTACTCGATTTCACTTCTAAGACCTTTTCGCGTACAGGGCTATCACCCACTATGGCCGCACTTTCCAGAGCGTTCCGCTAAAATCAAAGAAGCTTAAGGGCTAGTCCCCGTTCGCTCGCCACTACTAAGGGAATCTCGGTTGATTTCTTTTCCTCAGGGTACTTAGATGTTTCAGTTCCCCTGGTTCGCCTCACACACCTATGTATTCAGTGTGTGATAACCATCTTATGATGGCTGGGTTCCCCCATTCAGACATCTCCGGATCACAGTCTGTTTGCCGACTCCCCGAAGCTTTTCGCAGGCTACCACGTCTTTCATCGCCTCTGACTGCCAAGGCATCCACCGTATGCGCTTCTTCACTTGACCATATAACCCCAAGCAATCTGGTTACTGTCTAATAACGTGAAGACGACATTCGCCGAAAATCCGCATTTCACTCTTTCGAGCAACTCGCAAATTTTACCTTGACTTGAATAACTACCAGTGAAAGTAATTACCCAAATCTACTTCTATCACATACCCAAATTTTTAAAGAACAGTTACTGGCGCAAAGACCAGAAATCAATACGCTCCATCCGGAACGGATTCATTTCTGTGCTTTCAGCGATTATCGAGTTAATGGTGGAGCCAAGCGGGATCGAACCGCTGACCTCCTGCGTGCAAAGCAGGCGCTCTCCCAGCTGAGCTATGGCCCCATCTACAGATCGGCCACATCCCATGACAATTGGTGGGTCTGGGCAGATTCGAACTGCCGACCTCACCCTTATCAGGGGTGCGCTCTAACCAACTGAGCTACAGACCCAATCGTCTCTCTCGGGTCGAAACCCAATCGCTTTTCGCTAGTGAATCAAGCAATTCGTGTGGGAACTTATGAAGAAGCTGAAGTCTTCGATTAAGGAGGTGATCCAGCCGCAGGTTCCCCTACGGCTACCTTGTTACGACTTCACCCCAGTCATGAATCACTCCGTGGTAACCGTCCTCCCGAAGGTTAGACTAGCTACTTCTGGAGCAACCCACTCCCATGGTGTGACGGGCGGTGTGTACAAGGCCCGGGAACGTATTCACCGTGACATTCTGATTCACGATTACTAGCGATTCCGACTTCACGCAGTCGAGTTGCAGACTGCGATCCGGACTACGATCGGTTTTATGGGATTAGCTCCACCTCGCGGCTTGGCAACCCTTTGTACCGACCATTGTAGCACGTGTGTAGCCCAGGCCGTAAGGGCCATGATGACTTGACGTCATCCCCACCTTCCTCCGGTTTGTCACCGGCAGTCTCCTTAGAGTGCCCACCATAACGTGCTGGTAACTAAGGACAAGGGTTGCGCTCGTTACGGGACTTAACCCAACATCTCACGACACGAGCTGACGACAGCCATGCAGCACCTGTGTCAGAGTTCCCGAAGGCACCCATCCATCTCTGGAAAGTTCTCTGCATGTCAAGGCCTGGTAAGGTTCTTCGCGTTGCTTCGAATTAAACCACATGCTCCACCGCTTGTGCGGGCCCCCGTCAATTCATTTGAGTTTTAACCTTGCGGCCGTACTCCCCAGGCGGTCGACTTAATGCGTTAGCTGCGCCACTAAGATCTCAAGGATCCCAACGGCTAGTCGACATCGTTTACGGCGTGGACTACCAGGGTATCTAATCCTGTTTGCTCCCCACGCTTTCGCACCTCAGTGTCAGTATTAGCCCAGGTGGTCGCCTTCGCCACTGGTGTTCCTTCCTATATCTACGCATTTCACCGCTACACAGGAAATTCCACCACCCTCTGCCATACTCTAGCTTGCCAGTTTTGGATGCAGTTCCCAGGTTGAGCCCGGGGCTTTCACATCCAACTTAACAAACCACCTACGCGCGCTTTACGCCCAGTAATTCCGATTAACGCTTGCACCCTTCGTATTACCGCGGCTGCTGGCACGAAGTTAGCCGGTGCTTATTCTGTCGGTAACGTCAAAACACTAACGTATTAGGTTAATGCCCTTCCTCCCAACTTAAAGTGCTTTACAATCCGAAGACCTTCTTCACACACGCGGCATGGCTGGATCAGGCTTTCGCCCATTGTCCAATATTCCCCACTGCTGCCTCCCGTAGGAGTCTGGACCGTGTCTCAGTTCCAGTGTGACTGATCATCCTCTCAGACCAGTTACGGATCGTCGCCTTGGTGAGCCATTACCTCACCAACTAGCTAATCCGACCTAGGCTCATCTGATAGCGCAAGGCCCGAAGGTCCCCTGCTTTCTCCCGTAGGACGTATGCGGTATTAGCGTTCCTTTCGAAACGTTGTCCCCCACTACCAGGCAGATTCCTAGGCATTACTCACCCGTCCGCCGCTGAATCAGGAAGCAAGCTCCCTTCATCCGCTCGACTTGCATGTGTTAGGCCTGCCGCCAGCGTTCAATCTGAGCCATGATCAAACTCTTCAGTTCAATACTGCTTGGGTTTTGAGAAAACCCTAAACTTGGCTCAGCAATCGCAATCTCTTCTCCTAAAAGAAGAGCACTCAATGATTTCTCGTTGAGTATTTGTGATGCTGATAATCTTGCTGACCACCAGTCTTACCTCACAAGCACCCACACGAATTGCTTGATTCAGTTGTTAAAGAGCGTTTCGATCAAGCCTTTCGTCTCAACCGAGGCCGCGCATTCTACAGCAGCCTTTTGTCTCGTCAAGCTGTTTTTGAAGAAGTTTTTCTTTCTTCTCAACCGCTTGCGCTTCCGATCAACCTAGCGTCTCTCGTCAGCGGGAGGCGAATCATACAGCGTCCAACACCGCTGTCAACCACCCCTTTCACCGCTTCCGATCAACCCGATCGAAGCTGCCAACAGGCCTCAACCACCACCCTGTCAGCCCGGCGCATTCTACTCGAATTTGCCGTCCGTGCAAGCCTTTTATTTAGCTAACTTCTTGATTTACAAGAGATTTTGCCAACAGCCTGCGCCGGAGAAGGTGCGCATTATAGGCACTCAGAATCTCACGTCAACGGTTGCTTCACGTTTCTTGGGAAGTTACTGCGCCTCTATATAGTGAAGACGCAGCCCACGCGGTAAACGCCAATCCTAGGCATACGAGAGCCAGACCAGAAATCGAGACCTAAGTTCACTGAGAGCTCGGCCAAGAAGCCAACTACTGCTCAGTTTGGATACCCATCCTGCCCCATCCGCCGTCGCAACGCCCCAGTTGTAAACTACTTCACAGTCGGCCTGCGCCTTGCTGCTTAGCATTCGCCCCTCGTTGGACGTGCCGGTATTGCACGCCGCAAGTCGTTGCGCATGAAGCGCCCCTGCCGCAGCAATGCATAAGAGCAGGTTTGAGTTGAGTCAGGGAATGACATTTTCTAGCAAGCTAGCCGCTCAAACTCTAGCGGCAGCAAAAGCTCCAATTACCGCGACCAGCTTCGCAGGCGATGATGTTCGCTACGTTGCCGAGTACGAACTCCTGGAGCATGAGTTAGGCAAGGCGGCTTCGGTGCACGCCGCCGGTACCGTTGACTGGGAAGCCGTGCGTGAGGGTAGCGAAAACCTGCTAAGCACCCAGACGAAGGATTTGCGAATCGCTGCCTGGTTGACCTGGAGTCTGTATCAACGCGATTCGTTCCTTGGCCTGCACGCCGGCCTCGCCATGATCGGCTTCCTCTGCCGTAATCACTGGAAAGAGATTCATCCACGCAAGGATCGCACTCGTGCAGCTGCGGTCAGCTGGTTGATCCCGCGCATGGAGCAGGTGTTGGCTGACCATGTGCCGATGGGGGAGCAGCTACCTCTGTTCGAGCAGATTACGCTCGAACTGCGCGGCCTCGAAAGTTGCCTAGCAACATACCTGGGGACACAAGCTCCGCTTCTTTTACCTCTATGCCGTCGACTGGAGGACATGGTCAAGCGAGCTGGCGCCGCCCATCCACAGCCCGGTGCCGTCGGCGCGGCCATTGCCCAAGTCAAGCAGGCAGCAGCGCAAGTGTTCACCGCCACCACACCGGTTGAGCACGAAAAGGACGCACAAAAGAGCTTGCGTAGCTTGCAGGATCAGGGCCGCCCTTTATGCAACTGGTGGCTTAAGCAGAAAGCCACCGATCTCAAGCCGTTGCGCTTGGCCCGTACGCTACTGTGGCTATCGATCGAGAGCCTACCGGAACGCAACGCCGAGCAGATCAGCGCCCTGCGCGGCGTTCCGGCAGATAAGCTTGCCAGCTATCGGGAGCGCTTCGCACAGGGTCTTTATGCCGACCTGTTAGCAGACCTGGAAGCCAGCATCGCGCGCGCTCCTTTCTGGCTCGATGGCCAGCGCCTGGCCTGGGAGTGCCTGAACGAACTCGACGCCAAACAGGCGATGCGCGAGGTCGAAATCCAGCTCGCACTGTTCCTGCAGCGCATGCCGGGCCTCGAGGAGTTGCGTTTCCATGATGGGACCCCTTTCGCCGACGCTGAAACCCGCGCATGGATCAGCGCCAGGGTGATTCCACACCTACAACCGGCACAGCCGCCAAGCGAATCGGCCAGCAACCTGAGCGGCGCCACGCCCGCCTGGGAAGAAGCGCTTCAGGAAGTCCTGCCACATCTGCGCAAAGACGGCCTTAAAAGCGCCGTGCAAAAGCTCAAGCTCGGCCTGAACCAGGCTCGGGGTGGGCGTGAGCGCTTCTTCTGGCAATTGACCTTGGCCCGGCTGTGCTTCCAGGCCAAGAAGTACGACTTGGCCAAGACCCAGCTCGAATCCCTCGATCAGACGCTGCAGGCCAACGGCCTCTGCGACTGGGAACCCGATCTCGCCCTCGAAGTGCTGCGTCTGTTGCATAGCTGCTGTGAGCTGCTACCGCAAAACCACGCCGTGCGTGAAAGCAAGGACGAGATTTACCGCAGGCTGTGCCACCTCGATCTTGAAGTGGTACTCGATTAGGCCCCCGGGCCGTAAACGCAAAAGAGAAGAACCATGGCCAAAGAAGGCTCGGTAGCCCCTAAAGAACGCATCAATGTCACCTTCAAGCCGTCCACCGGCGGCGCTCAAGAAGAGCTCGAACTGCCACTGAAGCTGATGGTACTCGGCGACTTCACCCAGCGCGCCGACGATCGAAAGATCGAGGACCGCAAGCCGATCGCCATCGACAAGAACAGCTTCGACGAGGTCCTGGCCAAACAAGAGCTGAACCTCACGTTCTCGGTCCCAAACCGCCTGCAGGACGAGCCCACCGACGAAGAGCTGGCCGTGCAGCTGAACATCAACTCCATGAAGGACTTCAACCCAGCCAATCTGGTCGAGCAGGTTCCCGAACTTAAAAAGCTGATGGAACTGCGCGACGCCCTGGTCGCCCTGAAAGGCCCGCTGGGCAATGCCCCAGCTTTCCGCAAAGCGATCGAAAGTGTCCTGGCCGACGACGTCTCGCGAGACCGTGTACTCGGTGAGCTGGGTCTCGCCGCGAAAGAACAACTGGACGCCTGATTACTCCCGACAAGGAACGCCAACACCATGAGCACTAGCGCAGCAGCCGTCGAAAGCGGCAAGAACCTCGCCGAACTCGGCATTCTCGATCGCATCATCGCCGAGACCAAACTGACTCCCGATGACGAAGCCTACGACATCGCCAAGCGCGGCGTATCGGCCTTCATCGAAGAACTCCTCAAGCCACAGAACGAGCACGAGCCGGTCAAGAAGGCCATGGTCGATCGCATGATCGCCGAGATCGACGCCAAGCTCAGCCGTCAGATGGACGAGATCCTCCACCATCAGCAGTTCCAGGCGCTGGAGTCGTCCTGGCGCGGCCTCAAGCTGCTGGTCGATCGCACCAACTTCCGCGAGAACATCAAGCTTGAAGTGCTCAACGCGTCCAAGCAGGACTTGCTCGACGACTTCGAGGACAGTCCAGAAGTGGTCCAGTCCGGACTCTACAAGCACATCTATACCGCTGAGTACGGCCAGTTCGGCGGCCAGCCGGTCGGTGCCCTAATTGCCAACTACTTCTTCGACCCGAGCGCGCCGGACATCAAGACGATGCAATACGTCGCATCGGTCGCCAGCATGTCCCACGCGCCCTTCATCGCCGCGGCCGGTCCGAAGTTCTTCGGCCTGGAAAGTTTCACCGGCCTGCCAGATCTCAAGGATCTGAAAGACCACTTCGAAGGCCCTCAGTTCGCCAAGTGGCAAAGCTTCCGCGAGCAGGAAGATGCCCGTTACGTCGGCCTGACCGTTCCACGTTTCCTGTTGCGCAACCCCTACGACCCGGAAGACAACCCGGTCAAATCCTTCGTCTACAAGGAAAACGTCGCCAACAGCCACGAGCATTACCTGTGGGGCAACACCGCGTACACCTTCGCCAGCCGTCTGACCGACAGCTTCGCCAAGTTCCGCTGGTGCCCGAACATCATCGGCCCGCAAAGCGGTGGCGCAGTTGAAGACCTGCCGCTACACCACTTCGAGAGCATGGGGGAGATCGAAACCAAGATCCCGACCGAAGTACTTGTATCCGACCGTCGTGAATACGAACTGGCTGAAGAAGGCTTCATCGCCCTGACCATGCGCAAGGGCAGCGACAACGCCGCGTTCTTCTCGGCCAATTCGGCGCAAAAACCCAAGTTCTTCGGCAACAGCGAAGAAGGCAAGAACGCCGAGCTGAACTACAAACTCGGCACCCAGCTGCCCTATCTGTTCATCGTCAACCGCCTGGCTCACTACCTCAAGGTGCTGCAGCGCGAGCAGATCGGCGCCTGGAAAGAGCGCACCGACCTGGAGCTGGAACTGAACAAGTGGATTCGCCAGTACGTGGCTGATCAGGAGAACCCAAGCTCCGAAGTCCGTAGCCGTCGTCCGCTGCGCGCCGCGCAAGTCGTCGTCAGCGACGTAGATGGTGAGCCGGGCTGGTATCGCGTCAGCCTGAACGTGCGTCCGCACTTCAAGTACATGGGTGCCGATTTCACCCTGTCGCTGGTTGGCAAGCTGGACAAGGAATAAGCATCCATGGCCTACGGCAGCCTTTTCGAACGCCTCGGCGGTGATGCCGACAAGCGCGCCGGCTGGAGTCGCGAAGTCGCAGCGATGGCTTCGGTGGCTGCCCATCTGGCCAAAATGCTCAGCACCCGGGCGGGCAGCGTGCAGACGTTGCCTGACTATGGGTTGCCCGATTTGAACGATATGCGCCTGTCTCTGCACGACTCGTTGCAGCAAGCGCGTATGGCCATCGAACGCTTCATCGAAGCGTTCGAACCACGATTGAGCCAGGTCAGGGTGATATCCCTGCCCCGCGACCACGATCCACTGAGCCTGTCTTTCGCTATCGAAGGCCTGTTGGAAGTCGACGGTTTCAAGCGTCACGTAAGTTTTTCCGCGAGCCTGGATGGCAGCGGACAAGTGAAAGTCCACTAAGGAGAGCCTGATGTCCGGTAAACCCGCAGCCCGCCTAGGCGACCCCACCGCGTGCCCGAAAACGGGCCACGGCACCAACCCGATCGCGGCCGGCTCTCCTGACGTGCTGTTCGACGGCATGCCCGCCGCGCGCATGGGCGATCCCACCTCCTGCGGCAGTGCCTTGGCCAGCGCGGTCATCCCAACGGTGCTGATCAATGGCAGACCGGCGACCACAGTGGGCACAGTTGGTAGTCATGGCAATACGGTAGTGGCGGGGKCGGGTACGGTGATAATTGGGGCGAGTGGGGGCGGGGCGGCGTTTAGCGCGCCTTCTGCCATGCCCGCGACTGCAGTAGCGGCAGCTGCGACGTCCAAAGCTTCGGCTTCGGCTGAAACTTCGAGTACGGCAACAGCAGCAACGGCGGTGGCAACGGCCTTGGTCGGCGCCTTGGTTCCAGCGGCGCAAGCGGCGGAGACAACAACCGAAGAGCTGGACTACCGACTCAGTCTGAAACGCGGCGGTAATCGCATCCTGACGCCTCTACAAATTCCTGATTTCAAGGAATTGAAAGATGGTTCAACGGAGAACAGCGAAACCATCGATTTTCTGGTGACCAATCGCAAGCAACCTGCGGATAGCCTGACGCTTGAAGTGCTCGATGGCAGCACCCTGTTATATGCAGAACCCAACACCGCCACACTGCTGCCCGCTGGCGAGCATTTTTGGCAATGGGACGGTTACAACCAGGCTGGAGTGCTCGATACCAAGGTGCTAAAGAGCCCCAACCTGAAGGTGCGTTTGACGGCAGTAACGGGTGGTCAGCAACAGATCGAAGAACTCGCGCTCAGCAACGACGCCGAAGAGATTGAGTGGGTCGATGCTCGAATCGATCGCTCGGCCCAGTTGGTTGAAATTACCCTGCGGCCAAGTTTTTCCGATGGAGGCGTATCGGGAAAGGACCACAACCTGACGGCAAAAACCTTCACCGAGTTGCAGGCCATGGCCAAGGCGGGTATCGAACGTTACTGGTCGCGCGACGGCAGTCGCGCACAAGGCGTAGGCGCACCTATCCAGACGGCAAAAGGTGTTTACAAGGTTAAGGTGGTGGCTGATGTGAACGCCGAACCAAGCGCCAAGAATTTCCCGCTGATTTCCTCACTGAGCGCCGATTTTGGTCGCTCAACCAGTTTTGCCATGTTCAAGAAGATCTATCACAACCAGGGTTTTTGGAGCGCCGCCAATTATCCCGCGAGCTTCGCAGATGGCGATTTCGAACACACTGCCGCTCACGAAGTAGGTCACTTGATTCTCAACGAGTACGGCGATGGCGGACTGGCTCCTGAGTACTCTTGGAGTCACAAAGAAACATCTACCGTCCTAACCCAATCCCCGGTAGCTAACCACCCTGTTCCGGGCAGTGGTGAAGTAGACGTGATGCACTATCACTCAGATTCTCCGAGGGGCCCGCGAGGCTATCAGGATTACTGGAACCGCGCAGTCGCCTCGGAACAAGATGTCAAAGGCCTGCTTTGGCTATCACGGGTGCAATTCGATGACTAAGCACCTCGTCCTGCTTTCCCTGTTCGTCCTCGGAGGTTGCACAGCGCAATCGAAAACGGTGTTTATCGCCGACCTGGAAAATCTCTGCAGCTATCCGGTCGATATCACCGCTTATGAATATTCCAACGCCAAAGAGCCGTTCGTATTGAACAAGCGCGTCGCAGTTGGCGAAGTCATCGAAGTGCTGTCCTACATATCCTTCGATGATGAGTTGGAAAATAGCGTTCCTGATACCTATCGCCTCGATATCACCGCGAATGGCAATTCGCTTTCGCTCGACAAACCTGGGCTTCTTGCGCAGCTCGGACGCTCGCATCACGAACGCAGAGGCAACTCCATACACGCCTGGAAAATTCGTGACACCGCCCTGTGTCCATGACACTACGCCCAAGGAAGAGCGCTTCGAATGTCTTTTAACCATTACTACCAGAGCGAACTCACAGCCCTGCGCCAGCTCGGCAAGCGCTTTGCCGAGCGTAGCCCGGCGTTGGCGCCGTTTCTCGGTCAGGCCGGGCGCGACCCGGATGTTGAGCGGCTGCTCGAAGGCTTCGCCTTTCTCACCGGGCGGCTGCGCCAGAAGCTCGATGACGAGCTGCCGGAGCTGACGCATTCCTTGATGCACCTCTTGTGGCCGAACTACATGCGCCCGCTGCCGGCGTTCAGCATGTTGCAGTTCGATCCGGTCAAGCGGCCGGGCCCTGCATTGATGGTGCCGCGCAACACACCGGTCGAATCCAAGCCAATCCAGGGCGCAACCTGCCGCTTTCGCACCGCCTACGCCACCGAGGTGCTGCCGTTGGCGCTCGACGCGTTGGACTATTCGGTCAAAGGCGGTGGTGCTCTGCTGAGTCTGCGTCTGCAGATGACGGCCGATGGGCATCTGGGCGAGTTGAACCTCAAGCAGCTGCGCTTGCACCTGGCCGGCGAGCGCTACATCAGCCAGATGCTCTACCTGAGCCTGCTGCGCAATGTCGCAGGCGTGCAGCTGGTCGCGCTGGATGCCAATGGCAAACCATTCACCGACGGTTTCGGCGTTGCGCTGCCCGCACTCCATATCGATCCGTCGAAGCTGCAGCCGGTGGGCTTTGCAGAAGACCAGGCGCTGATTCCCTACCCGCTCAATACCTTCCGGGGCTATCGCTACCTACAGGAGTACTTTGCCTTTCAGGAGAAATTCCTGTTCGTCGACCTCCAGGGTCTCGACGCGCTCAAGCGTCTGCCGCAAGAAGTCCTGGAGCAGGCTCGTGGCTTCGAGCTGCGCTTCGACATCCACAAGGCGGGCGTGCAGCGCATCCGTCCGACGCTGGAAAACGTGCGCTTGTACTGCACCCCGGTAGTCAATCTGTTCGAGCACGACGCCATCCCGATCCGTCTCGACGGCAAGCAGGACCAATACCTGCTGATGCCGTCCGAGCTCGATAGCAATCAGTGCGGCGTCTTTTCGGTTGACCGCGTCACCGGATGGAAACCGGGCGGCATGGGTTATGAAGAATATGTCCCGTTCGAGTCCTTCGAGCACGACCCCAGCTTTGACGTGCCAGTGGCGCGCCCGCACTACAGCGTGCGCCAGCAACCCTCAATGCTCGGCGACGGCCTTGAGACCTACCTCAGCTTTGGCCTGCGCAACCTCGACCAACACGAGACGCTGTCCATTGAGTTGACCTGTACCAACCAGAATCTGCCGCGCCAGCTGCGCCTGGGCGACATCTGTCTGCCCAGCGAAGACACTCCGGAGTTTCTGACCTTTCGCAACATCAGCGCCGTGACGCCGAGCTACGCGCCGCCGCTGCACCGCGACTTCCTCTGGAAGCTGATCAGCAACATGTCGCTCAACTACCTGTCGCTGGCCAACGTCGAAGCGCTCAAAGTCATCCTCGAGACCTACGACCTACCGCGCTATTACGACCAGCATGCCGAGAAGGTCAGCAAGCGACTGCTCGGCGGACTCAAGCAAATCGGCCATCAGCACGTCGATCGGTTGCACCGCGGCCTGCCGGTGCGCGGCGTGCGCACGGAACTGGTAATGGACACCGAGGGCTATCTGGGCGAGGGAGACCTGTTCCTCTTTGCTTCGATACTCAATGAATTCTTTGCGCTGTACGCCAGCCTCAACTCGTATCACGAGCTTCGCGTCAAGAGCACACAGGGAGAGGTGTACCAATGGACGCCACGTATGGGGCAGCAGCCTCTGCTCTAAGATCGGATGCAAAGGCATGCGAGCTAGAGTCAGGCAAGGCGAAGACGAACGAAGAAGCGCTTGGGGTCGCACCCGACTTTACGAGGTGTAAATGAGCATTCTGGGTTCGACTTCAACGCAGCCTGACCGAAGCGCAGCTGGCTTTGCGCTGGGTCTAAACCGGATCAGCCGGGGCATCCGCGAGTACAGCCTGTTCCAGGGTGTGCTCCTGGTGATGGACCGTCTGAAAGCCGCACATCCGGATCTGGACGACGAGGAGCTCTATGAGCACCTTGAGTTCCAGGCCAATCCAAGCCTGGGTTTCCCCGGCAGCGACGTTGATCGCGTGCACTTCTTCGAAGAGCATGGGCAACTGCGCGCGCAACTGCGCATCAACTTGGTCAGTCTCTTCGGGGCCGGCTCACCGCTGCCTGCCTTCTATGGCGAACAAGCCCTCGGCGATACCGCCGAGGGCAACCCAACACGCGAACTTCTGGACCTGTTCAACAACCGTTTGCAGCGCCTGATGCTGCCAATCTGGCAAAAGTACCGTTACCGTGCGCGCTTCACCAGTGGCGCACGCGACCCGCTCTCCGAGCAGCTGTTCGCCCTCATAGGGCTCGGCGGTGAGCAGATCCGCGCCGCGTCGGAACTGAACTGGAAACGTCTGCTGCCTTATCTCGGCCTGCTCAGCCTGCGCGCCCACTCGGCCGCGTTAATCGAGTCGGTACTGCGCTACTACTTCAAGCACGCCGACTTGCGCATCGAGCAGTGCCTCGAGCGTCAGGTCGAGATTCTCGCCGAGCAGCAGAACCGCCTGGGCCGTGCCAACAGTCAGCTCGGCGAGAGCTTGGTACTGGGCGAGCGGGTGCGCGACCGCGGGGGCAAGTTCCGCATCCTCATCCGGCAGCTCAGTTGGGACCGCTTTCACGAATTCTTGCCCGTCGGCACCGGCTACCAACCGCTCTGTGCACTGGTTCGTTTCACGTTGCGCGATCCGCTGGACTATGACATCCGTTTGGAACTGCGTCAGGACGACATCCGGGACCTGCGTATCGGGGCTGAAAATACCTGCCGCCTCGGCTGGACCAGCTGGCTCGGCAGCGAGCGCGCCGACGGCATGGTCACTTTGGGCAGCCAGACTCATTAAGGAAGATGAACATGATTAACGTAGACCTCCAACAACTGGTCCAGGCCCTGGATGCCCAGACCAAGCATGACCTGGAAACCGCAGCTGAGCGCTGTGTGGTGCGTGGCGGCAGCAAAATCCTTGTCGAAGACCTGCTGCTCGGCCTGCTGGAGCGCACGGATGGGCTACTGACGCGCGCCCTGCAGGATGCCGACGTCGATCCCGGCACACTGGCCCAGGCGCTGCAACCGCGTGGCGAGCACAGCGAGTCGCGCAATCCAGTGTTCTCCGCGGAACTGGTGCAGTGGCTGCAGGACGCCCTGCTGGTCGGCAACCTCGAACTCGGCCAGAGCCAGATCGACCAGGCCGCGCTGATTCTGGCCCTGCTGCGCAACCCGATGCGCTATGCCGGCAGCCATTACCAGCCGCTACTGGCGCGCCTGGACGCCGAACGCCTGCGCGAGTTCGCTCTGGCCCAGCAACCGGAGTCCGCGCCTGGCAAGCCCGCGCCTACCGGCGAATCCATTCTGGTGCGTTTCACGCACAACTTCACCCAGCAGGCCCGTGACGGCAAGCTCGACCCCGTCCTGTGTCGCGACGACGCTATCCGTCAGATGATCGACATTCTTGCCCGCCGTCGCAAAAGCAACCCGATCGTTGTCGGCGAGGCTGGCGTCGGCAAGACCGCCATCGTCGAAGGCCTGGCGCTGCGCATTGCGGCCGGCGAAGTCCCGGACGTACTCAAGGGCGTCGAGCTCATGGCCCTGGACCTGGGTCTGCTACAGGCCGGCGCCAGCGTCAAAGGAGAATTCGAGCGCCGCCTGCAGGGCGTGATCGATGAAGTCAAAGGCTCGCCCAAGCCAATCATCCTGTTCATCGACGAAGCCCACACGCTGATCGGCGCCGGTGGCCAGGCGGGCAGCGGCGATGCGGCCAACCTGCTCAAACCAGCATTGGCGCGGGGCGAGCTGCGCACCATCGCCGCCACGACCTGGACTGAATACAAGAAGTACTTCGAGAAGGACCCGGCCCTCGCACGTCGCTTTCAACCCGTGCAATTGCACGAACCCACCGTAGACGAAGCGGTAACCATCTTGCGTGGCTTGGCGCCGGTCTACGAAAAGAGCCATGGCATCTACCTACGTGACGACGCGGTGGTGGCCGCCGCCGAACTATCAGCCCGCTACTTGGCTGGTCGACAGCTACCCGACAAGGCCGTCGACGTGTTGGACATCGCCTGCGCCCGGGTGCGCATCAGCCTTGCGGCCGCACCGGAAGCACTGGAGCGCCTGCGTGGCGAAATTGCCGAAGGTGAACGCCAGTGCGAAGCGGTACGCCGGGATCTCGATGCCGGATTACAAGTAGATCGCGAAGGGCTTGAAACGCTGAATGTGCGCCTGAGCGAAGCACGTGCTGAACTCGAACAAGTCGAGACCCGTTGGTCTTTCCAGCGCGAGCTCGCCGAGCGCTTGCTGGAGCTACGCAAGGCCTGCGCGAACGCCCGCAAGGCACCAGCAGAAGCCTGCGAGCAACTGCCGCAGGATATCGAAGCGCTGGAGCTCGAGCTGCAAGACGTGCAAGTCCAACTGGCCAGCGCCCAGGCTCATGAGCGTCTGGTCAGTTTCGAGGTGTGCCCACGCCTGGTGGCCGAAGTGATCAGCCATTGGACTGGCGTGCCGCTTTCGCAACTGGCACGCGAGCACAACAGCAAAGTGCTAACTTTCGCCAGCGACCTGCGCCAGCGAGTGCGTGGCCAGGCGCAAGCTGTCGAGGCACTGGACCGTTCGATGCGCGCGACCGCCGCCGGCCTCAACCGCGCCGACGCGCCGGTAGGCGTGTTCCTACTGGTCGGCCCCAGCGGGGTCGGCAAGACCGAGACCGCCCTGGCGCTGGCCGATCTGCTCTACGGCGGTGAGCGCTTTCTCACCACCATCAACATGTCCGAATTCCAGGAAAAACACAGTGTGTCCCGACTGATCGGCGCGCCCCCAGGCTATGTGGGCTACGGCGAAGGCGGCATGCTTACCGAGGCCGTGCGGCAGAAACCCTACTCGGTGGTGCTGCTCGATGAAGTCGAGAAAGCCGATCCGGACGTGATGAACGTGTTCTATCAGATCTTCGACAAGGGCGTGGCCAACGACGGCGAAGGGCGCGAGATCAACTTCCGCAACACCTTGATCCTGATGACCAGCAACCTGGCCAGTGACCGCATCGCCAGCCTCTGCGCCAACGGCCAGCGTCCCGCAGCAGAGGATCTGGAGCAGGCCATTCGCCCGCAACTGACGCAGCATTTCAAGCCGGCGCTGCTCGGCCGGATGCGCGTAGTGCCCTATTACCCAATCGAGGGTGAGGTGCTGAATGAACTGGTGGAGCTCAAGCTTGCTCGCTTCGGCGAGCGCCTAGCGCGGCGTCAGCTGCAGTTCAGCCACTGCCCGGCGCTGCTGGCGCATCTGACCGAGCGCTGCACCCACAGCGAAAGCGGGGCTCGGCTGATCGACCATCTCATCGACCAGCACGTGCAACCGCTGGTAGTCGATCGGCTGCTCGACGCCATGGCTGGCGGCGAAATTCTGCAGCGCGTGCATGCAACCCTCGACGGCAACGGGGCGGTGGTCTGTGAGTTCGCTTGAGATTTTGCCAGTGAGCTGGGGCTGCTCACGGAGCTTCGAGGCCAGTGCACTGCTGGGCCACTTCGCGCAGCTGACCGGCGCGGCGGATGTTGATACCTGGCTGAACGGCCTAGTGGAGATGGCCGCCCGGTTCACGGGCTGTCCGCTGACTCAGCTGTATGTGCTGGATGCCACGCACACTCGTCTGACGCGGACCTCCCAATGGTTAGACGGCACCCTGCAGCAGGAGCCAGCCTGCATGCCCAGCGACTACGACGGCGAACAGCTTCTTCAATACTGCCTCAGCCAAAACCGAATGCTCAGCCTTGCGCCGCTCGATACCAGCCTGCACCAGACAGGGTTTCTGCCGAGTCCGGTGGAGGCCTGGCGCAGCCTGTTGTGCCTCCCCTTGCAGGACGCTCAGGGCCACGCAATAGGCGTTCTAGTTGCCGCCAATACAGGGAATCACGAATTTTCCGGGATGACGGAAAGCCTGTCCGACCTCGGACGCTTCGTGATGGGCCAAGTGCAACTGCTGCAACGGCTTCGCGGCGCGGTGAGACCCACTCCAGTCGAGACGCCCGTATCGCGCCCCTGCGCCCGTGACTATGGTCTGATTGGTGACAGTCCGCGCATGCGTGCCGTGTACGGGTTGATTGGCAAGGTGCTGCACAACCCGGTCAGCGTACTGCTCACTGGGGAGACGGGTACCGGCAAGGAACTGGTTGCCCGAGCTATCCATGACTGCGGGGCGCGCCGCAGCCAGGCCTTTATCGTCCAGAACTGCGCCGCACTGCCGGAGCATCTGCTGGAAAGCGAGCTGTTCGGCTATCGCAAAGGCGCTTTTACCGGCGCCGAGCGCAATCACGAAGGCCTGTTCGATGCGGCCAATGGCGGCACGCTGTTTCTCGACGAGATCGGTGACATGCCTCTGACCTTGCAGGCCAAGCTATTGCGGGTCCTGCAGGAAGGCGAGGTGCGGCCACTGGGCAACACCCGCACCCACAGAGTCGATGTCCGGATCGTTGCCGCAACCCACCAGGACTTGCACAAGCGCGTCGAGCAAGGCCGCTTTCGTGAAGATCTTTATTACCGGCTTTCCATCTTCCCGATAGAACTGCCGCCCCTGCGCGAACGTGACCAGGACATCCTGCGGCTGGCGCGGCATTTTGCCGACAACGCCTGTGGCTTCCTGCAACGTAACACCGTGCGCTGGTCCGACGCCGCGCTGGAGCAGCTCGCCAGTTATGGCTTTCCGGGCAACGTGCGGGAGCTGAAGGGTTTGGTCGAACGTGCCGTGCTGCTCTGCGAGTCCGGCGAGTTGCTGCCGATGCATTTCAATCTACGCAAGCTGGATGACGAACTCGACAGCACGATGAACCTGCGCGAGCGGCTCGATCGTGTCGAACGCAACCTGTTGGTCGACTGCCTGCGCAAGAACGGCGGCAACCAGAGCCAGGCCGCCCGCGAGCTGGGCTTGCCCCGGCGCACCCTGCTCTATCGCATGGAACGGCTGAACATCAGCCCCGCAGAAATCTAAAGACGGACCCGAGACCATGTTCAACCCGGCCAACGACACCCACTTCAGCCTAAGCATCGAGGGCGCCAAGCATGACTTGCACGTACTCGAATTCACGGGTCGCGAGGCGCTTTCGAAGCCGTTCGCCTTCGAACTCGAACTGGTCAGCGAGCGACCTGATCTGGATCTGGAAAGCCTGCTGCATCAGCCAGCCTTTCTCACACTCTCGCCGGCCGGCAACGGTATCCACGGCGTGATCTACCGCGTAGCCCAAGGTGACACCGGCAAGCGCCTGACCCGTTACCACATCACCCTACGCCCGCAGCTGGCTTATCTGGCCCACCGCACCAACCAGCGTATTTTCCAGCACCTTACGGTTGAGAAGATCATCAGCCAAGTGCTCGAAGAACACGGCATCCAGTCCGACGCCTTTCGCTTCGGGCTGAGCGCGATCTATCCCGAGCGCGGCTACTGCGTGCAGTACGATGAGAGCGACCTGCATTTCATCCAGCGCCTATGCGAGGAAGAAGGCATTCACTACCACATCCAGCACAGCGCCGCCGGCCATGTGCTGGTATTCGGTGATGACCAGACGGGCTTCCCCAAGCTTGCGCCGGTGGCTTATCAGCTGGACTCCGGCCTCGTCGCCGACGAGCCGGTGGTCAAGCGCTTCGGCCTGCGGGTCGAGACCCGCACCAGCCGCGTCACCCGTCGTGACTACGACTTCGAGAAACCGCGCCTGACCATGGAGGGCGCCTTCCAAAGCGAGTTCCAGCCGGACCTGGAAGACTACGACTACCCCGGCCGCTTCACCGAACGCACCCGCGGCAAGCACTTTTCCCAGCGCGCGCTGGAACGCCACCGCAGCGACTTTGAGCTGGCCGAAGGCGAAAGCGACCAGCCGCAGCTGGTCACCGGCCACTTCCTCACCCTAACCGAACACCCGCACGGCGACTGGAACCAGCTCTGGCTGCTGAACGAAATCCTCCACGAAGGCAAACAGCCGCAGGTGCTGGAAGAGTCGGTGACGAGTGATAGCGTCGCCCATGATGGATTCACTCAGGGTTACCGTAACCACTTCACTGCCACGCCCTGGGATATCCCCTTCCGCCCCGCGCTGAAGCATCCCAAGCCCAAGGTGCTCGGCAGCCAGACCGCCGTGGTCACCGGCCCGGCCGGTGAAGAGATCCACTGCGACGAGTACGGCCGCGTGAAGGTCCAGTTCCACTGGGACCGTGAGGGCCAGGCTGACGACAAGACCAGCTGCTGGCTGCGTGTCAGCTCAAGCTGGGCCGGAGACCGCTACGGCGGCATCGCTATCCCCCGCGTTGGGATGGAGGTGCTGGTGACCTTCCTCGAAGGCGACCCTGATCAGCCGGTGGTCACCGGCTGCCTGTACCACAAGGAACATGTTGTCCCCTACGTCCTGCCGGCCAACAAGACTCGCAGCGTCTTTAAGACCCTCAGCTCGCCCGGCGGTGACGGCTACAACGAACTGCGCATCGAAGACCGCAAAGGCGCCGAGCAGATCTACGTCCATGCCCAGCGAGACTGGGACGAGAACATCGAGCAAGACCAGAAGATCCGTGTTGGCCATGAACGCCACGACACGGTGGTAGGGAACAGCTACAGCGAGTTCAAGGCGGAGGAACACCGCACCACCCATGCCGACCGCAAGACGGAGGTCCGCACCAACGATCACCTCTCCGTGGGCAACACTCAGCACATGAAGATCGGCACCGGCCAGTTCGTCGAGGCCGGCAACGAGATTCACTGTTATGCCGGCAGTAAAGTCGTCATCGACGCTGGCATGGAACTCACCGCGTCAGGCGGCGGCAGCTTTCTCAAGCTCGACCCGAGCGGGGTGACGCTGAACGGCGCGACCATCAAAATGAATTCCGGTGGAGCACCGGGTAAGGGCTCGGGGCTGAGCATTCTGGCGCCAGCGGTTCCCTGGGCAGCAGATCAGGACAAGGCCGGCGCCCAGCCAAAGCTGGCACTGGCCAATACTCAACTGCAAATCGCGCGTAAGGCCAGACAGATTGGCGCAAGTCGCTGCCCGATTTGTGAAGCGTGCAGGGATGGATTGTGCCAAGCGGAAGCTTCTCGATGAACGATTCAGTCCATGATTGGTTCGACGAGCAACAGGCTGAGCAGCGGCAGCTGCTCCTCGTTCTCGACAGTCTGGCAGAGCCCAACCCGGTCCAAGGTCTATTCGCGTCTGATCTGATGCAGCAATACGTCAACCTTTATCAGAACACCGCAGTTGCGGAGATGGCGGAAGTCGGGCCCTGGCTGGTGCTGTTAAGCGAATCGAATCCATCGCAGATACAGTCGCTGCTCGATTCACCCGAACAGAACTGGGGTTGGCTTGCAAGCGCTAAGCATCTCGACCTGACGCTGTTAGCCCAGCACTGGCGGGACCGGATGTTGATCGAAGAACAGGGGCAGCGGTCGCTTTACCGCTTTCAAGACGGCCGCGTCATTGCACACCATCTACGCAAGATGGATGAATCCCAGCGCCCGCTTCTGCTTGGTCCTCTAAGCAGTGCGCTGTGCTGGGATGGTCAATGCTGGCAGTGCTTCGATAATCCGCGGCCCGACCAGTGCCCCGCACCATTCGAGACGCCATGGCTGGCGATAGCCGAACCGGAAACGGTGCAGCACCATATCAGCCGACACAATCTTGAGCTCTGGCTGTGGCAGAACCATTCAAAGGCCACCGCGGATCTCGCCGAAACTCGTGTGCTAACGGACTGGCTGGATCAGCAACTCGATAAAGCCCGACGCTGGAATTGGCTTGCTGAACAACAGCTTCATTTCTTGCTGCTCCACCAACTTGACCCTGCGCTTGCTGAGCACTCGGCTTGGGCGCCCGCCGAGCATGAAACAGCAGAAGCCCATTTCGCCCGTGTCAGCACGGTGCTTTCAAGTCCCAATGCACGGAAACCTTTCTTATGAATCCGACCAAGAAATGTCGCACCGGTGCTTTTCTGTGTCCAGCGCTGCTAGCCCTTGCACTTAATGCTTGCAGCACGGTGGGCCGGCTAGGCGGCGAGTCCTTCACGCTAGAAGGTGAGCTGCCCGCCGATTTCGCCTTCAAAGCACAGGCTCACTACGGAGCAGCGGGAAACTGCGACGGCCGGAGCCAGACGAAGACATTCAAAGCAGATTTTGACAGCCAACCTCATGAATACCGATTCCGTATTCCAGTGAACTACCGCGACGGTATGTGCGATATGCAGCTGGCCCGGGTCGGGCTGTTCATCAATGCCCGTTACGGCGACAAGGACTGGCAACAAACTTATGACAACGGTGGGTTGACCATAGTCGACCAACTACCCGAGGGTGCTCCAGCATTTCAACCAGACGGGACGCTATTCAAAACAGCGGAATGTTCATGGTTGTTTCAAATCAGCAAGGCAAATTCGCGGGATGGCGAGCTAAGCAAGCTACTCAGCTGTAAAGGTGCTGGAGCTCATATAACGCATGAGCAATTGCCAGGCAAGACTGTACGTTTGGTATTCAAACTGAGCGGGGAAGACCGTCCATACCTCAATGGGTACTGGCTGAATACAGAGGCAGGCTGGAAGCCATGCACGGGGCGCTGGGGAACAAGATTTGAAGAACTCTGCACAGACCCGCCGCAACACCGCACCTTCAACATGGATGGCCAAGAATGCACGGTTTATCCAAACTGCACAGAGTGATCCAAGGATGAATGACTCATATTCCCCAACTGCGCTCCAATGTCCTATTCGGTTCGATTGGATAAGCTTCCGCTTGGTAGACGAGCACGGTAATGGCAGGCCGTACGCTGGACTAAAATTCCTGTTAACGGACAGCCAAGGGCAAACATCTTCCGATGTGCTAGATAGTGATGGATATGCGCGAGTAGAAAGCCTTTATGGCGGGCCGATTGTTCTGTCACTTCCCGACCAATATTCCGGCAACGATCCCTGGTACGTAGGGATTTCTCGCAGGGAGAAATTCACCATTCCCCTAACCGAGCTACAAGTGGCCGCTGAGCAGTCACCCGCCGGCCCTCGCCGTGCAGATGAGCAAACTTATCTGGCGGAAGAACGCGCAGCGCAGTTACAGGCTCGTTTGATAAGGACCGAAGTTAGCTACTTCACCGAGGTTAATGGCCATCTTCCAGAACCAGACGAGTCGTGGGCAACTCCACCTCCCAAATTAAAGTTAAATGCCGGGTTAGCGAAGGAGCAAACCGGGATCGCTCTCGGTTGTAGCCAGAGCTATGTGATAGAAATCAAAGCGCTCCGCGCTTTTAGCCCGCTACTGTCCCGAGAGCCAGACTTCTGCGCACTGAACGCCTATCACCTCGCGCTGATGAGCACGTTCGTTTACGCCCCGTTTAGTACCGACAAGAAGCCCTACACATCGTCACCCCCTCCCTACGACTCGATCGGGAGCATTGGTCATGTGCTTCAGAACCAGCTGGCCCGTCGAGTAAAACCAACACAGTTCGACGGTGCTGGCCCGTACCATATGATCTGTGAAGAGGTGCCTTATTCGAAGCGTCTAGAAATCATGCCCTACGATCCACTGCGCTACGAAAAAGAGTCGCAAGAGGGTTGGAGAAATCCAGAGGACGTGCATTTTCTTTACGACACGGAGTCGGGCACTAACACCCAGGCTTTCATCACTCATAACGACAAAGTGGTGCTGATTTCGGTACGCGGTACTCAGGAAATACTGGCAGACGCCAGCCGCGACGCTGATGCGCGCCAAGTGCGTTTTAAAGAAGGCCAAGGTCAAGCGCATCGCGGTTTCTATGGAGCCTTCCAAGCAGCGAAACCCTTCGTTGAGCGTTATCTCAATGCTTTTTACACTGGCAAGCAAACATTGATTGTCTGCGGCCACAGTCTCGGCGGGGCGATCGCCCTCCTTTTGGCAGACTGGCTGCGCCGGGAATGGTCCGACAATACCCAGCTCTACACCTATGGCGCACCCCGCGCTGGCGACGCTGCTTTCGTTAAAGCCGCCCAGCCGCTTACCCATCACCGTATCGTCAACCATAACGATCCAGTTCCTGCCGTGCCTTTGCCTTGGATGGATGCGGAGTGGAGACTGGCTCTCCCCGGTACAGCTCTGCTTTTCAGTTCGCCAGTAACCGGCATCGCATTGTTGCTTGCAGGGCTCGTTAATCTTCAGGGCGACGCCTACGAGCACCACGGCGAGCAGTGGCATTTCATGCCTCGGAAACCGGGGGGCGGAAGCGAGGCCGCAGTTCTCTGGCAGCCGGGTTGCGCACTGATCGACGAGCAAATCTGCGCACGCTACATCGGGGAAATAGGACTGGATGGTGATATGCCGAATCGCCTTGCAGTTGCGGGTACTCACCATGCCAGCGATAGCGGCTATGCACGGGCAGCGCTCACTAATCTGCTGCGCTGGAACGCCAGCGTCGAAGAGCGCAACGGAAAGCTCTTCAGCGAGGCCGAAATGCGTGACATCTACGCCCAGCTCCTGAGTACCGCCCAGCTACTGGATAGTTGGCAAGCGCGCTCATTCAATGAATTCCGCTGGGAAATCAGGCGCAGGGGTGAAATGCGCTTCTACGGCAAGAGTGATCTGGAGCTGCGTGCTATTTACGCCGATGCGGTGCGGCAGGCAGAACGCATCCGATCTGAACAAAGTCCGGCGCTTACCCGAGCTCAGCAGCGTCTGTTGGCGCAGGCGGAACGCCAAGTAACGCCACGCAGCGTCTTCGGCGAACACGTCGAGCGAGCA
Source organism: Stutzerimonas stutzeri (assembly GCF_000590475.1). NCBI lineage: Bacteria > Pseudomonadati > Pseudomonadota > Gammaproteobacteria > Pseudomonadales > Pseudomonadaceae > Stutzerimonas > Stutzerimonas stutzeri. The sequence goes on along the minus strand of NZ_CP007441.1, from coordinate 642,849 downwards.
GATCTCGTGGACCTGGTAGCGCAATGGCGGGAAATTAAAGACAACCAGATCGCGGAGCGTCTGGCGGCAGCCCAGAAGGCAAGCGTGCAGGCCTTCGCGTAGCGGCAGCGTCACGCTGGATCGGGGGCCCTGTTTAGAGTCTCAGCTCTCGTTTCAGCCCCGACCCAGCCGATTTTCGTGACCCCGTTCACCCACGCGCATACCTGGGTGAACTTCAATACTCAGCCTGAGTCTCGCTTCGCCGTTTTTTCGGCGGATGGGATCGTCTGCCCACACGCTTTCAAGGAGGAAGTCGCGTGCTAGCCCGCTATTGCGCCCTCGTTTTATTCGCTGCATCCCTCGCCCTTGCCGGCTGCTCCGGCAACTACAAGTTCAACGACGACGAATATCGCCCGCTGGGTGATCCGCAGGCGTCTACTCGCGGCAACTGACTCATCAGGAGAAAAAGGCCATGGAATTGGTTTTCGATATGGTCAGTGCGCAGCAATTCGCGCCAGGCCTCATCAGCAGCAAGACCTTCAAGCAGGCCGGCGGAATCATTGGCCGCGCCGAGGATTGCGACTGGGTGATCCCGGACCGCAAGCGCGTGTTGTCCAGCCGCCACGCCGAAGTGAGCTACCGGGACGGGGCATTCTTTCTCACCGACACCAGCAGCAACGGCATCCAGCTCAAGGACACCGGCGCCAGCCTGGACAAGGGCCGGGCGCAGCGCATCGACCACGGCAGCGTCTATTGCCTGGGCGATTTCGAAATTCGCGCGAGGCTGATTCAGGACCCCGCTTCTTTCGAAGGCGATATCGGCCGTCCGCAGCCAGCCGGCAGCATCATTCCCGATGATGCCTTCCTGGATCTCGATCCACTGACCGCACTCGACCAGCAGGAGCGCGTCTACGCCGAAGTCGACGACCTGACTGCGGTACTGGCTCCGCCACGCGCTCAGGCACAGCAGCGCGATTACGCGCAGATCGACGAGGAGAGCCTGCAAGTTCCCGAATTAGTTGTGCCCAAGGTGGCTGCGCAACCCAAAGCCGCCCCTGAACCCGAGCGCCTTGCGCCCGATTTCTGGACGCGCTTCAGCGAGGCGCTCGGCATTAGCCTGGACGACCTAGACGAGAAGGCCCGCCAGGCCCTGGCGCTCAAGGCCGCAATCCTGCTCAAGCAAAGCGTCGGCGGATTGCAGCAGACACTGCGCACCCGTGGCGAACTGAAAAACGAGATGCGCCTGTCGCTTACTACCGTACAGAGCGCCGGCAACAACCCCCTCAAGCACAGTATCGACAGTGGCGAAGCGCTGAAGCTATTGCTACGCGGCGGCAAAGCGGGTCAGCTGCCAGCCGAGCAGGCCGTGGGGCGCGCCTATCGCGACTTGCAGGCACACCAGGTGGCAATGTTGGCCGCCAGCCGCGTCGCCATCAAAAGCATGCTCGAGCAATTCTCCCCAGACCAGTTGGCATTGCGCTTCGAGCGTGACAACAAGCCACTGATTTCCACCGCAGGAAATCGCTGGCGCGCCTACAAGCGCCTGCACCTGGCCATGCAGCGCGATGAAGATTGGAGCGAACGGCTATTCGCCCGCGATTTCGCCCAGACGTACGAGGAACAGGTACGCCTGATCGCCACGCTCAACACCGACCTTCAAGGATGATGCTCATGTCTCGCTTTCTCCCCGCCGCGCTGATCGCGGCGCTGGCTCTGCTCGGCGGATGTTCGGCGTTCTCGCCCAACTCCGATCTGACCAAGCTGGACCTGTCGCTACAAGGTAGCGACAGACTCAACCCCGACCTCAACGGCCGCCCCTCGCCCATCGTGATCCGGCTAATCGAGCTCAAGCACCCCGTAGCCTTCGAGAACGCCGATTTCTTCTCGCTCTACCAACGCCCCAAGGAGTCCCTGTCCCCTGACCTGGTAATTCAGGAAGAGATGGAACTGCGTCCAGGCGAGCAGCGTGACCTGAAGCTGTTCGTTCAGGAAGGCAGCCGCTACGTCGGCGTGCTGGCCGCCTACCGAGACTTGCCCGAATCCAATTGGCGTTTCGTTATTCCCCTGGAGCACAAGGCGCAGAACCGCATCGAGCTGGGTCTCGACGAGCACGGCATTCAAGCCATCGATCCGCTCGCAAAGAGGAATTGATCGATGAGCATGAACAAAGTGATCTGGCAGGAGGGCATGCTGCTACGTCCGCAGCACTTCCAGCAGAGCGACCGCTATTACGACGCGCAGCTCAAGCTGCGGACCCAAAAATTGGGCCACTACGCTTGGGGTTTTTTTGGGCTGGAGATTGACCGCCAGTTCCTCAACATGGGCAAGCTGGTACTTAGTCAGGCCAGCGGTCTGCTTCCTGATGGCAGCCTGTTCGAGATCGGCACCGAGCGTGATCCACTGGCGCTGGACGTACCGCCCAACACCGGCAACACCCCGGTGTACCTGGCGCTGCCATTGGTAACCGGTAACCACATCGAAAGCCGACGCCCGGAGCAAAAGGATGTGTTGGCGCGCTACACCGCATTCGATGAAGATGTCACCGATTCCAACGCAGGCGACAGCAGCAGCAGCCAGGTGAGCACCGGCCGGCCGGACTTTCGGCTGTTGCTGGGTGAGCAGCAGAGCGATCAGGCCTATGTGAAGCTCAAGCTATGCGACATCCTCGACACCACGCCGGACGGGGTGATCAGCCTCGACCCCGAGTACATTCCGACCTTCGTCGACTTTCAGGCGTCTGGCTATCTGCTGTCCTGCCTGAAGGAAGTAATCAGCATGCTCGGCCATCGCGGCGACATCCTGGCCGAGCGGATTCGCGCGACCGGAAAGGTGGGCGGCGCCGAAGTCGGCGACTTCATGATGCTGCAGCTGATCAACCGCTACGAACCCGTGCTGCGCCACACCATGGGTATTGATCGGGTGCATCCCGAGCATATCTACCGTGAGCTGCTGGGATTGCTCGGCGAACTCGCGACATTTTCCAGCGAGACCAAACGCCCGCGGCTGGATGGCCGCTATCTGCACAACGACCAGGGGCTGTCGTTCCGCAAACTGATGGATGCGATCCGCCAGGTATTGTCGATGGTGCTTGAGCAACACGCCATCGAGCTGTTGCTGCAACAGCGTCAATACGGCATCCAGGTTTCGCCGCTGCACGACCACAAGCTGCTCGGCAGCGCCTCGTTCGTGCTCGCTGCTAGCGCTCAATGCGACTCCGAAGAGCTGCGCACGCGCCTGCCGGCTCACCTCAAGGTCGGTCCCGTCGAACGCATCCGCCAACTGGTCAACCTGCACCTGCCTGGGATCAAGGTCAAACCGCTGCCGGTGGCGCCGCGGCAGATTCCGTTCCATTCCGGCAAGACTTATTTCGCCTTGGAGCTCAACTCCGAGGAACTGGCGCAACTGGAGCGTTCCGGTGGCTTCGCATTCCATGTGTCCGGCGAATTCACCGGGCTTGAGTTGAAATTCTGGGCGATCAGGAACTGACCGGCATGATCAGAGAAATGGACTACGCACAGGACGACAAGACGGTCATCCTCAACCGCCACGGTGACGCCCCGGCACAGAGCCCGCTGACCGACTTCAGCGCGCCACCCAAATTCGAGCAGCTCGAGGAGCGGATGATCTATGCCGCGCGCTTGCGCCCGGCCGAAACCTTCAACATCAGCCTCAACCCACTGGTCGCGGCCGCTTCCTCGCTGCTCTCGGAAGTGGTGCGGCTCAAGCACAGCTTTGAAGGCGAAGACCTGCGCGCCCTCAACCAGCGCCTGTCCGGCGAACTCAAACTATTTGAGCACCGCGCCCTGCACGACGGCGCCGAGAGCAGCCAGGTGATGGCCGCCCGTTACGTGCTGTGCACGGCGATCGACGAGGCCGTGGTGACCACGCCCTGGGGCAACGAGAGCGAATGGTCGCAGATGAGCCTGCTGTCCTCATTTCACAACGAGACCTTCGGAGGCGAGAAGTTCTTCCAGCTGCTCGAGCGCCTCTCGCGCAACCCGGTCAAGCACCTGCCGATGCTGGAACTGATGTATCTCTGCCTGTCACTCGGTTTCGAAGGCAAGTACCGGGTCATGCCACGCGGCATGCTCGAGCTCGAAGCGGTGCGCGACAGCCTCTACCGGCAGATTCGCCAACTGCGCGGCGACGTACCGCGGGAGGTCTCGCCGCACTGGCAGGGCCTGCGCGACACGCGTCGTCGTCTGGTGCGCATCGTGCCGTGGTGGATGGTCGCGCTGTTCACGCTAATTTGCCTAGGGATGCTGTACGCAGGCTTCGCCTGGGTACTGGGCGAGCACCGCGATAGCGTGCTGCAGCCGTACCAATCCGTTGATCCGACCGTTCAGGTCGAGCCCAAGCCGTAACAAGGACGTAATGCCATGAAGGTTTTTTTCGGCAAGCTTGCCGCGTTTTTCCGCAAGACCTGGGTATGGAGCCTTTGCGTCTTGCTGGTGTTGGCTCTACTGGTGTGGTTCGTCGGGCCGCTGCTGGCGGTGGACGACTACAAGTTCTGGGAGTCATCCACCAGCCGCCTGCTGACCATTGCCGGCCTGTGCCTGCTCTGGGGTCTTTTCATTGTGTTCGCCAGCTGGCGTAGCACTCGCCGCAAGCAGGCCGAAGCCAGCGACGATGAGGCGCAGGAGCGCCTGCGCCGCGAGGGCCTGGTCAGCGAAGAGCAAGGCATACTGCGCCAGCGCTACCGGGACGCCATGCGTACGCTCAAGAGTTCGAGCCTGTATCGTGGGCGCAGTGAGAAATGGCGAAACGACCTGCCCTGGTATCTATTGCTCGGCCCGCATGGCAGCGGCAAAACCTCACTGCTGGACTTTTCCGGCTTGGACTTCCCGCTCAACCGCGGTGAAAATCAGCGCCTGACCAAGGATGTTGCAGGTACGCGCTACGCTGACTGGTACTTCGCCGACCACGCCGTGCTGATCGATACCGCCGGCCGATACCTGACTCAGCCGGACTCGGGGGTCGACGGCAAAGCCTGGAATACATTGCTTGGCCTGCTGCGCCGCCGCCGTGCACGGCCACTCAATGGCGTACTGATAAATATCCCAGTCGAGCAGCTGCTGCACGCGAGCGAACTGGAGCTCGAGACGCTGGCACGCCAGAGCCGTCAACGTTTACATGAAATTCACCAGCGCCTGGGCGCCGACGTACCGGTTTATCTGGTACTAAGTAAAGCGGACAAGGTGCTTGGCTTCGACGAGTTCTTCGATCAGCTCTCGCGCGAGGAAAGCGATCAGGTGCTGGGCGCCAGCTTCCGCAGGGAGCAGGACGGCACAGACGTCACCGTGGTACGGAGCGAATTCGAGGAACTGCTGCGCCGGCTCAATAGCCAGGTCATCCTGCGCATGCATCAGGAACGCGATACCCAGCGCCGTGGCCGCATCCTCGACTTCCCTCACCAGCTTGGCCAGATCGGCGAGCGCCTTTGCCTGTTCGTCGAGCTGGCGTTCTCCGGCAATCGCTATCAGCGGGCCAGCCAGCTGCGCGGTTTCTACCTGACCAGCGCGCCACAGCTGCAGGGTGACCTCGATCCGCTGACCAGCAGCATCGGCCGCAACCTGGGCCTTTCCAGCAGCGCGCTGCCAACCTTCCGCAGCGGTCGGGCACGCTTCATCAATCACCTGCTAAGCCGCGTGATCTTCCCCGAAGCCGACCTTGCCGGGTTAGACCAGAAGGAAGTGCGCCGCATCGACTGGGGCCAACGTGCCCTGTACGCCGCAAGCTTCGCCTGTCTCGCGCTGTTCGGGACGCTCTGGGCCAACGGTTTCTCGGGCAATCACGAACGACTCGAGCAACTGCGCTACCTCGCTGACCAGCTGGGCCGCCAACATCAGGACATCAGCACCGAAGACGAAGCACTGCGCACGCTCAAAGCACTGGACACAAGCTTCGCCGCCACACAGGTGTTCCCGGACAAAGCCAAGGTGCCCTATCTGCAGCGCGGCGGGCTCTATCAGGGCGAGCAGGTCGATCCAACCCTACATCAGGCCTATCGCGGCGAACTGGAAAGCTTGCTGCTGCCCCGCGTCGCTCGCCAGCTAGAAGCCCAGATCCGTGCCAACCTCAGCGACCGCGAGCGCCTGCTCGGCAGCCTGCGCGCCTATCTCATGCTCAACCTGGAACAACGCCGCGATACTGGCTTCCTCAAAGAATGGCTGGCAGCGGACTGGTCGCTGCGCTATGCGGGTAACGCTGTGGCGCAGAACGGGCTGCTAACGCATTTCGACCGGCTGCTCAATGAACACTTCACGCCCTACCCGCTCAACGAGCGGCTGGTCGCCGAAGCGCGCCAGGTGCTGCGCAGCGAGTCTCTGGCCAACGTGGTCTACCGGATGCTGCGCGACCAGGCCCGCAGCTTGCCCAACTACCGATTCAGCCAACGTCTCGGACCTCAGGGTGCGTTGTTCAACGGCAGCGACTACGCCATCCCCGGCCTCTACACTCAAGATGGCTATCAGAAGTTCTACGTTGCGCAGGGCAGCGACCTGGTGCGCGACATCCTGCGCGATAACTGGGTGCTCGGCGAGGGCGACAGCCTGAGCCTCAAGGACCTGAGCCACCTGATGGTCGAGATGGAACAGCTCTATTTCCGTGACTATGCCAACTATTGGAGCGAAGCGGTTACCCAACTGACGCTGGAGCCGATTGCCGACGCCGCCCAGGGCGCGATCCTCCTCAGTGGGCTGAGCGCTGCCAATTCGCCGCTGCTGCAATTGCTGGTCGAAGTACGCGACAACACCCGCTTTGCCGGTGTAGCCGACGCCGCTGGCGACGCCGCGAAGGGCGCCGAGACGCTAAAAGGTGCCAATGGAAAACTGGGCAAGGCCGCCAAGTTGGCCTCCTCCGCTGCGGAGCAGGCCCAGGCTGCACTGGCCAATAGCCTGCCGGACACAGCGCGCAAGGCTTTGGAGCGTCGCTTCGAATCCTTGCACCGGCTGCTCGACGACAACGCCGGTGCCAGCGCCGAGTTGGTTCCGACGCTGCAAGCTCTCGATGCGCTGCAACTGCAATTGGCCGGCCTGGCCCACGCCAGCGCACCGGATCAAGCGGCCTTCGAGTTGGCCAAGGCGCGCATGGGTGGCCAGCGGGATGCGATCAATCAGCTTCGCGCCAGCGCCGCCCGCCTGCCGCAGCCGATCGGTAACTGGCTCGGACTGCTCGCAGAAGACAGCTGGACGGTGGTTCTGAACGACGCCTACCACTATCTCAACCAGCGCTATCGGAGCGAGTTGTACGCGTTCTACAAAGGCTCGCTTCGCCAACGCTATCCGTTCAGCGCCCATAGCGAAAGTGATGTTGCCATTGCTGACTTCCGCGAGTTCTTCAAGGCGCAGGGTGTTGCCGACGGCTTCTTCGATCATTACCTCAAACCTTTCGTCAGCGGCAGCGCTGATCGATACCAGCTACGTCGTGTCGATGGCCGTGGCTTGCCGCTGTCGCGCGAGTTCTTAGCCCAGATGGGCCATGCGCAAACGATCCGTCGCAGCTTCTTCGCCGAGAACCCGAACGAGCCTCAGATCCGCTTCAAGCTAGAGCCCTACTCGCTGGATTCGAGCCTGGGCCGCGCCGACTTCCGCTTCGGCAATCAGCAAATGGAATACCGCCACGGCCCGATCGTCCAGACCGCCTTCAGCTGGCCTACCGACGCCGAGGACGGTCGCACCAGTCTAGTGGTCGAAGAGCTCGGCGGGCATCGTGTCGGGATCGAGAAGAACACCGGCCCTTGGTCACTGTTCCGCCTGCTGGATCTGATGCAGGTGGACTACCACAGCGGCCGCGACGTGCTCATGCTCAAGGCCAATCTGGGCGGACGTCACGCCAACTACCTGTTGCACAGCCAGCGCTCGCCCAACCCGTTCGACATCGCCTTGCTGCGTGACTTCAAGCTGCCGGCAAGCCTGTGATGAGCACTGCAAGCCTGACCCACGGCTGGTGTAGCGCCGCGCGAACCGACACCGGGAAGGTTCGCGCACGCAATGAAGACGCCTTTCTCGACCTCCCCGAGCAAGGCTTGTGGGTGGTCGCCGATGGTATGGGTGGCCACCACAACGGCGCTCTGGCTAGCCGGTTGATCGTCGAGCAGTTGGCCGAGCTGCCGAAAGGTAACCTGACCGAACGCCTGGCCAACCTGCGTCGCTGCCTGCACGACCTCAACCGCAGACTCAGCCAAGAACTGACGATCACTGCCGACCGCCCCGACCCGGTGATCGGCAGTACGGTGGTTGCGTTGTTGATGGAAGGCAATCGAGCCGCGTGCGTCTGGGCCGGCGACAGCCGCTGCTACCTATGGCGTGGCGGTCGTCTTTACCAGCTCTCACGTGACCATTCGCTGCTGCAGCAACTGATCGACAAACAGAACCTAAGCCCGTGGGAGGCCGCACGTCGCCCCGCGGCCCATGCGCTCACTCGCGCTATCGGTGCAAATGAGCAACTGGTGCTGGATATTCTCGAGTTCGAGGTCTATTCAGGCGATACCCTGCTGCTGTGCAGCGACGGGCTCTACCAAAGCCTGTCGCCGGACGCACTGGGTGCAGCGCTCAACTCGACATCGACGACGCTTGCGCTGCAACGGCTGTTCGACCTGGCCATGGACGGTCCGGCGCGGGACAACCTCAGCGCAGTGGTGGTACGCCGATGAAGGCGTTTCTATTTGCCGAACCGGCTTCGGACCTGACCTACTTCGCCTTCGCCTCCACGACTGCCGCGCCAGGCGCTTCGTCGTCTTCGACCATCCATACCGGCGAGTTGCCGCAGGTATTAGGCGGTCGCTATCGAATTGAACGGCTGCTCGGCGTCGGCGGCATGGGCGCCGTCTACCGCGCCCGGGACCTGTTACGTGAACAGTTCGGCGACCCGGAACCCTACGTCGCGCTCAAAACTCTGAACGATGATTTCGCCGAGTACCCCGACGCCCATGCGCTGCTCTACACCGAGTTCGCCCTAACCGCACGGCTGAACCATCGCCATGTCGTACGGCTGTTCGGCTTCGATGTGGACACGGCCAGCCACCGTGCCTTTATCACCCTCGAATTGCTCAAGGGGCCGACCCTCGACCAGTTGCTCAGCGAGCGCCCTGATGGCCTCGCCTGGGACGAGCTGCGCGGAATCGCCCTGCCGCTGATCGAAGCGTTGGCCTACTCCCATAGTCACGGCGTGATCCACGGCGACATCAAACCAAGCAACGTGATACTGGCAGAGGACGGGTTGCGCTTGTTCGACTACGGCCTCGGCCAGCCACTCGAGGACGTTTTGAAGAAGCTGCCGCGCCTCTCTCGTAATCGTTTCAAGGCATGGACGACCCGCTACGCGGCACCAGAACTGCTGGAAGGCGCCGAGCCTTCCTCAGTCAGCGACATTTACGCCCTTGCGTGTCTGCTATTCGAACTTGCGAGCGGCATGCACCCGTTCCGCCGGCTGAGCGCCAAGCAGGCCAAAGCTATGGCCCTGGAGAAAGAGCTGCGGTGTCCACCGAATCTGATGCATGGCTGGCCAGTGCTGCGCTCGGCGCTGGCATTCGATATCGCTGACCGCACGGCGAGCTTGACTCAACTATTGGAAATTTTCCGCCGCCCCGCACCTCGCCGCCTGCAGCGCTGGTTCGGGCGCACCCATGGATGACATAGGAAACAAGGAAGCGCCATGTTCAACGCGGCCAACGACACCCACTTCAGCCTCACCATCGAAGGCGTGGAGCACGACCTGCAGGTACTTGCGTTTACCGGTTGCGAAGCCATCAGCCAGGCCTATCGCTTCGACCTTGAGTTGATCAGCGAACGCCCTGATTGGGACTTGCAGAGCCTGTTGCACAGGCCAGCATTCCTGACGTTCTCTCCAGCAGGCAATGGCATTCACGGATTGATTCATCGCGTCGCTCAGGGCGAATCCGGTAAGCGCCTAACCCGTTACCGATTGACCATCGTCCCGCAGCTAGCCTATCTGGCGCACCGTACCGATCAGCGCATCTTCCAACATCTAAGCGTGCCGCAAATCATCGTCCAGGTGCTTGAGGGGCACGGCATTCAGGCCAATGCCTATCGGTTTCAGTTGGGCCCGCTGGTCTATCCGGAACGCAACTACTGCGTGCAGTACAGCGAGACCGATCTGCATTTCGTTCAGCGCCTGTGCGAAGAAGAGGGTATCCACTATCACTTCGAGCACAGTGAGCGCGGCCACGTGCTGGTGTTTGGGGACGACCAGACGAGCTTTCCCAAACTCGGCCAACCCACCGCGTACCTACAGGACAGCGGGCTGATCGCCGACGAGCCGGTAATCAAGCGCTTTGCCGTGCGCCTGGAGACCCGCACCAATCGCGTCAGCCGGCGTGACTACGACTTCGAGCAGCCGCGTCTGGTGATGGAGGCCGGCCACAAGGGCTCCGAACAGCAGAGCGCATCAGGATCTGAGCTAGAAGATTACGATTACCCAGGGCGCTTCACGGATCGCACCCGCGGCAAGCATCTATCTCAGCGTGCCTTAGAACGCCACCGTTTCGATTATCGGCGGGCTGAAGGCCGAAGCGACCAGTCCACGCTGGCCAGCGGTCATCTGCTGGAAATTTCCGACCATCCTCGACGGGAATGGAACGACCTCTGGCTGCTGACTGAGGTATTTCACGAGGGTAAACAGCCGCAGGTGTTGGAGGAGTCGATTGCCAATAGTTCAAATCAGCACGGGCACACCCACACGACTCAACCGGAAGAAGGACTGAGCTCTACGGAAAATCGTTTCACTCAAGGCTACCGCAACCGTTTTTTCGCAACCCCATGGGACGTTCCGTTCCGGCCCGCTTTGAGCCACCCCAAGCCCCGCGTACTCGGTGCCCAGACCGCAGTCGTCACCGGCCCCGCCGGCGAGGAGATCCACTGCGATGAGTACGGTCGAATCAAGGTGCAGTTTTTTTGGGACCGCGACGGCCAAGCGGATGACAAGACCAGTTGCTGGCTACGCGTATCCAACAGCTGGGCCGGAGATGGCTACGGCGGTATCGCCATTCCACGCGTCGGCATGGAAGTATTGGTCACCTTTCTGGAAGCTGACCCGGACCGACCCTTGGTGACCGGCTGTCTCTATCATGCCGAGCATCAGGTCCCTTACGACCTGCCGGCGAACAAAACCCGGAGCGTCTTCAAAACCCTGAGCTCACCGGGCGGTAGCGGCTATAACGAGCTGCGCATTGAGGACCGCAAAGGCGCCGAGCAGATTTACATCCACGCCCAGCGCGACTGGGACGAAAACGTCCAGCACGACCAGAAAATCCGTGTCGGCCACGAACGCCACGATACCGTCGAGGCCAACAGCTTCACCGAGCTGCACGCCGAAGAACACCTGATCGTCAGAACTGACCGCAAGGTGGAAATCAAACCCGACGACCACCTCACCATCGGCCAGACCCAACACATCAAGCTCGGCACCGCCCAACTGGCCAAAGCCGGCCGTGAGATACACCTCAAGTCCGGCCAGAAAATGGTCATCGAAGCCGGCATCGAACTCACCCTCCACGCCGGCGGCAGCTTCATCAAGCTCGACCCCAGCGGCATTACCATTTCCGGCCCGCTGGTCAAGATCAACGCCGGCGGTGCACTAGGTAAGGGCTCAGGAACCAAGATCAAACCGCCAGTGCTGCCTGGCGCGGCGGAAAAGGACGAGGCGGGAGACGTGCTCAAGCAGGCAGCCGGCAACTTGGCTGCCTCCGAACCTACCAGCGAGCTAGGCAACCGATTGCGAGTACAGCTCAAGCGGCCATTTGAGAAGGAAGGCATAGCTGGTCAGCCATACGTATTGAACGTGGACGGGATTGAACACAGAGGAACCACTGCCGAGGGCGGATATGTTGATCAACCGCTTCCGGATGGAGCCAAAAAAGCCACTATGACGTTCTATCCGTTCGGGCCTGAGCATCAGACATGGACATGGGAACTCGACATAAATAAGCAAGCCCCTGCTAATGACGTTCTTGGCAGGCAGTCTCGATTGAAGAATTTGGGTTTCTACAGTGGTGTATTAGACGG